>JBKEDN010000086.1:0-12759 GCA_047975435.1 Draconibacterium sp. | reverse complement strand
TCATTATTATGCAATCACCCAGCTTATCACAATCCAAAAAACATCCAAAAATCAAATTGCATACAAATTTACATCTGGCCGCCTAAAACAAGAGGCCGCCCTTTTGGGACAGCCTCTTTTTCAATATTTTATTGATTACCTATCCAACAGCAATGTTGATGATCTTTTTCGGAACATAGATAAATTTTCGGACTGATTTGCCCTCGATCCATTTTTCTGAACGCGGATCGGCTAAAACAGCTTTCTCCACTTCAGCCTGTGGCATATCGAGCGGCAATTCCAGTTTAAAGCGCATTTTCCCGTTAAACGAAACCGGGTATTCGTGGGTATCTTCGGTCAGCAGGCTTTCATCCACAATAGGCCACGGCTCATACGCGAGTGTTTCTGAATTTCCGTACATCGACCACAACTCTTCACCCATGTGCGGTGCATACGGAGATAATATTTTGGCAAATGTTTTAGCAGTATCTTTTGTTACTTTCCCTTTCTTATAAGCCAGGTTATTAAACACCATCAACGCAGAAATACCGGTATTGAACTTCATGTTTTCGATATCCGATTCCACTTTCCGAATGGTTTGATGCAACAATTTCGCCGTTTCTTTATCTTCTTCTCCGTCAACAATATTTTCGGCGTTTGAAAAGAAACGATATACACGTGCCAGAAAGTTAAACACCCCTTTCACACCGTTTTCAGCCCAGGGTTTACGCTCATCAAGCGGCCCCATAAACATTTCGTACAAACGCAGTGAGTCGGCGCCGTAACGTTCAATCACATCATCGGGGTTCACCACATTCTTCAACGATTTCGACATTTTCGCCACGATCTGCTTCAACTCTTCCCCGGTTTCGGTATGAAAATACTTTCCGTCTTTTTCTTCTACCAAATCAGAGGTAACCTTGGCGCCGGTAGATGTTTCGTAGGCAAAAGCCAGGATCATTCCCTGGTTGAACAACTTTTGGAAGGGTTCGTCGGTAGAAACAACCCCGAGATCGAACAGCACTTTGTGCCAGAAACGCGAATACAACAAGTGAAGCACGGCATGTTCCGCACCACCTACGTACAAGTCAACCGGCATCCAGTATTGTTCCTTTTTTACATCAAAAATCGAAACTTCGTTCTTCGGGTCGATGTAACGCAAATAGTACCAGCACGACCCGGCCCATTGTGGCATGGTGTTGGTTTCGCGGCGGCCTTTTCTGCCGTTTTTATCAGTAACAAGCAACCAGTCTTCGGCATTTGCCAGTGGCGATTCACCCGTTTCGCCGGGTTTGTATTCTTCCAGATCAGGCAGTTCCAAAGGCAGATTTGCATCTTCCACCAGTGTCACTTCTCCGTCTTCCCAGTGAATAACGGGGAAAGGTTCTCCCCAGTAGCGCTGACGACTAAACAACCAGTCGCGCAATTTGAAATTTACCGTTGCTTTTCCAATTCCTTTTTCTTCGAGCCAGGCAATTACATTGGCAATACCGGCTGCTTTGTTCAAACCGTTAATGTCAATGCCAGTTTCGGTACTGGCCGAATTAATATAAACGCCATCTTCTGTCCAACAGGCATTTCCGGCCAAAATTTCACCACGGTTCTCCGCTTCTTTCGGGTCGAGGATACAGATTACCGGAATATCAAATTCTTTTGCAAATTCAAAGTCGCGTGTATCGTGTGCCGGAACTGCCATAATAGCGCCAGTCCCGTAACCTGTCAACACGTAATCAGCCACCCATACCGGTATTTTTGCATTGTTGATCGGGTTAATGGCGTAGCGGCCGGTAAAAACACCCGTTTTTTCTTTGGCCAGATCGGTACGGTCCAAATCCGATTTTAACGCAGCTGCTTTTACATACGCATCCACTGCATCTTTTTTATCATCGGTTACAAGTTCACTCACCAGTTCATGCTCGGGGGCAACAACCATATAAGTTGCACCAAACAGGGTGTCGGGACGGGTGGTATAAACACGCAGTTTTTTACCCAATCCATCCATTTCAAAATCCACTTCGGCACCGGTCGATTTTCCGATCCAGTTTCGTTGCATATCTTTTACACCGGCGGGCCAGTCCAGATTATCCAGGCCACTCAGCAAACGTTCGCCATAGTGAGGAATACGGAGCAACCATTGTTTCAGGTTTTTGCGAATAACCGTATTCCCACATTTTTCGTGCGAACCGTCGGTTAATACTTCTTCGTTAGCACAAACGGTTTTACACGAATTACACCACCAAACCTGTGCATTGTCGTAATACGCCAGGCGTTTTTCACTGATGTAGGTTTTCACCGCTTCCTTTCCCTGTGCTTTTACCGCTGCGGGAATCTCCAATTCAGAAATCGGACGGCCTTTTTGCTGTTCTTCATCAAAATAAGTATCGTACAGTTTTTTAAAGATCCACTGTGTCCATTTGAAATATTTCGGATCGGTGGTATTGATTTCGCGGTCCCAGTCGTAGCTTAAACCAATTGCCTTAATCTGGCGGCGAAAGTTATCACAGTTCTTCTGCGTGGTTATCGCCGGGTGTGTCCCGGTTTGAATGGCATACTGTTCTGCCGGAAGCCCAAACGCATCGTAGCCCATCGGGTGCAACACATTAAAACCTTTCATCCGTTTGTAACGGCTCAGTATATCTGTTGCCGTATATCCTTCAGGATGGCCCACATGTAACCCGGCTCCCGAAGGATAAGGGAACATGTCGAGGATATAATATTTGGGTTTTGAAAAATCGTCTTCTGTTTTAAATGTTTTGTTTTTCTCCCAGTATTGTTGCCATTTGGGCTCTATTTCCGCGAATTTGTAATCCATTGTATTTTATTGAAACTGATTCGAATAATTAGGCGGCAAAGATAAATAAATTTGCAAGAAGCACAGGTGTAATATTGTTTACTCAAAAACACAAACACCATCTTCTCTATAAAAATTTCAAATAGTGTTTGCTGTAAAATTCATTTTAAAGTCCATTTCCCTCGCAGTTACAAACAAAACCTCCTTAACACGCCCTTAACATAATGGAATACAATGCAATAAAAGAAACTATTTTTGCTTTCTTCACATTATTATTCTAAACTCACTCAAATGATTGTTAAAAACACCAAAGCATTTGTCGATAATTTTATGACTTATGTTGAAACAAAAGATCCTCGTCAACCTGAATTTCATCAGGCTGTTCATGAAGTTGTTAAATCACTATCAGGTTTTCTTCTGGATAACCCACGTTACCTTCACGCAAGAATACTGGAACGTATGGTGGAACCTGAACGGGTTATACAATTCAGGGTTCCTTGGGCCGACGACCGTGGAAACATCCAGGTAAACCGTGGCTACCGGGTTGAAATGAACAGTGCCATAGGCCCTTACAAAGGAGGCCTGCGTTTTCACCCTTCCGTAAATCATAGTATATTAAAATTCTTAGCGTTTGAACAGGTATTAAAGAACAGCCTTACTTCGCTCCCGATGGGTGGAGGGAAAGGAGGTTCCGACTTCGATCCCAAAAATAAATCAGACAACGAAGTGATGCGTTTCTGCCAGAGTTTTATGACCGAGTTGAGCAGACATATCGGTGCAAATACTGACGTTCCGGCAGGAGATATTGGAGTAGGCGGCCGCGAAATCGGTTATATGTTTGGACAGTACAAACGCATCAGAAATGAGTTTACGGGAGTTCTTACCGGAAAAGGTGTTGACTGGGGCGGTTCGCTTATCCGGCCGGAAGCAACCGGTTACGGAACTGTTTATTTTGCCCAGGAAATGATGAAGGCCCGTGGCGAAACTTTCGAAGGTAAAACGGTTTGTATTTCCGGCTCGGGCAATGTGGCGCAATATGCCTGCGAAAAAGCCATCGAACTTGGAGCAAAAGTGGTTACGCTTTCCGACTCAGGCGGAACTATTTACGACCCGGACGGCATAGACTCCGAAAAGCTTGCATACATTATGGAGTTGAAAAATGTTTTCAGGGGAAGAATTTATGAATATGCTGAAAAATACAATGTTAAATTTATGAATGGCCAACGTCCCTGGAGTATTAAATGTGACGTTGCATTACCATGTGCCACCCAAAATGAAATAAGTGGAGAAGAAGCAGAAATGCTGATCAAGAACGGATGTTTTGTGGTAGCAGAAGGAGCTAATATGCCGAGCACGGAACAGGCGCTCAATCGATTTTTAGAAGCCAAAATCCTGTTTGGGCCAGGGAAGGCTGCCAATGCCGGCGGGGTGGCTGTATCGGGTTTGGAAATGACACAAAACAGCATGCGACTTAGCTGGCCCCGTGAAGAAGTGGACAACCGGCTACATACCATTATGAAAAACATTCATGAAATTTGTGTGAAACATGGCAATGAAACCCACGACTTTACAAACTATGTAAAAGGCGCCAACATCGGAGGATTTGTAAAAGTAGCCAACTCAATGATCGCCCAGGGGCTGGTATAAATGATACAAAAAAAGGCTCTCTGCAGAGAGCCTTTTTTTGTATGTTAATACGTAACCAAAGGTGTAAGTGCTTTTGCCTGTTCTATATAATCGGCTACCTGACTTAAAGCAGGTACCGCCCGGGTAATTTTCTTTTCAGCCTGAACCTCTGTTAGTTTGGCGTGAAGATTTTCCGCATTGCGGTTACGCAATTCTTTTACGGTATCAACTCCCGCAGCCTTCAATAGTTCGGCAAACTGAGAAGCAACCCCTTTAACGCGGAACAAATCCGCCATGTTTACCCAGGTTAAAATTTTAGACTCATCTATTCCGGTGGACTCGGCCAGCTTTTTTCTTCCTGACTTGGCAGCACCAGCTTCCAAAAGACCTTCAACGGTTGTAATACCGGCACCTGATAGTTTTTCCTGAAATACAGGTCCGATACCTTCAATTTCTGTAATTTTTTTTGACATAATAATTAGAATATTTGATTAATGGCTTAAAGCCAATTTTTTTGCTTTACTGCAAAGAGTTTTGATTTTTAGGCCCCCACCGGTTATGTCCTCCACATTGTCCAAACTATGCCTGCCTGATAGTTTCTCCTGAAAATAGGAAGTGGCCACCTGTGCCTTATCTTCCGGGAAAACAGCGCCGGCATCGGTACTTTTACCGGTCCGATCTGTTTGCGTACCTCTAATTCCGGGAAGAAAATTGTCGATCATGATATAAAATTAATGTATTCAGATTAGAGAAAAAACAATTATATTTCACGATTGTTTTTGACAACCGAATATAATAATAAAAATGGAAATCAAAGAATTTATTGATGCCGTTCAGGTATCTTACACGTTTAAAGGTGATTCAATTATGATCGGCTCTTCCGTTTTGGGCGACACACAGGAACCTAACGTTGCCGTCCGGCTGCCGTTGAAAACAATGAACCGGCACGGTTTGATAGCCGGCGCTACCGGGACCGGAAAAACAAAGTCGTTACAACTAATTACCGAAGAACTTTCGAACGCAGGCGTACCCGTTTTGGTAATGGATATTAAAGGTGACCTGAGCGGTTTGGGGGCCCCGGGCGAAATGAACCCGGTAGTGGATAAACGTTCGAAGATTATGCAATTAGACTGGAAGCCACAGACTTTTCCGCTTGAGTTCCTGAGTATTTCCAATGAGCCGGGAGCCAGGTTGCGGGCCACCGTTTCAGAATACGGGCCGATTCTTTTATCGAAAATATTCGAACTAAACGACAACCAAAGCAGTATCCTTTCAATGATTTTTAAATACTGCGACGACCGCCACCTTCCTCTTCTTGATTTCAAAGACCTTAAAAGCGTACTAAATTATATTCAGGATGAGGGAAAAGAGGATTTTACGCGCGAATACGGAACTTTACAATCAAGTTCTGCCGGGGTTATTTTACGGAATATGATTACGCTGGAACAACAAAAAGCCGATGAAATTTTTGGCGAACCTTCGTTCGATATTTTTGATTTGATGCGGAAAAATGAAGCCGGGAAAGGAATAATCAATGTACTGCGACTGACTGATATGCAAACAAAACCGGCGCTGTTCAGCACTTTTATGCTGTGTTTGTTAGCCGAGATTTTTGAAAAAATGCCGGAGTTAGGCGATCCCCAAAAGCCCGAACTTGTTTTGTTTATCGACGAAGCGCACCTGATTTTTAAGAATGCTTCGCGCAACCTGTTAGACCAGTTTGAGATGACCATCAAACTGATCCGTTCAAAAGGTGTTGGTATCTTCTTTGTAACGCAGTCGCCCACCGATATTCCTTCTGACATTTTAGGCCAGTTGGGGACCAAAGTACAACATGCACTCCGGGCTTTTACAGCTAAAGACCGAAAAGACATTGTATCAGCTTCGGAAAATTATCCATACTCCAAATTTTACAAGGTCAGCGAATTAATTACCCAGGTGGGTATGGGTGAAGCGCTGGTTACCACGCTCGACGAAAAAGGCCGGCCAACCGAACTGGTACATACGCTGATGCGCCCGCCTTATTCGCGAATGGACGTACTCAGCGAAACAGAAATTGACCGGATTTTGAACCATTCGGACCTGATAAAGAAGTACAACGTAGAATTTGACCGTGAAAGCGCTTACGAAATTTTACATCAAAAGATCAAATCAAGCACCGAAAACAACGCTGAACCATTGGATTCGGGCCGCCTGAAACCGGTTGAAGCGGAAAAACCAGGCAGGCGCACAAAAGAAGCACCTTCGGCATTTGAACAGATACTGAAAAGCCCCGTAACACGCAGTATTGCAGTGGAAGTTACCCGTGGCCTGCTTGGGGTGCTCGGTTTAAAGACAACCCGTAGCAGAACATCTTCGCGTTCCAGGAAATAAGAGAGAGCTAAGGTCAGACAGCATCCCGGTCGAAGGTATTGCCTTCTTCCACATTCCCGGTAGTAAAGCCTTTTTTGAACCAGTACATTCGCTGAGCCGAGGTTCCATGCGTAAACGAATCGGGAACAACGTAGCCCTGCGACCGTTTCTGAATACGGTCGTCGCCAACGGCCTGCGCTGCATTCATGGCCTCTTCAATATCGCCGTTCTCTAATATATTTTTCATTTTTTGCGCATAATACGCCCAAATTCCGGCGTAAAAATCGGCCTGTAATTCGAGCCGTACGGTTTGCGCATTGTACTCTTTTTCGCTCACCTGCCCGCGAAGGTTGTGGACCTTATCAAGTACGCCCAACAGCTTTTGAACATAGTGCCCCACCTCGTGCGCCACTATATAAGCCATGGCGAAATCGCCCTGCGCCCCTAATTGTTTTTGCAACTGTTCCATAAAGTTGAGGTCGATATACACCTTTTCGTCGCCCGGACAATAGAATGGGCCGGTAGCTGCCTGTGCAAACCCGCAGGCCGATTGGGTAGAACTGTTAAAAAGAACCAGCGTGGGCTCGCGGTAAGTCAATCCCGAAGCTTCAAAAAGCTTGTGCCACACATCTTCGGTATCAGCCAGCACCACACTAACAAATTCTGCAAGTTCCTGTTCGTGTGCCGAAGGCTGGTAATCACTTTGGGTAGTCCCGGTGCCCTGCCCTTCCTGCATCACGTTTAAAACCTGTCCTGGGTCGCCACCCAACAACGCAACAATCAGCACAATCACAATGGTACCGATCCCGCCGCCGATTCCAATTTTTTTACCGCTACTCATTCCGCGCCGGTCTTCCACGTTTGAACTCTGTCTTCTACCTTTGTAAAGCATAATCCTTTAGTTTTTTATTTGGGTTCAAAAATAACCCTGATTTTAATTCAGGCCTCTTTAAATCCATTTTAGTTAATCCTCATTTCCTGTAGTTTCTTAATTCTTTCCTGTGTAGGGGGATGTGTGCTGAAAAGGGTTGCCAGCCCTCCTCCCGAAAACGGATGGACAATAAACATATGCGAAGTGGCCGGATTGCCACTAAGCGGAATGATTTTACGCGTATCTTCCAATTTTTGTAACGCCTGGCTGAGGCACTGCGGGTTTCCGCTTATTTGAGCGCCAAATTCATCGGCTTTGTACTCGCGGGCCCGCGAAATGGCCATTCGTATAAGTGAAGCTGCCAAAGGAGCCAGGATCATGGCAATGAGAAAAAACAGGATATTTCCTCCACCCGACGACCGTCTGCCGGAGCCTGCCATCCGGAAATAACCGAGAGACGTTAACGCACCTGCCATGGTTGCTGCCACTGTGCTAATCAGTATGTCGCGGTGCTTTATATGCCCAAGTTCGTGGCCAATTACACCGCGAAGTTCGTTTTCGTCCATCCGCTCAACAATTCCCCGGGTAACGGCTACGGCAGCATGTTCCGGGTTACGGCCAGTGGCAAAAGCATTAGGCTGGTCTTGCGGAATCAGGTAAACCTTTGGCATCGGGAGATTTTCTTTTTTTACCAGTTCAGCCACCATCCGGTATATCCGGTGGTTTTCGTCCAGGGGGGTGGCGCCGTAGGCCCGCAGTACCATTTTGTCGCTAAACCAATACGAAATAAAATTTCCGACGGCTGCAACGGCTAAAGCTAAAATTATACCTGACGTACCGGCAGCCATTCCACCAATAACGACCAACAGAAAAGTCATCAGCGCCATCAATAAAAATGTCCTCATAGGTTCTCGCTATTACAAATCCCGGTAGCATGGTGGAAAATTTTCACGTTTTACTACCGGGAATTTCATTCGGTAAGCCGGATAAAAATAAGCTAATCTTTTACTTCGAAAGTTATTTTTACGTTTAGCCGGTATTCTACAATAGTGTCTTTCTCAACCACAGCACTCATATTTGAAACATTAACAGAACGAATCCCTTTGAGCGATTTTGAGGCCGATTTTACTGCATCCTGTGCAGCATCTTCCCAACTTGTTTTTGATGAAGACAATACTTCAATAACTTTTAATACTCCCATTTCAAACTATTTTTAAGGATTAAAAACTTATTCTGCCCAATTGCCCTGACCTGTTAAATTATTCATAAAAAAGAACGGTTTAATTTTATGGCAAGTGGCAAAATCTGCTCATAAATATAATCAATGTGTTTCACTTTTCAATAAGATAAAGCCCCGGGTGCAAAGTAATTTCCCAATCTGGGATTATTATTCTTTAAAAGCAAGCGGCTATTTGAAAAGAAAAATCGTTAATAAAAAACATTTCATTTATACTAAAAAAGTGTGCCGCCCGTTTTTAGACAAGAAGGCAGAAAATCTTTACGATTTTTAATTTATTTAATTCGGTATTGCCTTCAGAGGGGTGCTTGCATCCCTCTTTTTTCTTGTATTATCATTTAAGCCCAAAAAGAACAGTTATATTAGCGGGTAAAATAAATTTCAACACTTTACCGTTTTTTTACCTTATCAACATAAAAAATCATATTTATGAAGGCAACTGGTCTTTTACTTGTCATTATTATACTGTCAACCAGCGTTTTTGCCCAAACAAAAAAGAACGACAGGGTGAAACGAAAGTTCCGAAATACAGAAGCCGTTTCAAGAAACATGCCTTCGGTTTTTATCCGCGGGGCTGTTTACGATGAAAATTACAACCCGCTGCCGGGCGCCTCGGTTACCATTGACGGTACCGCCAAGGGCGTGAATACCAACGAATACGGGGAGTACCTCATTACCGGGCTGGTGGAAGGCCGCGCCCGTGTGAGGGTTTCATTTATCGGGTACAAAACCCACACTGCCGATATTATTCTACAGAAAGGGCAGAACGAGAAGAATGTAATGTTGCAGCTCGACAATATTCACCTGGAACCAATATTGGTGAACGCGCAAAAACACGACCAGCAAATACTTGATGTACCAACCGCCATTAGTCCGGTTAGCGCACAAACGATGGAACAATCAAATATTACTGACCTGAGCCTGATGAGCGAGTTCGTTCCGGGGCTATACATCCGTGAGCAGGGGGCCAACCGGCCCAGTTTTGCCATACGGGGGCTCACCAGCGACGAAGTAAGCCCAAGCGCGCAACCGCGTGTTTCAACCTATTTTAACGGCGTACCGGTTAACCGTGCCAGCGGCGCCTCGCTCGAATTGTATGACATGGACCGTGTGGAAGTACTGAAAGGCCCGCAAAACACCCTGTTTGGCAGAAGCGCCCAGGCCGGTGCGGTTCATTATGTCAGCAAAATGCCTGGCAATGAATTTAATGGAAGTGTTACCGCCGGATTGGGCAATTATGGACAAAAAGAAGTACGGGGTTTTGTTAACCTGCCTGTCATACAAGATAAACTGGCAATGCGGGCGGCAGGTATTTACAGCTATCGCGACGGGTTTGTTGAAAACACTTTTGGCGGCAACCTGATGGGAAAAAATACCTATGGCGGGCGTTTTTCGGTCCGTTTTAAACCCGCATGGAACCACAAACTCGACCTGGTTATTAATTACCAGAAAGATGATACTCCCGGGATTGCTTTTATGCCCGACAGCCTGCCTAACACTAACGGTACTATTGGGATATTTAGCGGTGTGGCTTCGCACGAACAGGGGACCAACCTGGGTACCGGGAAAAAAATTGTTGATGCTACCTTAAATTATCGTTTTTACATGAACGAGCACAATTACTGGACTTCCATTACTTCGTACCGCACCAGCGATGCTTCGGCGCGGTGGGATGGCGACGGCACGGCATCTGCAGCTATCGACATGGCCGAAAATTCAGGCGCCAGTCAGTTTTATCAGGAAATAAGGGGGAATTTCTCGCAAAACAGCCGACTGAACGGGGTGCTGGGCGGAAGTTACTGGCGCGAAACGGCCGATCAGACCTACTGGTTTTCGCCCAACGAACAGCAACTGGCCAATCTGTTTTCAAACCCACCCTTACCTTTGGTTAACAACAACGGACAACCAATATCCATTCCTGCAATTCCCATTGGATACGACACAATAAACAATGTACCCGTTTATTTACCGTTGCCCACCAACCACCAGGAAGAAAATTACAGCAAGGCAACCAATTCAGCATGGGAAGGATTTATTGATATAAGCTACCAGTTAAGCCGGAAGTTTTTTATTTCGGGCGGGGCACGCATTGTTTACGACCGCTATAAACTGGGAAGCGAAGCCGGCATGACCGGCGGCGACCCATCCGCGTTAGGCGTATTTTTAGGCAATGCCCCTAATGTATTTTTCCGTCCAAATGATTGGCAGGAAATCAGCAAAAACACCTTGTCGTTTACTTATCGCGGAGGATTGAAATACCGTTTGAACGAATACGGAAACCTCTTTGCCAATTATTCGCGCGGACGCAGGCCCAACGTATTGCAGTTTACCTCTGCCGGAGAAAAACAAATACTGGATGCCGAAACACTGGACAATTTTGAAGCAGGTTTTAAGGCCGCCTTCTTCGACCGTATTTTTGTGGACATAACCGGGTTTTACCAGCTTTACAAAGACTTTCAGACCCGTGCCTGGGTAGCCGATGCCTCCACCGGCGAATTTAATTATATTTCAAAAGACGGTGGCCGGGCCAAATCGTACGGGGCGGAAGCCAGTCTTCGGGCAGCGATTATTGAGCAGCTTCACTTGTTTGCCAATTATGCGTGGCTAAAGACCAAATTTGATTCAACCGATGTGGATGGCCAGCCACAGGAATACGCCGGAAATGTGTTTAGTCTGGCGCCCGAACACAGCCTGAACGTGGGACTTCATGCGCAGGTAAACATTACTCCGAATATT
Source organism: Draconibacterium sp. (assembly GCA_047975435.1). Classification (GTDB taxonomy): domain Bacteria; phylum Bacteroidota; class Bacteroidia; order Bacteroidales; family Prolixibacteraceae; genus Draconibacterium. The sequence continues at coordinate 1,167 of JBKEDN010000086.1, read as the reverse complement.
CGGCTTTTTGTAACACCTTCGTATGCCAGGAAATCACATATGTATTTCGAAGATGCCAACACCCCGGGCCTCGGACAGGATGCTTATGGCTTGCTGAATATCAACGGAGGACTGGCGCTGAACAGTCCCAACCTGATTTTGTCGGTTTGGGCCAGCAATGTATTGGATGAACAGTACATTACCAGCGCAGGAAACACCGGGAGTATGTTTGGGGTACCCACTTTTGTTCCCGGCCCGCCGCGAATGACCGGGGCCAAACTCACCTGGAATTTCACAAAAAAGCCAAAACCTTATTTTAAAAGAAGTAAATGGAATAAATAATCATGCCGTAAAACATATTTCCCGCGGGCTGCGATCTGCCTCTCAGAAAGGAAAGCAGGATTCCGCATTCAACAATTACTAACCCCTGTTATTCTTCCAGCGGATTATAAACCGTGCCAATAAATAACAAGGTATTGGTAGTGCGTTCGCGAATTGCAAAAATAAACGGCTTATCGAAATGAATTGTTGGCGTTCCTCCGCCTGCTGAAGTGGTTACGTATCCGATAGTAGTAACAGCGGCTGCGTCGGTACCTTCTTCTTTTACATCCACAAAAGTGTTTTGTTTTACAAAAGAAATAAAGGTAGGACTATCGCTAAGGTTTGAGAAATTTGCTTTTAAATCATTAAAGGCATCAGTCATACCAAGGTTTTGGAGATACTCATTTAGTTTTTTCTCGTACTTAAATTTGAATTTAGGCAACAGCACGTTGTATTCCAGTTTATCTGCCTGTTGGTCGAGCCCCGAGGTGATTTCTTCGAACACTTCCCCATTAAAATCGGGTAAAGTCTCAGCGAGGTTTTCTTCCGGTAAAATGAGGTCCATAACAAAATTGTCGCGGCCATAGCTTAGTTCGAATGCCGAGAACCCATTCGCGTTGAACCTCCTTAACGGAATCTTTCCCGACATGGTTGGCACTTTAATTTTTTCACTGTTACTTAACGAAAAATCCAGGTTGGCAGTGGCATTTTTTTCAAATTGCTGTGTCCAGTCGCCTTTAAAATAAACGGCATTTAGCAGGAACATTACGGCATCTCCCGAGATTTCATCTAAAACTTTGTCGATTTTTCCGTTTGTATGGTCTGATGCCCAGCCATTAATCCGTTTTAAGGTGTTGACCACATCGC
>JBKEDN010000242.1:0-7103 GCA_047975435.1 Draconibacterium sp. | reverse complement strand
GCAATGACCAAGGCACACATTCCTAATAAGGCCATCGAAAACCTTTGGGGCAGAATTCTTGGTGGAGCTAAAAATTGGTCTTCTATAATTGATGAAAGCTTTTTAAGGAAAGAACAAAAAGCTTCCTTTTTTATCAAGCACAGCGTTCATATCATGGCCTGAAGGGTTGTCCGCCCATTTATAGATGAAATCATTGGTAACGGGAACCCCTAAGGCCCTCATAACGAATTGTGCCAAATTTGATTGCTCCCTACAACTACCACTTTTTATGTTGTTGATTTCAAAATAGTTCAATGCTCTTGGATACTGATAGAACAATTCATTAAAATAGAAATTTTTGGAAAGTTCCTTGTTTATGACCTTACAGACTTCAACGGGATCATCCATACCTTCAAATTTGGAAAAATCCGCATTTTCAAAAATTTTTTTCCGCCAAGTAACAAGAGATTCATTTCGCACCCTATACGGAAGGATGTACTCACAAAATTGATCAAAAGAAAGATGCCGAGCCCAAGGTAGGTCCCAGGCCTTGAATGCATATTCAATATTTTCTATTAGATAGTCTGCCTTGATGATTTGTGCATCATATACCGGGAATAATCCTGTAGAGACACTTCCTTTATTTTTTTTAATTATGTTCCATAGTTCTTCACTTTTTATAACTTTTCTCTCAAGGTTTATCCAGTAGTAAAGAGATTTGTCCGGAGCATTATTGATAATGGCAAGTGAGTCTAAAAAAGTATTGTAATTATCAAGTCCCCGACCGTGTAGGGTGAACTTATTGGACATGTTCTCTATCAGAAACCGTGCGGCCTTCTTTTTTAAGCTGTCCTTGGGCAAAATATAATGATTTAAGGCTTTTTCAAGTTCGGGCCTATTTTCACCGGCCAACCTTAAAACTTCAATGATCTTTGGATTTTCCTTTTGGCAAGAAACTAAAATCAATCCAAGTAAAACTGTAATGATATTCTTTACCAAAGACTTCATTGAGTATGAATATTCAATTGAGCGTGGATTCAATTTGCGACCAAAAGAAATCCTGAAGAGAATATAATTAAGAAGGTATTTTTTTTCAGTACCATTTCAATTTTGTATTCTTTTGAACTTTGCCTTATCACTGCCAATGACCTTTTTGTTTTCTTCGATTTCTAAGGTCAAAAATCTATTGTTCAGCTTCGTAATAACATCAATTTGACCTACACTATCAATATTACGATTGCTTCTGCTAATGATATACTTACCTGAGGTATTCCTACCTAGTTTCTTTTTTTCGAAGTTTTTGGTGGGTTCATCAGACAGATAATAATCGCTTGACCCAATAAGTGCACCATCAAAATAATGGATTATTTTATTCTTGGTAAATTCGATTACATAGGGCTTGGCATCGGTTCCAATCATTTGCCAAGTAGTTCCGCGAAGATTTTCTGTTGAAAATTCAAAATCCATCGATTTATTTTGTTCATTTTGAGCTTGTACCCCATTGCCGATCAAAAAGGCAAGCGCAAAGAACTTAGTTATGTATGTGGATAATGCTTTTAGCACAGTTTCATTTCAATTGACCACTCTTTTGAACTTTGTCGTAATGTCCCGATCAACATTTTTGATGACCAAAAAATTCTTGTTCAGTTTAGTAATAATATTATCATCTGTTATTGAATCCCCTTTCTTCCCATTCGTGAACATACTAATGAGATGTATACCTTCCTTTTTTTTCCTGTTTTCCTTTTGTCAAATTTCTTTCCCTTTTCCGAATTAGGTGACAGATAATAATCATAAATCCCAACCTGCATCCCATCGTAATATTGAATCAGTTTATCACCCGTGAACTCAACGACAAAGGGGGTGCTGTTTTCAGGCCCTACTATTTGCCATGTACTGCCTTGGAGGGTATTTCTGGAGATTTTTAGTTGATTAGTATCTTCTTGCGCATAAACCCCATTGCCGATCAAAAAGGCAAGTGCGAAGAACTTAGTTATGTATGTGGATAATGCTTTTAGCACAGTTTCTTTTCAATTGACCACTCATTTAAATTTTGTCGTAATATCTCGATCTACATTTTTGATGACCAATAAATTCTTGTTCAGTTTAGTAATAATATAATCATCGGTTATTGAATCCCCTTTGTTCCAACTTTCAAGCAACCCAATAAGATGCTTTCCTTCCGTGCGTTTTCCTATTTTCTTTTTATTAAATTTCTTTCCCTTTTCCGAATTATTTGACAGATAATAATCATATACTCCAACCTGTGCCCCATCATAATAATGAATGAATTTATCACCGGTGAACTCAATTACAAAGGGCGTGCTGTTATCAGGCCCTATTATTTGCCAAGTGCTACCTTGGAGGGTATTTGTTGAGATTTTGAGTTCATTGGAATCTTTTTGCGCATTAATATAATTGAACGCCATAATTATTGACAAATACATCAATTTATGTACAATCTTAACGATACTACTTCTCATAACTTATTTTTATTATTATTTACACCCAGTTATCGTCATAACATAGCTAGCATTACTCGCAAAAAATGAGGCGGGGCGATCTTGGAAATACCCCACCTCTGGATCCATATATATTAAATCCCCATTACTTTTATAACCAACAATAGCAACATTATGTCCTATACCGGGTGTTGTTGTGGGTATACCCGCCATCATAATGTGTCCATTGTCAATGGCATTTTGATACCCAACGAATCCGGTGGTCTCGAAGTGTCTATTAGTAAAATTTGAAACATTCATTGGTGAAACACCATCAAACGAAAACTGAGTACCACCATAGTGTTGAACATAATCAAGTATATAGAAACCATAATTTACGTCGCCATCACAGTATTCGTTAGTGATATATCCCATAATTGCCGGCACACAAGCGGCTTCCACTTGGGTTTGCATTGTACTTTTTAGTCCCGATTTACAATAGGTATCTCCTCCCTGTACATAGGGCCCACTGCTGCTTCCACCTGAACCCGTATTGACATGAACGGTTTCGCATTCGGTATACGAACCCGAATATTCCTGCCAAATATTACAGGAAGAGCCATTATAGGTAACATAGGTGGCATCAGAGGTCTCCCCGACATTGTACCAATCCGTGCATTGTTGGTACGTAGTATAAACGGCATAGGTATTGCAATAGGTAGAGGCCGTCAGGTTCATTTGTTTTTTAGATTCGGATATTTTTTTAGTTACCTGCCCGTTGCGCATCTGCCAACCGTTCACAAACCTACCGGAAAGTGTACGGAACAAGACCGTTCCTGAAAAGTCGTCTTCCTTTTGTAGATACGTATTTTTCAGCAATTGGAATTCCTTTTTCTCCAAATAATCAACATCTCCGAATATGGTCATGATATAACCTTCTATGTCCTTGTTTGTCTTCTTTTTGTCCTTGATCAGGATCAGTCGCGTAATGGAACTCATGTAGCCCATGTTCTTTGTTTCCTTATACTTTTCCAAGGTTTCTTCCACTGCCATGCCATACCATCCTTGTGTCATTAACGGAACCTCCACTACACTATAATTTTCATTTTCTTCCTGAAATGCATGCTCCCAATCATATTGGAACAAAATCGGAGTGTCGTTGCCTTTTCCAGACAACGAAGCAATACCCAAATCATCTGGGGTCATTTCCAGAACAGGACCGGTCCGGGAGTCTATCCACACTTTGGACTCCTCCACTTGAGAGGAATCCAAAGATTGTACCGAATCTTGCTCAAAATCCGTTTCACACGAAAAAAACAATAATAATGTAAGCAATAAAAGGGAAGTTTTTTTCATATCGTTATGGTTTGTTTCCAATAATAGTCTAAATTGTTTGATTATACAATAAAATATGTAAGAATTATCTCTTGAAAATGAATTTCAATAAGTCGGCTACTGGATATTTTTTACCAAAAACATCTTTCTAGAAGTGGGAAAAATATATAGGATCGACAAAATCATTAGAGTCACCACTTGTGCGGTGATGCTTTCTTTACTGCTTTATTTGCTTTCTCCTTTTTATTTTTTTGATTGGAATCCTATCTTGATCAACGTTGAGAAAGTTTTCGTTGGTGCCCTTCTTTCCCTAGCATTGACCGGTACTTTGTTGTTGGGAAGAATTATTGACCATAGGAGTTTCCAAATTAGAGCAGGGGATATTCTATTGTTAGGATATATTTCTTTCTTTTTGGTTCATCAACTTTTGATAAGGCCAACACCTTTGGATTTCTTGGACGGAACGGAAATGTTGTTGTTAATAGCCCTATACTTCTGTTTCAGGAACATGCCTTTCAAAGAGACGGCCTACATTTTCGCCCTATATATCCTTGTTTTTGCGAGTATAACACAAATATTTTTTGGCATTTCCGAACAAACGAATTGGTTCGCCGCTGGTTATGGACTGTCACATATTAAAGGCAATTATGTCAACCAAGGACCTTTTGCCGTATCCATAGCTTGCTCATCGATAATTTTGGTACATTTTTTAAAGGCAAAAAGGAAGGGCGGTTACGTTAAAGGACTTGTTCTAAAACTTATACCGGTTCTGTTGATTATTTTATTCTATAAAATTCTCATCGCAACCAAATCGCGTGCCACATGGGTTGCCTTATTGATGGGATTAAGCTTTTACTTCGGAAAGAGTTATGGTGGCTATCGTTTTTTCGATAAGTACGTTAAATCAACAAAATCTCGCCTTGTATTTATCACATTATTAATGTCCTTCTTGGTTTACGGAATTTTATTGTTGTACTCTTTTAAAAAAGAATCGGCCAATGGAAGGCTTTTGATTTGGAACGTTACCAAAGAACTGATTATGGACGCCCCTTTTATTGGGCATGGAATAGGTTCGTTCGAGTCAAAGTATATGGAATATCAGGCCGATTATTTCCAACAAAATAAAGACTCTAGATTTAGCCTATTGGCATCGGATAATAGATATGCCTTTAACGAGGTTCTAAAATTGCTTAGTGAGCAAGGTATAATCGGTCTAGGAATTGTTCTTGTCTTGGCTTTTACTTATTACAGAGCAGAGGCGAACAATACTTATCTTAAGGGAAGTTCAACCCTTATTACAGTCAAGTCCATCCTTCTTGTATTGTTCATTTTTGGGATGTTTTCATATCCAAGCGAGGTTCTACAGTTAAAGGTAGTTGTTTGTGTATCATTGGCCATTCTATCAGGAAATACAATAGCTATAGAAGTGACAGGGAGGAAGTTTCGGGAAGCTTTCAGGAGTAAAAGAATTTTAGATTTTTCACCTCCTAAGTATTTATGGTCTGTGCTTTTGATTTGTATGTTGATTACACTTGGCATTGAAGTTAATAGACATTTTTTTTACTATAAGGAATGGAACAGAGCACTTTACTCATTTATGACGGATAAAAATCACGAATATCTTGATTTTTGTAAAAAAACCTACTCAAGACTAAATAATAATGGTGATTTCCTGGTTTTATATGGTATTTCCCTATCAAAGGAAAAAAAATATAAAAGGTCTCTGGAAATTCTTGGTGAGGCAAGCTTGCTTGTACCTTCTTCTAAAGTTTATATTGAGATGGGAAAGAGCTATAAGAATCTTAAAAGATATGATGATGCCGAAAACTGTTGGTCAACAGCTTCACTCATGGTTCCTTCTTTGTTCAGGCCAGGGTATTTAACCGCTAAGATGTACCAAGATATGGGAAAACAGGATGAAGCGATAGAAATTGCTTCCCGATTACTGAACCGAAAGGTAAAAGTACATTCAGTGGAAGTACACCACATTCGTAAAGAGCTACAAAAAATCGTTTCGGGAACAGATTGACTAGGTGCTTTGGATTCAATTTTCAAGTTTGTAATTCATATGGGATATCTCGGAACCGGGCCAATATTATTACCATAGTCGGAGTTCCAAAAAATGACCGTTTTACGGAACGATTGAATCTCCATCAAAAAACATTCGTTTACAGTTCCATTTATCGTTCTTTTTAGTAGTTTCGTTATATAACCTTTTACGGAACTAAATATGACGGTCGGATATGCCAGGGTATCGACACCCGAACAAAAGTTGGAAGCACAGATCGATTTGCTGAAAAGCAACGGTTGTGAAAAAATCTACTCGGATATTGCCAGCGGTACTAAAGATGATAGAAAGGGCCTGAAAGAGATGCTCAAATACATGAGGAAAGGGGACACCATACTCACTTATAAAAACGATCGTGTCTTTCGTTCCCTGAGAAATATGGTGGAACTCATAGACCGATTCAATGAGGAAGGGGTACATTTCAAAAGTTTGAGCGAACCGGAATTCGATACCACATCCGCAAATGGTAAATTTCTGTTACAGATCTTTGCGGCAGTTGCGGAATTTGAGCGGAATCTTATCTCTGAGCGAACCAAAGTGGGTCTTGACAACGCTCGAAAAAGGAAAAAACTTTTGGGTAGGCCCAAGGGTGCAAAAGTGGAAACGGTCGAAAAATACCATTATGCCAGGCATCTGTACGAAAACCAAAAGGTATCGATTGATAATGCATGTAAGCGGGCAAAATTGGGAAAGACTACTTTTTACAGAATAGAAAAAGAATTGGCTAAAACTTGATACGCAATTGGTTAGAGTATATTAGGCTATAATTCAAGCGTAGTATAATCCCGAAACAAAATTACATTCTTAATTATCTGTATGAAAGTCATTTAAATAGTTTTGTTGGACATTTTGTCCTATTTTTGGGATGAGGCCCACTTTCATCTCAGGATATTTGGTGTTGGTTTTAATTAAAGTAGATCCCAAATACTTACCAACAGACTTTTGCGCTCGGATCCTGTCCCGTCTTTTTAGCGTGCCGGTAGCTAAGCGTTAAGAAAAGCCGGGATAGGTGCGCAACCTAACTTTGCGAGGCTTCGGGATAAAGCATTGTGTGGACAATAACTCAAACGGCATTTTTTCTGCACTTTATGCCAAATTTTGCTCATCTAGCATGTTGATATGCAGCACTAGGCTATTCAGACTTTTCAAGATTGTAATTGTAATTAAATACGAGGTTCATTTCTATTAGTTTTCGTAAATCATTATAATTTTCTGAAATAAAAAATACTCCTTCGTTCTTTCTTTCATAAACCTCTTTAGTAGATAAATTGCTATACAAA
>JBKEDN010000300.1:0-20986 GCA_047975435.1 Draconibacterium sp. | reverse complement strand
AATCATGATAAATCGACAGGAATTTTTGAGCATTGAGCATCTCTGTTTCATTTTTGGTTCACAGCAAACTTAATGACTCATTGGCAGGAAAAATAGACGGGGTTTAGCGAATGCTTACTTTAATTCAGTTCGTATTTTTATTTCCGAAGAAAAGCATCTACATTTTCGGCCACTACTTTTCCGGCCTGAATTGCATGAACAACGAGGCTTGCCCCACGTTCAACATCGCCGGCAGCAAACACCTTGTCGATCGAAGTCTGCTTTTGTTCGTTCACTTTTACGTTTCCACGCGGGTCGTAATCAACGCCCAGACCATCGAGCAAGCCATTGTGAACCGGTTGAGTGAAGCCCATTGAAAGCAGTACCAGGTCAACATTCATGATCTCAGTTGTTCCATCCACTTCGTTCATTTTCCAGCGGCCGTTTTCGTCTTTTGTCCATTCAACCTGCACAATCTCAGCCTGTTTTAACACACCATTTTCACCAATAAAACGTTTGGTATTCAAACTCCACCGGCGGGTACAGCCTTCCATGTGCGAGCTGGATGTACGCAATGTATTTGGCCAGTAAGGCCATGGGTTGTTGTTTTCTCTTTTTTCTGCCGGTTTGGGTAAAATCTCGATTTGAGTTACCGAATTGGCTTTTTGACGGATCGATGTACCCACGCAGTCTGAGCCGGTATCGCCACCACCAATTACCAACACATTTTTACCTTCAGCCAGTATTCTGTTTTCAGCTGTAATTTCCTGCCCCGAAACAACTTTGTTTTGCTGGGTAAGAAAATCCATTGCAAAATGAACTCCGTTTAAGTCACGCCCCTCTACTTCAAGGTTACGCGGCTGCTCGGCACCCATTGCCAATACTACTGCATCAAATTCTTTGAGCAACTGCTCATTGGTAATATCAACGCCAACATTTACATTGGTTTTGAAATCAATACCTTCATCAACAAACAATGCCAAACGGCGATCAATTACTCTTTTGTTGAGTTTAAAATCCGGAATACCGTATCTGAGTAGTCCTCCGATAGCATCATTTTTTTCAAAAACCGTTACTGAATGGCCTGCTCTGTTTAGTAAGTCGGCAGCAGATAATCCGGCCGGCCCTGAACCAATAACAGCTACTTTTTTACCTGTTCTGGAAAGCGGTGGATTTGCTACAACAATTCCGGCATCGAAAGCTTGCTCTACCGTTGCACATTCGTTTTCGCGAATGGTAACTGCTTCGTCGTGAATGGCCAGCACACATGATTTTTCACACGGTGCCGGGCAAATTCTTCCGGTAATCTCAGGGAAGCTGTTGGTTGAATGCAATATGTAATAAGCTTCTGCTTTGTTTCCTCTGTAAACCGCGTCCTGCCATTCCGGAATTTTACTGCCTACCGGGCAACCCCAGTGGCAAAACGGAATTCCACAATCCATACAACGCGATGCCTGTAATTTGCGATCTTTCTCGTTCAGTGTCTGCTCTACTTCACCGTAGTCGAAGATCCTTTCCTCCTTAGGACGATAACCGGCTTCTATGCGGCCAACTGTCATAAATCCTTTTGGGTCTCCCATATCTTTGTTCCTCTTTTTTCGATTTTTTGATAATAGTAACTAATCTCTACTCGTGACGTGACGGATCGTCCTCTGTCAACTGTAATTTTTTCTGCAGCTCTTTGAGCTTTTGCTCTTCAAGTACTTTCTTGTATTCAAACGGAATTACTTTCACAAACTTTGGAAGATATGCCTCCCAGTTGGTGAGGATTTTTGCAGCTACCGAACTTTGTGTATAAGTCAGGTGTTTACTGATCATTTCCTGAAGCTCTTTAATATCTGCTTTGTCTTCTACCGGAGAAAGTTCAACCAGGCCTTTGTTACAGAAATAGTCAAAATTACCGGCTTCATCCAAAACGTAAGCAATTCCGCCACTCATTCCGGCTGCAAAGTTTCTGCCTGTTTTTCCGAGAACGGTCACGCGTCCACCGGTCATGTATTCACAACAGTGGTCGCCGGTACCTTCTATTACAGCTTTGGCGCCCGAGTTACGCACAGCAAAACGTTCGCCCGCAACACCACGGATATAAGCTTCTCCGCTTGTTGCACCGTATAGAGAAGTGTTCCCGATCAGGATATTCTCTTCGGGTTTAAAAGTAGATCCCAGTGGTGGAACCACGATGACCTTTCCTCCCGACAATCCTTTTCCGATATAATCGTTACAATCGCCTTCCAAACGGAAAGTAACCCCTTTTACAAGGAAAGCCCCGAAACTTTGTCCGGCTGTTCCGTGGAAGGTACAGTTAATGGTATCTTGCGGTAATCCGGCTTCGCCGTAACGTTTCGAAATTTCGCCTGAAAGCATAGCGCCGATCGTACGGTCAACGTTTACAATGTTTCTCGACATCCATACTTTTTCAGCCCCATTCAGTGCTTTTTTCGCATCGCGAACCAGCGTATGATCCAGGTGGCTTGAAGTATCCTGCGTATTGGCATGTGTATTATGAATATCTACATCTTCAGCTTCTTTTGGTAAATACAGAAGACGTGAGAAGTCAACCGTTTTCATTTTCCAGTTGGTAACTTCTTTGTTTACTTCCAGCAAATCGGTACGGCCCACAATTTCGCTGAATTTCCGGAAACCCATTTCTGCCAGGTATTCACGAATTTCCTGTGCAATAAAACGGAAGAAGTTAACGGTATATTCGGCCTTGCCAATAAAGCGTTTTCTTAATTCTTTATCCTGGGTTGCAATACCTGCGGGGCAAGTATTCATATGGCATTTACGCATCATAATACAACCCAGAACAATTAATGCAGAAGTGGAGAAACCGAATTCCTCACCACCCAGGCAGGCCATTGTTACCACATCGCGGCCGGTTTTTAGCTGTCCGTCAACCTGTAGTTTTACCCTGCCACGTAAGTTGTTAAGTACCAGGGTTTGTTGAGTTTCTGCAATTCCAAGTTCTACGGGTAACCCTGCATGTTTGATTGAGCTGGCCGGGCTTGCACCGGTTCCACCATCGGCACCGGCTATTATAATTACATCAGAGAATGCTTTTGCAACACCTGCGGCAATGGTTCCAACTCCGTCTTCCGAAACCAGTTTAACTGAAACTTTGGCTCTTGGGTTGGTAATTTTCAAATCGTAAATTAACTGTGCAAGATCCTCAATCGAATAAATATCGTGGTGAGGTGGTGGCGAGATCAGTGTAATCCCCGGTGTAGAATTTCGGGTTTTTGCAATAATCTTGTTTACCTTAAATCCGGGGAGCTGCCCACCTTCTCCGGGTTTTGCTCCCTGGGCTATTTTAATCTGAAGTTCTTCGGCATTAATCAGGTAATTGTTGGTTACCCCAAAACGTCCGGAAGCAACTTGTTTGATTTTACTGTTTTTCAGTGTGCCAAAACGAGCCGGGTCTTCACCTCCTTCTCCGGTGTTGCTCCTTCCTCCAATGGTGTTCATGGTCATCGCCAGGGCCTCGTGCGCTTCTTTACTAATTGAACCATACGACATGGCCCCGGTAACAAAGCGTTTCATGATTTCTTCGATTGGCTCAACTTCTTCAATCGGAATAGGATTCCTTTTAAGTTTCATACAGCCGCGGATAAAGGCGGGCCTTTGGTTATCCTTGTCAACCAATGCGCTGTATTCCTTGTATTTGCTGTAATCGTTTGTGCGGGTAGCCCATTGCAGCAACCCAATTGTTTCAGGGTTCCAGGCATGGTGTTCGCCGTATTTTCTCCAGGCATAGTTTCCCGAGTTTTCGAAGCGGAAAGGCTCCGGAGCATTATCCTTTTTATAGGCCTGCTCATGAAACATACTTGCTTCAGTGCAAATCTCTTTTATACCCACACCTCCAATTTTGGAGGTTGTTCCGGTGAAGTATTTATCAATAACTTCGTTGCTAACACCAATTGCTTCGAAAATTTGTGCTCCGTGGTAACTTCTCAGGGTTGAAATACCCATTTTTGAGAATACTTTCAGAAGGCCTTTTCCTACTGCTTTAATATAATTTTTACGGGCTGCCGAATACTCCATTTCAATTTTGCCTTCTTTTACCATATGGTCGATGGCGGCAAAGGCCAAATAAGGGTTCACCACACTTGCACCGTAGCCAAGCAATAATGCATAGTGGTTTACTTCGCGGGCCTCGGCTGTTTCAACAATAATTCCAATCTGCATCCGCTTTTTATTGCGGATAAGATGGTGGTGTACAGCAGCAACTGCTAGTAACGAAGGAATTGGTGCCAAGTCTTCTGAAATTCCCCTGTCGGTGAGAATTATATAATTTTTATGGTCGTCAACGGCTTTCTCGGCAGCGGCAAGCATTTCGCTCATTGCTTTTTCAAAACCCTTCGCCCTGTCTTTTACCGGAAATAACATCGGGATTGTTTGATGCGAGAACATCTCATCTTTCAGATCCTTGATTTTTCCAAGGTCGGTATTGGTAAGCAGAGGTTCGTCGAACTTAATCAGCTTGCAATGATCCGGACTTTCATCCAGAATATTTGAGTGCAACGCGCCAATGTAATTGGTTAGTGCCATCACCAGTCCTTCGCGAATTGGATCGATGGGCGGGTTGGTAACCTGTGCAAACATTTGCTTGAAGTAATCAAACAAACGTTTTGGTTTGTCAGAAAAAACAGCCGGAGGTGCATCATTCCCCATCGAACTGGTTGGCTCGGCACCACCAATACTCATGGGTTTAATCAGCTCATACATATCTTCTTTTGTATAACCGAAAACTTTTGAGTACGTGTCAAAGTTTTCGATTGAAGAAGAAACACGCTGTTTCACTGAGATATCTTTCATCCGCATGCGGTTTTCTTTTAACCACATTTGATACGGATTTCGTTTGCTCAACTGATCTTTTACCTCTTCATCCGGGATAATAATCCCGAGTTGTGTGTCAACCAGCAGGATTTTTCCGGGGCGCAAACGTCCTTTTTCCTTGATTTCTTCCGGCGCAAAAGTCTGAACACCTACTTCAGAACCCATTACGATAAGATTGTTCTTGGTAATTACATAACGCGAAGGACGTAACCCGTTTCTGTCGAGTGTTCCTCCGATATAACGGCCATCGGAGAACACCATAGAGGCGGGGCCATCCCAGGGCTCCATAATGGTTGAGTGATACTCGTAAAATGCTTTTAAACTGTCAGGTATCGGGTTTTTCTGATTGAACGATTCCGGAATCATCATACACAGTGAGTGAGGCAGAGAACGCCCGGTCATGTGCAGGAATTCAAGTACGTTATCGAACGAGGCAGAGTCAGATTTTCCGGGCTCAATTACCGGGAGGAGCTTCTGCAAATCTTCCCCAAACACTTCTGATTTCATCAATGCTTCGCGTGCCTGCATCCAAAGCCGGTTACCTTTCACGGTGTTGATTTCGCCGTTGTGTGCCACAATTCTGAAAGGCTGTGCCAAATCCCAGGTTGGGAAAGTATTGGTGCTAAAACGCGAGTGTACCAGTGCAATGGCACTCTTGAATTTCTCGTTTTTGAAATCGAGGTAATATGCTTTTAGCTGATCGGGGGTGAGCATCCCTTTATATACAATAATTCGCGAAGACAAGCTGGGTTGGTAGAAGCTGTCTTTGTGTTTCAGCTTCGAATCCCGAACTTCTTTCTCTGCCAGTTTGCGAACAATGTACAATTTACGCTCAAGCGCATCTTTTTCAAGATTGGCTTTTATAAACACCTGTTTGATGAATGGCTCGGTAGTTTTTGCAATTTCTCCAGGAGCTGATTTATCAACCGGAACATCGCGGTAACCCAGTAGCGTTAATCCTTCTGCTTCAATGTGTTTTGTTAGTATATCGGTACAAATGTTGGCTTCCAGTTCTTCTTTCGGAAGAAAAACCAAACCGGTTCCGTACTGCCCCAGTGGGCCAACATTTAGTTTCAGCTCTTCAGTAATAAATTCATGCGGAATCTGCATCAGCAATCCTGCGCCATCACCGGTTGAATTATCGGCACTTGTGGCACCGCGGTGATCCATGTTGCGCAAGACTTCCAGTCCGCGATTTACTATATCGTGTGAAGGCTTCCCTTTGATGTGGGCTACAAATCCAATCCCACAGTTGTCGTGCTCGTTAGCAGGGCTGTAAAGCCCCTGTGCTACAGGTCGTCTCTTCTGTATCATCTTTCCTTACTGTTTAAATTTCCCTTAATGTTACAGTGCTAATCGCTGTCAATAATTAATCACTGCTAAATTGTAAGTTTAAACTAAGTTTTACTTACGGAGTGAAATCAAAAATAAATAAAGGCGTTAAGAATCACAATCAATAAGTTAAAATAACTTGTTTAATAACATACAATTAACTTTTGTTTTTCTGATCGAAATCCGTATTGGGAGCTTAGGTCTTAAATGAAAATTATGACATTAGTCACATTTTCAGAACATTAAAGTTGCCTGTCCAACAACTTATTTTTGGCTTCTTCAACCCTTTCGAAGTTAAAACTTTGAAGTGTTTTGTTCAGTTTTTCGCCAATTTCATTCAGACAAAGATTTCCGATGCTGCCTTCGTGTGTATGTTTCACCAATTTTTCAGGATGAAACTGTCCTTCTTCAATCTGCATGCCTATCTGTTTGTAAGCTTCCCGGAAAGGAACCCCATTTAGAACAAGTTTGTTCACTTCTTCTACACTAAAAAGATAATCATATTTTGGATCGTTCAGAATATCAGCGTTTACCGTCATGTTTTCGATGGCAAGATTAACAATATTCAGGCAGTCGTTCATCTCTTTGAATGAAGGAAGGAACACCTCTTTCACCATCTGCAGGTCACGAAAATACCCACTTGGAAGATTGTTGATAATCAGGCTGATTTGCCCCGGTACACCCTGTAATTTGTTGCAACGTGCACGTGTGAGTTCAAAAACATCCGGATTTTTTTTTGTGAGGCATAATGCTCGAACCGGTCGTGAATTCTGCGGGGAGGCTTACAAAATTGAAATTCTGGCTCATAAACAAACATACATCGTAAGCGAGTTTTGAAAGTGTAGAAGCCAGGTTTGCAATGGCAAAAGAAACTATCTTTTCAACTTTTCCCCGTCCCATTTGGGCATAAACTACATTGTAGTTCATGTTGCTGAATCCAAGCAGATCTGTAGTCAGTTGCCGGTTTAAAGGAAACGAAGAACCATAGCCGGCAGCCGAACCCAACGGGTTTTGGTTGGTAATTTTGAACGAAGATGCGAGTAGTTCAAGATCATCGGTGAGACTTTCGGCATAAGCGCTAAACCAAAGGCCAAACGACGAAGGCATTGCCACCTGGAGGTGTGTATAACCCGGCATCAGAATATCTTTGGTCTGGTTTGCTTTTTTTAATAATGCCTTAGTAAGACTGGTAGTGTTTTCAACAACTTCCTGAATTGCATCGCGGGTAAAAAGCTTCAGGTCGAGTAGCACCTGATCGTTTCGGGAGCGGCCACTGTGGATTTTTTTACCGAGGTCACCCAGTTTTTGAGTAAGCATAAATTCTACCTGGGAATGCACATCTTCCACACCGTCGTTGATTGTGAAATTGCCAACCGATGCTTCGGCATACAGTCGTTTCAGCTCATCGAGCAGAGCAGGCAATTCATTTTTTTCAATCAATCCAACCGACTCAAGCATAGTTACATGAGCCATTGATCCAAGTATATCGTGTGTGGAAAGATAGAGGTCAAGTTCCCGGTCTTTTCCAACCGTAAATTCTTCAATGGCTTTGTTTACCGGTGTTCCTTTGTCCCAAAGTTTCATTTTAATATTGTTTTTTTTGATTGCTGCAATTTCTGCCTGTTCTTTACAATACACGCGATCGCTTCTGAAATTTCGCATGTGTAGTTACTTCAGGTTTAGAGACTGTTTAAAATTTATCGAATCATTCTATTATTCGTCTTTTTCACTACTTCTGCGTTGAAATTTCCTTAAATAACTGGTGCTATTCGCGTCAATTCCGCCTTGAATTAGTAAAAATTACTTCATAATATCTTTAATTTATAAAATTTAAACAGACTCTTAATTTTCAGGTTTCGCAGCTGCAAAGATAAAATTTCGTGTTTGTTTCTTTTGTATTAACAGGAGCAAATGTTGAAAGAGAGGTTGTTTCGGTTTTGTTTTTTTGTGTTAAACCGGTGGATTAGTGTTTTTTGAAGAAAAACAGGATTGATAAAACAGGCTTTAAAGGAGGCTTCTTGTTTGGATTTTGAACGATGGGGCGTGTTCGTGAATATTGCTACATTTGTGCCGACAATTAAAAATGACAGACCGGAGTATTTTTACTCTTTGAAGCCGGAAAATGTAAATGAATATTTCGACAGTTTTCCGGTATTAGCAATGTTGAAAAATGAAAACTTTAAAAATTGTACTTTACATCGTTATTGCATGTTCTGTGCTGGCGATTGGCTCCTTTTATTTTGCCGAACCTTTTTACCACAAGCTGGTTGCCGAAGATGGCCCTTTTGAAAATCTTACAGCATTGGGGTTGTTGACCATCTCTGTTTTATCGTTGATGCGCTTGTTCAGGCAGCGAAAGCAGCGTAATACTTACTGGTTAATTCTGAATATTTTGGTAATTGCCGGAACTTTTTTTGGTTTTGGCGAAGAAATTTCGTGGGGACAGCGAATATTTGGAATCCAAGCCGGAGAATATTTTATGCAGAATAATATGCAGGGTGAAACCAATCTGCACAATCTCGAAATTGGAGGTGTAAACATTAATAAGCTTATTTTTTCGCAAGGTCTTGTAATTGTTTTTGGATTTTATTTTGTGCTTTCGCTGATTCTTTACAAGAAATGGCCCTGGTTTCAGAAATTGGTTGATTTGTTTGGTGTTCAATTGCCACGTTTTAAATATTCGGTTCTTTTGCTCGCCTGTACTTTACCCATTTTGCTGGTTCCCGATAAAAGAATATGGGAGTTGTGGGAAGCGATTTTCGCAACCATTTTACTGCTTGTTTTTATCGATCCCTGGAACAAAAAGGAAGGGCTTCTTGCGAAGTAGTTTCGTTTGTCTTTCAGTTTTTTGATTTTACCCGGTTCGGGAATTTGTAATCGTTTCTTTCTGAAATATTGATCTTAATGCATTTTTGCTTGTTAATGTTGGGGTAACATATTCTATGTTGTTGTTTTAGTTGGACTTAAGTTAGTATTTTTGTGCTCTTGAAGCAATGAAAACAGATTTGATACAGTTTGACGAAAAGGCATTGATTGGCCAGGGGCGATCGGGTAAAGTTTACCGCTATTCTAACAACCGGCAGCAGCTGGCCGTTAAAGTTTTTTCCGGAGCTGATGGGCTGACGGACCTGGTAAATTATGTTTTTACCGGAGCTCCCAATGCTTACGGATGGAATAAGCATGCGGTGGAAAGTGCGCATTTAAGACGCGAAATACTCGAAACGCTTCTTTTTTACTGGTTCGGTACAAAAGTAAAAATTGCGAAGTCGTTTGGCACAGGATGGTACGAACCTGAAAAGTCGTTTGAAATATCTACCGAATTTATTAGCGGAAGACCGGCAAAATTGCATCATCCTTTTTCGGGGAAATGCGATTGGGAGCTGGGCGACCTCACCCGCAATGTAATGAAGCCGCTGCAGCAGAAACTCGCCAAAGCAGGGTTTGTTGGTTTGGTTTGGCAGGCCGGAAAAGGAAATCCCATTGCATTGAATAACTTTCTTTTAAGTGAAGATAAAACCTGGGTTTGGATTGATGCCGAGTCCGGTGTCCCTGCATTATTTCCTCTGAATCCGTTTGCATTGCTCGGATATTACCTCCCAAAATCGATCGCTCAGGGACGTGCGCTATTTGACGATGTTGATATTCCAATGCTCAGAACATATGTGGCAGAAAATCGTGAGGAACTGGTTCGTTTGCTTAGTGAGGATGAATTGATTCTTTTGCTTGAAAGGATTAAAAAACTGGAGAAGCACCAGCGGGAATGGAAATCCCTGGGGCGCATTCAGAAAAGTATCAAATATCAGCTTGTTAAGGAAAAAATTACTTCTGAGCAGGCCGGATTTTATACGAAGCATAAAGTGCTTTGGGTAAGGAAAGAATTGCTTCGTTTTGCAAAAAGGGCATTTGTGAAATTGTTTTTGCGGTTGCCTTCAAAGATTTATCGTTGGTTGGTTTCCATCCCTTATTTAAAGGTGTTGAAAGACTCGGTACGTTTTCTTTTTAATGGCGATTACCGAAAACAGAGCGTGGATACTTTGCTTAAGCAACGAATTACTGCATGGGAAAAACGTGGTCAGTTAAATAAAAAAAGTACCGATTTTTTGAAGCGGCAGGCAGACCGTGAGCTGGCCAGTCCGTATTTGTCTGACTTTATTATTCTGATTGGGTTAAAGCCGCTGATGAATGTAGTAGAGTTATTTGTTTTGCCGGCATTGTTTGCCGCGGGGCTGATCAACGAAGCTATCCTTGTGCTTGGCGTTGCTTTGGGAGGTATTATTTACCGCACTGTTTACACGCTAGGACGAATGATTTACGAGCGTTTGTTGTTGCCGACCAATAGGCGCCACCCGCGTTGGATTGCACTTTTTGTGGGAATGATACCAACCTTTGGAAACCTGGCTTATCCTACGCAAATGGTTTATGCTGCCGGTTCAAAAAGCCTTGAATTATCCGAATTTCTTATGTACGACGTTAGTTCTCGTATTGGCAGTAAAATCCCGATTTGGGGCGGTAAAGACACACTAACGGAACATTTCTTTAATCATCTTCCGGATGTTATTATCCGCAACCGAAAGGCCATCAAAAAACGGAAATTGATGAAAATGAGAAGAAAACGGGCGGCTGTTTTGCCTTAGCTTTCCTGTTTTGTTAATACAACCTCTTTAATTCTTTTTGCCGGGTTCAGGAAAACAAGAAACAGAATGCCGGCAAGTGCCAACTCATGCAATTCGCTTTCCTTTTTCATATTGATCAGGACGGGAATAGTGATATTGGCAATTAAAAGCACTATGATATAATGGAGTTGCGGAATAGGAACACCAAAATCAACTACCAGTTTTCGGAACGCTTTTACTTTCCAGGTTAGCAAGGGCAATAATATGAAGTAGAAAACCAGTGCATAAAACATTAATTTCGAGAAAATGAGTTTGTTCAGATCAATATTCCCAAATTTTAAATTATGCAGGTTGGTTTCGCTTTGGTAATTGTGTTCAAGGAAATATTCCCCTGATTGAATTCCAAATATTCGCTGTCCCCACGAAATTTCTTCACCGAGTCCGAAAATCAATACCAGGCAGGCCAGCGAATAAAAGAGGATCTGCTTTTTATCTCCTCGCCGGATTGCTTTCACCGCATTAATTCCCAGTACTATTGCCGACAGTAGCAGAAACAATGCTGTGAGGTATTCCACCCAGCCGTCTTCGCGAACTACATACAAAAATGTTTCAAAACCGTCCAGGCTCTTTACTTTGGCATAAGCGATAAACCAAACAATAATTCCAAAAACAATAATGTCGGTGATTAAGATTCCTGATATTTTTTTGCTCATCGTTTAAATTTGTTAATAGGTGAATAGCTACAAATGGCATGATTTCTCTGTAAATGTTGAAGTCAAAAATAGCATCATGTCCGTTTCATTTCGGCGTTTAATTGTAACTTGCGCCAAAATTAAGATTTTTATTATTTGTAAGCTAATTGAAGTTATCAATATGACAAAAGATCGTTTTTTTATCCCTACCGTTGTTGTTCTCATCCTTTTAGTAATTATCTCTTCGCTTCCGGTGCCGCTTTTGGTAAATGCAGCGAAATATGCCGAGGTTGGGCGCGAAATTCTGGTGAACCACGATTGGATCAACCTTACAATTGGCGGAGAACCTTACGATCAAAAACCACCGATGCTGTTTTGGCTGGCTGCAATGACGTTTAGTGTTTTCGGCTATTCGGCTTCGGCCTATAAAATAACTGTAATCCTGGTTTCAGTGTTGGGAATATATTCCACTTTTCGTTTGGGGAAATTATTTTACGGAAAGGAAACCGGTCTTCTGGCAGCGCTTTTTTGGGCTTCATCGCTTGGCTATCTTCATTTCCACAACGATATTCATACTGATACCTTGCTGGTGTCGTTTGTTGTTTTTTCGGTTTGGCAGTTTATGGCCTATTTCAAACAGCGAAAATGGCATCAGTTTGTTCTGGGATCAGTAGGAGTAGGTTTGTCGATGTTGACCAAAGGCCCGGTTGGGATGCTTATTCCTGCATTCGCAGTGGCAGCCAACCTGGTATTGCACAAGCAATGGCGCGATATTTTTAATCTGAGGTGGATTATTGCAGCCGTTATTGTTGGAATAATTATTATTCCGGCTCTGCTGGGATTGTTTCAGCAGTTTGGCCTCGAAGGAATTAAGTTTTATTTCTGGACCAATAACATGGGGCGGATTACCGGCTCTTATCAGGGAACCAATACCGACTATTTCTTTTATCTCCATACGGCAACTTACATGTTGTTGCCTTGGACCATTTTTATGCTGGTTGCTATGTTCGACGAAATAAAAAGTTTGGTAACCTTAAAGAAAGCGAATATTGGAAATGTTGAAGTAGCAACAATTGCGGCAGTTGTTTTCTTTTTGGGAATTTTAAGTGTTGCCAAGCAAAAGAATCCGCACTACATGTTAAGTGCCATTCCTTTTCTTTTTATTATAACCGCAAAATGGACTGTGCGCAGTTTTAATTCAGAACAGTATTCAAAACGTCGTAAGGTGCTTTCAATCATTCATAAGGTTATTGCCTTGTTGTTCTTGGTAGCATTTCCGTTTAGTCCTGCGTTCTTTTTCCCCGAAACAAGAATCCTTTACTGGCTGATTGCTGTTATTCTTACCGGTTCTGCCCTTTACCTTATATTTCAGAAAACCGGACTAAAAAAACAGATACTTATGTTGTTGTTGGCTTCTTCGGCACTTTTGTTTACCATTAATTATAATATGCTGCCCAATATGTGTAAATACCAAACATCGTTTGAGGCTGCTAAAATATTTAATAAAATGGCCGAGCCTGGAGCAACGCTTAATATTTACGGGGAGAAAGCTCGTTTGTGGGAATTGTTCTTTTATTCCGATTCGTACGGCACTTATTTGCAGACTCGCGAAATGCTGGAAGATTTTCTGCCGCACCCGGGTGCATGGATTTATACAAATGATGTATGCTATCAGGAAATGCAGGAAATGGGGCTGAATATGGAAGTGGTGCACGAATTTACAGAGCATAAAAAGGTGACCAGTCAGTCGCTCAATTTTTTAAATCCAAATAAACGGGCTTCAAGATTTCAGAAAATGTACCTCGTTATTTTAAGATAGTTTTTACAGTACCCATTTTTTTATTGAAACCCCACCTTCTATGTTTCAGCATTAAAAAAATATTGTTGTTGCACTCTTTTGATGTTTTTAACAGAAATGTCGGAAATGTTTCTGCGCTGATCTTTCTTAGTAACAGTCCTTTCGGGCTGTTTTTTATTTCCATTTTGTTGTGATATAGATTTTGTTTTCTGATAAAATGTTCTCAGAATATAGCAGTATGATGTAAAAAAGATATCTTATGAGTTATGAATATGTCAAAATGAGATAAAAAGTATTCAAATATTAATAATTTGTTAAGCGATGTATATGGCGGAGATTTTTTAGGGTATTGGATTAAAAAAATATATTCTTTTGAAACACAATATTGAAAAATAGGGGTACAGTTACAGAAAAGTATAAAAATCACAGATAACAGTCTATTATTATAGGGTAGGTTATGGAAATTAACGAAATAAATCAAACAGTTTAACTTTAAAATTTTACGATTATGAAAAAGACACTACTAATTGCTGCAAGTATGTTACTCCTGGTTAGTTTATTTGCTCCCGGAGCAAAAGCCCAGGAATGGAGTACCGGATTAGACATTTACAGTTCGTATTTGTGGCGTGGGGCCAAATTTGGTACAGGTGTAGCTTTTCAGCCGGGGGTTGAATTTAGTGCCGGGGGTTTTGCTATCGGTGCATGGGGTTCTTACAGCACGGGCTCTGATGAAGCAGCCGAAGCCGACCTTTATGCAGGTTATGGCTTTGATCTCGGAGAAGGTGCTTCCCTGAGTTTCACCGTTACTGATTATTATTTCCCGGGATCTTCATCACCTGACTGGACCAAGAGCGAATCACACTCTTTAGAGCCAATGGTAAGCCTTGGTGTAGGCGCATTTACTTTTACTGCCGCCTATATGGAAGGACTTGGCGACGATGCGATTAACGGTATTAGTGATCTTTATCTTGAGGCTGCGGTTACAGCAGGGCCTGTAGATATTACTCTCGGTGGCGGCGACGGACAATACACCGACGACGGCGATTTCAATATCTGTAACATCATGGTTGGAACTTCAAAAGAAGTAAAGCTTACGGATAGTTTCTCACTTCCGGTTTCAGGAGCGGTTATGTTGAACCCCTCTACCGGCGGTTTCCATATTGCAGTTGGTATTTCCTTGTAAGAAATAGAATGTAAGACATAGCAATTAGTGAGTATTTGAAGGGTAAAAAGTTGTGTCTTACTTCAAAATAAAATTCAACAAAAATGAAAAAAATAGAAGCGATTATACGCAAAACAAAATTTGAAGAAGTAAAAGATGCGCTGTACGAAGCAGGGATCGAATTCTTCTCTTTCTGGGATGTTCGGGGTATTGGACAGGCCCGCGAAGGCCGTGTTTACCGCGGAGTAGTGTACGATACAAGTACGATTGAAAGGACCAAGCTCGAGATTATCGTTCGCGACAAGAATGTGGATAAAACAGTTTCCGCTATTCTGAGCGCCGCCAGAACAGGAGAGATTGGCGACGGTAAGATATTTATTCTACCGATCGAAGAGTCGTTCCGGATCCGGACCGGTGAAGAAGGAGACGAGTCGCTTTACATCAAAGGAAAAGAAGAGTAGTAACTGGAAAAAAATTAGATTATCATGGAAGAAACTATACAAGGCCTGCAAATAGGCATCGACAACATGTGGTTATTGGTTGCTGCATTTCTGGTAATGTTTATGCAACCCGGTTTTGCGCTGGTTGAGGCCGGTTTTACCCGGTCGAAAAACACCGCTAACATTTTGATGAAAAACGTAATGGATTTTTCGATTGGCTCACTTTTATATTGGGCTATAGGGTTTACAATAATGTACGGCGACTCAATCGGCGGATTTATTGGAATGCCTGATCTGTTTTTTATGAGTGATGGTTTTGGCGATAATTACTCTGATTATGCCGACCTGTTTTTCCAAACAGTATTTGCCGCAACTGCTGCAACCATTGTTTCGGGAGCCATGGCTGAAAGAACAGAATTTAAAGCATACCTTATTTTTAGTATTGTAATTACAGTGCTTATTTATCCGATTTCAGGACACTGGACCTGGGGTGGTGGCTGGTTAAGCCAACTTGGTTTCCACGATTTCGCCGGTTCATCCATTGTTCACTCGGTTGGTGCATGGGTAGGTTTAGCCGGTGCAGCAATAATTGGCCCGCGTTTGGGTAAATACAAAGCCGATGGAACTCCTAATGCTATTCCGGGGCACAACCTGGCTTACGGAGCACTTGGTGTTTTCATCCTGTGGTTTGGCTGGTTCGGATTTAACCCCGGTTCACAGTTGGCAGCTGCCGGAACTGATAATGCAGTGGCTATCGGTCACATTGCTGTTACTACTAACCTGGCTGCTGCGGCAGGTGCTGTTACTGCAATGATGGTAGCATGGTTCCGTTACAAACGTCCTTCATTATCCATTTCGTTGAACGGCGCCCTGGCCGGTTTGGTAGCTATTACCGCCGGCTGTGATGCGGTTAACCCGGTTGGTGCCGTTATTATTGGTGTGGTAGCTGGTTTTGTTCTGCCATTTGCAGTAGAATTTATTGATAAGATATTAAAAGTTGACGATCCTGTGGGTGCCATTTCTGTACACGGAGTAAGTGGTGCATTTGGAACACTGGCAGTTGGTTTATTCTCAACTTCAGAAGGATTGTTCTACGGCGGTGGTGCTAAATTACTGGGTATTCAGGCAATTGGAGTGTTGAGCTTCTTTGTTTGGGCATTCGGTCTTGGATTGATTTTATTCTTCATACTGAAGAAAACAAATATTCTGCGCGTTTCTAAGCGCATTGAAGAAGAGGGCCTCGATGTTTATGAACACGGTGAGAGTGCCTACAACTAATCTTCTTCAGCTTTTAAGTCTGTAGCTGTCTGTTTATGGCCCCACCAGTGGGTGGGGCCTTTTCCCAAACACCTATAGAAGAAAATAAACAACCTAACAAATTAGTATATATTTCACGTTTATTAAGGTCAAGGGTAGTTAGTTTAGTTAGTTTAGAAGAATCGGAAACCGGTTGTCGTAAGGCAGCCGGTTTTTTGTTGATAAATAATGTACTTATTTCCGTCGTAAAAATCAGCGATCGTTATTTTTGCTGACTCATAAATTCTGAAAAATCATGATGCAGACCTGGTTCGAAAGCAAAGTAAAATACATGAAGGTTTCCGAAAGCGGAAACGAACAGATGGTGACCGAAAACTTTCTGTTGGATGCAGTTTCTTATACCGATGCGGAAACACGTATTATCCGCAAAATGCAGGAAATGGTAAGAGGCGGGGAGTTTACGATTGTTGATATCAAAAAATCCAGGATTGCCGAAGTTTTTCCATTCGAAAACGGAGAGTGGTGGTTTAAAGCAACCATTAACCTGGTAACAATCGACGAGGAAGCCGGGAAAGAGAAAAAGCTGAGAACTTATTATTTGCTGATGGCTGATGATTTGCGCGAAGCAATGGACCGGCTGGACGAAAGCCTGAATTACCTGGTAATTCCTTACGTGGTTTCATCAATGGCCGTAAGTACCATCGTTGATGTTTTTCCGTATGAAGCTTCTGAATCCGGAATTCCGTCGGGCTATGTTCCTTTAGACAAAGAGAGCCGTGCCGATAATCCGATCTTTACCAACGGTGTAAACCCGTTTGAAGAAGAAGCGGAAGAGTCAACTCCCACTTTTGACGATCAGCCGTCGGATACGCCGGATGACACTGATGCAGAATCAGATCGAGCAGAATTGGATAGTCCTGAAACGGAAGAAGAAAACTAAACATCCGGATTATCACCTTTTTTATTCCAGGTGATAAATTTCCATGACGTTTTGTAAAATTCGGGCGAAGTCTATTTTTAAATCGATCAGCAGGCCTGAGTGAATATCGAATACCCAGCCGTGTACAGAAATGCTCCTGTCTCGGAATGCCCGTTGCACTACGGCCGTTTTAATAACATTAATACATTGTTCCTGCACGTTTAATTCCACAAGCCTTTTGTAGCGTTGCGCTTCATCGCTTATTGTGTTTAATTCGTTGTGATGGGTGCGGTAAACGTCGCGGATATTTCGGAGCCAGGGATTAAGTATTCCCAGGTCCTGCGATTGCATGGCTGCCTTAACTCCTCCACAGTCGTAGTGGCCGCACACAACAATATGGCTCACTTTAAGTTGCGAAACAGCGTAATCAATAACCGACATGGCGCTTAAATCGTTGTTCGGGACCATATTGGCAATGTTTCGGTGCACAAAAGCTTCTCCGGGCGAAACACCCATAAGTTCTTCTGCGGTCACCCTGCTGTCAGAACAACCTATATAAAGAATATCCGGGTTCTGTCCCTTTGATAGGTTTTTAAAATAATTAGCGTCAAGGTTTAATTTTTCTTCCACCCACTTCTGATTGTTTTTGAAAATCTGCTTAATGTCCATCTACTTCGTTTTATCGTCAATTTAACCTGCAGGGTGGCAATATTGTAAGCCGAATTTTTGAAGAAAACACTTAAAACTGAAAAGCACCCCTGCTTTTATGAACACCCTGATTTTTGGGTATTGCACCCACTAAAACGTTTAATTGCCCGGCATTGTTTTCCCCGAATTCACTTGTTGCTTCAAAACCCTGTGTTACTTCAGGCCATAACTATAAAGTTTTCCGTTGCTGCCAACTACCACGCTTAACTGGCCTTGCGTGAGGGCACCAATACTAAAGGCGCTGCTACCATGCATTGGGAAACCGTCGTATTGCTTTCCATTGGGCTTAAACAGATATATCTTTTCGGCTTTGGTATCGCTTATGCCTACCATTTTCTCATTGCCTGAAACGGTGTAAACATTCGGGTATTCGCTTAAAGTGTTGTCAAACTTTTCGGAATAGAGTTTTTTCCCGTTTTCTTCGATTACGTCCAGGCGGTTTTCGTCCACAAAAATAAAGTCGGGTATTCCGTTGCCATTTAAATCGCTGACGTTAAACAAGTGTTTGGAACTGTACTTATTGGTGCTTTTTTGCGCATAACGCCCATCGAAGTAAAGATAATTCACGATCCCGTTTTTATCGGTCGCAACTATCTTAGCCGTACCGTCGAGGTTTAGAATCAATGGGTTATCAGAGTTTTCAAATGAAGCTGCTGTTTTTACCCGTGCGGTTCCCCGGCGATCCTGGATGTAAATTTTTGACCGGTCTTTAAAAACAATGTAATCTTTTCCGGCCACCCTGAAATGTTGTACGGGTGTTGTTACTTCACTGTTTGTTTTATCAAAGTTCCAACCCTGTATTATTTTTCCATTATGGTCGTAGGCTATCACCTTCCGGTTTTCGCAGGCCACAAAATAACGGTATTTACGGTTGTTGTCGTAGTCAAAAACATTCACGCTATTGGTTGCCGGCGAGGTAAAAACAACCGGAAACCCGCTTACATTATTCCCGTTTCTATCGATCAGGTAAAGTTTTTCGCGTGTGTTAAACAGAAACTGTAGTTTCCCATTACGGAAAAAATCGATCTGGAAAATATCGCCCATAATTTTTCCGCTGATAGGAATACTCCATATTTTAGTGCCATTCTCAGAGATCAGGTGCAATTGGTTGCTTTTATCCTGTACCAGTACATTCTGCGTCGATTTGTTGTTGTAGTTTATAACAATTTGTGGCTTCATTTCGATGGCTGCGCCAAGGTTGGTTTGCCATGCAGCACGACTGGAGCTTTGCGGACGGCTGTCGAAATTCAGGCATGCCGAATTGAAAAACAAATCTTTCTCGCAGATAATTTGCCAGCTAAATGCGTCGAATTTACGCAGTGTTTCTTCGTGGGTTTTGAAAGCTTTTTGGGTTTCATCGTTGAAAAGCCCCTGGTTCCATTCATAACTCCGGTTAATATCAGCATAAATTTCTACGTTTGAACGGCTTTCCAGATTTTGGGAGTAGGAGTCGTAAAGGGGAGCTTCCCCGAGTGTATTGCCCGAACCAATATTGTCGAGACAGGTTTGAAGTATTTTCCTGGAATTGGCAAATATTACATAATTACCGTAAAAAGTTGCAAATGATGTTTGTGCTTCAGCAAAGGCATCGCCCAGCCAAACCGAAGGGAGTGAGGGAAAGGGGAACTGATAAACCCTGAATTTATCGCCACTGGTATTGCTGTAATTTGAAATGAGTTTCCCGGATTCCAGTTTCTTTCTGGCGGCATAGCTGTTTACCATTGCATCCATTGCGGCTTGCGCCTCTTTTCTTGAATTCAGGTTAAAAATAAACAGGTTACCCGCCGGTTTTCCTTCGCTAAAAGAAGTGACGGCGGCAATTGCCTGATCGTGGATCATTCCCTCAAACGTATTTTTGAAATCGATCGACAAGGCTTTCTCCATTTTTTTGATCCGTTCTTCTCGCTGATAGAAATCGTTGGTTTGTTTGAAATATTTTTCCAGTCGTTCAAAAAACTTCTTCCGGTCAGAAAGGGAAAAGGAGATGTACCAGGCCGTATTCTCCGGAAGTACTTTGCCGGCATCCACAGTAACAGGTTCCTGCCCCGTAAAAACCGCCAGAAAATTATTGAGCGAGTCGGAAGCAGTTGTTATTCCGTTGGCTGTAATGCTTTTTTTGTTGAGCGAAACATCCAGTTCTGTCCAGCCGCCAAAGTTGCTCATTTGTCGTATTGCCTGTTGCGGACTTATTGAAAATGACTCTCCGAATTCGTTACTGACGGTGTTTCTTTTTCCACTTAAAATATTGTTACAGAGTTCAGGAAAGCGGGCATGGTTGATATACCATGCTATTTGAGTTTGCGCAGTAACCGATTTATTAACTTTTACAAAATCGGGGTTATCAAGCAGGTTACCGGCATTTAACTGGCGTATTCCTTTTTCTACCAATATTACTTCGGGGCTTATTAAAACCAGTCCGTCGAGTGCGGCAAAACTTATTTCTGCTGTTTCCTGGCTGCCGGGCACACGAACAATTTTATGTCCGTTGTAATTTTTTGATGTGAAAGAGGCAACGGATGTGTGAAGAACGCTGGACAATAATATTTCCAGCGAATTCAGTTCGTGCGAACTTTTCAGCTGCGCAATAATTAGCGGTTGTAACTTATTTTCTCCTACAAAATCAAGGGCGATTATAAAAGGCCTTTTCCCCAGCGAATTTTGTATATCGCGGTTATTTCGGATAAGTGTATCAATTTGGCTACTGGTTGTTTTGAGCCAGCTAATACCATCAACTGAAGACAGTTTATTTACGATTTCGTTGTCAACCGGTAAAGAGTGAAGGGAACTAAGTTCGAGAAAAAAGGGTGATGAAACGGGAATGGCTTTGTATAGCGAGGTTTCTTTTTGAAATACAACGTCCGTTTTGTTCCAGAACAAGTAAGCCGCCACTCCGCCAATAATAACAATGAGGATAATTATAAGGTACTTTTTCATATACTCTAATAGTCTATTTTAAGGCAATCCCGAGGACTCGGGAGAACTCCATGATTGTAATTAATTGCCTAAGTATTAAAATTTTTCTCATGGATGTTTCGTTCCAACAGGATTAGTCAATCAAAAGTACAAATTAGAAAATGCTAATTCACTGCTTTTTTGTTTATTGTATGAAAAGAGAATTGTTGATAATTATAGAGCCTGTTTAAAAATTATCCATTTATTCTATAATGCGCCTTTTTCACTTATACTGCGTTGAATTTTCCTTAAATAGCTGAGGCTATTCGCGTCAAATCCGCCTTGTTTAAGTAAAAAA
>JBKEDN010000282.1:0-1839 GCA_047975435.1 Draconibacterium sp. | reverse complement strand
AAGTAACCGCTTTAAATCGTACGTTTGGTTTCGTTGTCATTGCAGCCTTTAAGATACAATTCTTAAAGGGATAACAAAAACAAAGGCTGTCCAATTTTACTTTTTGGACAGCCTCTTTATTTTTTTTGTTCGGCAACAGCCCCCAAATCCGCAACATGACTCCGGAAACAGCGTCAACCCAGTTCAGTGTCTTCACCGGGTAATTGTGAACTCACTTTCATCTTTCAATAGTGAAATCTGCTTTGTTTACAGCTTAAATGATTCATTTTATATCTGTTAGCCAAAGGAGGTGTCAACAAAAATATATTTCAGATGTTTCAGGTTCATACACTGTGCAAAACAAAAAATAGTAGCTTAATCCTTTCCCAATATGCCACAGAAATTTCAAGTGCTCATCTTTCTGATTTTTGCCTCTTCGGGATCATACAGTCAGCCTAATTATGAGCAGTTTGAACCGGCACGTTTTTTAAACTCAAAGCTTTATATTGAAAAAGGTGACAGTTTGAATATTGAAACCGTTAGCTCCCCGGGTTTTTTTCAAAATTTTAAACCAATAGATAAACCATTTATTGCAAGTCCTTCTGAAACTTACTGGTACTTTATTGATCTTTCCGAAATCAATCTGTCCGACACTATACAGCATTATATTCGTTTTTCCTACTACGATAAAATTACCTTTTACTATCGGGGAACAGGTTCTCTTTCGATAAGAAATGCAGGATTGAGAAATAAGGTCGATCCGGAAATAGTTGACTTTTCAGATATTCCTTTTAGCAATACTGAGCTTGTCCGGGGAAAATACCTGTTTGCTAAAGTCCGGGATTACACCGGCAGAAACCGCATTAGAGATCTGATATTGGTAAACAATTCTTCATTGTTGTTCTTTGAGGCGTATCAACACAGAAATTCACAACGGCGGGAGATTCCCTACTTTTTATTTATTGGAGGTATGACCCTGATCATATCATTTTTTATTGGTTACTACTTCCTTTATCGCGACAAATTATTTATTGTTTATTCCCTTTATCTGATCTCACTGCTGCTTTATCTGGGGTCAAAAGCCGAATTTGCCCAGGAATTTCTGAGAGAATATTGCAGGTCTTATATCTACTTTTATAACAATATAATTCAGGTAGTTGTAAATATTTTTTCGTTGGTATTCGCCGTTGCTTTTTTAAATGCCCGGAAAGCATATCCTAAGCTTTATGTATTTATAAAGTACACCACTTGTTTTTTGCTGTTTGTAGTTGTTTTATTAGCAGCTATTTACATCATTAATCCGTTTTCAGGATTTGAAGAGACCATCCTGAATATTGAGCGCTACTACATGATTGTTTTTAGCTTGCTGGCGTATGTATATATTCTGATGAATTTAAAAAACCGGCTGGCCGTCTTCTTTGTGGCAGGTAGTTTTAGTTTTTTGTCGGGAGCGGTACTGGCCTTGTTTCTGCGAAATGTTGAATACATGATGTACGGAGCGGCGGCAGAAGTTTTTATTTTCTCGCTGGGAATGGGGTATCGGATGAAACAGGTGGAAGCTGAGAAGAATAGAATTGAAGGGGAAATTGACCGGGTGAGGCTTACAGCTTTGAGGGCACAAATGAACCCGCATTTTATTTTTAATTCACTTAATTCGATACGTGCCTATGTTATTTCGAATAAAGTAAAAGAGGCATCGCGATATTTAAGCAAATTCTCGCAGCTGATACGGTTAATTCTTAGGTAACCTCTAAAAATTAGTTTTATGAAGCATGTCTATTCTTCTGTTAATGAAGTTGCCATCCATTTTCAATCATCATTTTCCTTTTCGTTCAATTTTCAGCCATAATTTCATTGGTC
>JBKEDN010000281.1:0-7005 GCA_047975435.1 Draconibacterium sp. | reverse complement strand
AGACCAATGAAATTATGGCTGAAAATTGAACGAAAAGGAAAATGATGATTGAAAATGGATGGCAACTTCATTAACAGAAGAATAGACATGCTTCATAAAACTAATTTTTAGAGGTTACCTGATGTAAATTATGTGTTTCAATTAAATCTTCAAAATTCGATATCATGTACACTTATCATGCAAAAGTTAACCGCATTGTTGATGGGGACACAATGGACCTGGTGATCGATCTGGGTTTTAAAATAACAACCCTACAACGTATCCGGCTTCGTGGAATAAATACCCCGGAAACCTACAACGTAAAAAAAGACAGCGAAGAATACAAAAAAGGGATGCTGGCCAAAGAATATGTTATTAAACGTATGGAAGAGAACAACTACGAAGTGATTGTAGAAACCAATAAAGATGTTGGAAAATTTGGGCGTTACATCGGAGTTATTCGTTTGGCCGACAGTACCACCACCTTAAACGACGATTTAGTAGAAAAAGGCTTTGCCGTAGTTGCCGAATATTGATAAAAAATAAGCGAAATACCGCGAAACATTTTATCTTAGGACAGACTTATATTATAACAGACTTTTTCTTTTATGATAAATCAAACAAAACAATTCGGCACTGCGCCTGTTTTCTTCACGGCTATTTCCACTATTCTTGGCGCCATTCTTTTTCTACGTTTCGGGTTTGCCGTTGGCACACTGGGTTTTTGGGGTGTAATACTGATAATTCTTTTAGGACACCTGGTAACCATTCCTACTGCCCTTGCGATTTCTGAAATTGCAACCAACAAACGCGTGGAAGGCGGCGGCGAATATTTTATAATCTCCCGTTCGTTTGGGTTAAACATTGGGGCAACCATCGGTATTGCCTTGTACTTTTCGCAAGCCATTAGCGTAGCATTTTATACCATTGCATTTACCGAAGCCTTTGAGTTTTTCTTTAATTTTCTGGCTGATAAGTATGATTTTATTTTGCCCCGGCAGGTAATAAGTTTGCCGGTGATGCTGGGCCTGGCTTTAATGATTATAAAAAAAGGCGCTAACCTGGGCGTAAAAGCACTTTACTTTGTTGTTGCGATTTTATTTATTTCATTGATTATGTTTTTCCTCGGAACGACAGACCATGCTTCAGAAACTTCGTACTCGCTGGCCGACAGTACATTCCGAAACCCGGAAAGCTTTTTTATTGTTTTCGCTATTATTTTTCCGGCTTTTACGGGAATGACTGCCGGAGTAGGGCTTTCGGGAGATTTAAAAAAACCATCAAAGTCTATTCCGCTGGGAACGCTTACGGCAACCATTTCGGGAATGATTATTTACTTTTTTGTAGTATTTAAACTGGCTTCGTCGGCACCAATTGAGGCACTGCTAAACAAACAGTTGATTATGGGAGACATTGCCATTGCAGGCGCTGTTATTATTCCTATCGGATTGGCGGCTTCTACTTTTTCTTCTGCACTGGGTTCGTTTATGGTTGCCCCGCGCACGCTTCAGGCACTTGCGCTCGACAATGCCTTCCCCTCCATGAAAATCAACAAATGGCTGGCGGCTTCCAATCCGGCTGATAACGAACCACAACATGCATCGCTGGTTACTTCGGTAATCGCTTTTGTTTTTGTTGCACTGGGTAATGTAAATGCCGTAGCATCCATCATATCAATGTTTTTTATGGTTACTTACGGCTCACTCTGTCTGATCTCCTTTCTTAACCACTTTGGATCCTCTCCTTCGTATCGTCCCACTTTCCGTTCGCGCTGGTACATTTCGCTGATCGGGTTTATTGTATCGGTTTGGGTGATGTTTAAAATAAGTACTGTTTATGCGGTGCTTGCAGCTGTGTTAATGACACTTATCTATCTGTATATAAATCATTATCACAAAGACAGGAAAGGTTTTGCCTCCATTTTTGCCAACGCTATTTTTCAGCTTAACCGCGATATCCAAATCATGCTACAAAAACGGCGCACAAAAGTTACTCACCGCGAGTGGCGCCCAAGTGCCATCTGCATTTCCAGTAAACCAATTCATAAAAACAAGGCTTTTATGCTTTTAAACTGGATTTCGTATAAATATGGTTTTGGTACTTACCTGCACCTGATAGAAGATTATTATTCGCGAAACACCGTAAAAACAGCAGAAAAGAAACAAACCGAAATACTGGAAGCCATCAGTGATATCGATAATTTTGTTTATGTTGATACAATTATTTCACCTTCCTACACTTCTGCAATTTCTCAGGCCATTCAGATTCCCGGTGTTGCGGGCATGGAAAACAACCTGGTCCTTTTTGATTACGACAAGGAACAACCTGATCACCTGAAAAGGGTAGTCGAAAACTTTGCACTGGTAAACAGCGGTAGGTTCGACATCTGTATCCTGGCCTGTTCAGAAAAACCGATGACCATGAAAAACGGTATTCATGTATGGATTCATTCTCTGGATACTGAAAATTCGAACCTGATGATTTTGCTGAGTTTTATTCTGCTAGGGCATCCCGAACTTAAAAAGACGGAGATAAAGATTTTTGCCCTCTGTAAAGAAAATGAGTTGGACAGAACGCACGATGAACTAAAAAAACTGGTTATCCAGGGACGGCTTCCTATCAGCGAAAAAAATATCAAAGTAATCATCCAGCCCGATGGAGTGCCAACCCGAAAGATTATTTCAGAACAATCAGCAAAAGCCGGGCTTACCCTGATCGGTTTGCGTGAAGAACTGATAAAACATGAAAAAGAAGGCGTGTTTAAAGGCTACGACGAACTGGGTACGGTTCTTTTTGTCCATTCAAAAAAACAAAAGGCAATAGAATAATACCAACAATTGCATGGCAGCATTTGTAAATTTCTGGCAATGTACTACAACATGAATAAGCTGAACGAATTTATAACACACAGGATTGGCTTGAATGCCGAAACCTTTAACAAAGTCCTTGTTAGCATTTTAATCATTATTGTTTTGTCGTTATTGCGTTTGTTTATTTTACACCTGGTGTGGCGCAACACGCACGATGCCAAAGCACGATACAACTGGAAAAGGACACTTACGTTTGTTATTCCTGCCACTGGTTTTCTAATGATCGGTGCCGTGTGGGTGAAAGCGCTGGAGGAATTCGGAACTTTTCTGGGCCTGTTTACGGCAGGTATTGCCATTGCTTTAAAAGACCCGCTTACCAACCTGGCGGGCTGGTTTTTTATTGTTTTCAGAAAACCGTTTAATGTTGGGGACCGTGTGCAGATCGGTAGCCATACCGGCGATATTATCGATATCAGGCCTTTTCAGTTTACCATGCTTGAAATCGGGAACTGGGTAGAAGCCGACCAAAGTACCGGACGAATCATCCACGTTCCGAATGCAAAAGTTTTTCTGGAAGCACAGGCGAATTACAGTTCGGGTTTTGAATATATCTGGAACGAAATTAAGGTAAACATCACCTTTGAAAGCAACTGGGAAAAAGCCAAAACGCTTTTGGAAGAAATTGTAAAAGAGCTGGCAGAAGACATCCCCGTAAAGGCAGAGCATGAAATACTGGAAGCCAGTAAAAATTATATGATCTACTACAAACACCTCACGCCCATTGTTTATACCTCGGTAAAAGAATTTGGTGTCCGGCTTACCATACGTTATCTCTGTAATCCGCGTACCAGGCGAGGTTCTGAAGCCAAAGCCTGGCAAAGTATTTTGAAAGCATTTTCAAACGAAAAAGATATTCATTTCGCTTATCCCACCACTCGTTTTTATACCGCCGGCGAAGAACCCCGCCAATAATAACTTAAGCGTTAACGATAATAAACGTTAAATTCCGGATTTAAAAGAACATTTTTTTTCCTGAAGGGTTTATATGAACAAAATTTCGTAAAAATCACTCACTTAATAAAACGGACAATGCAATTCAAAAAAACCAGAGTTTTGATCAGTTTTCTGTTCGTACTTTTTACCCTCACTATTTCAGCACAGGAAAAGACAACTGATTTTGAGAAAATAAAACAAAAAGCGGCAAGCGAGAACAAGAATATATTATTGATTTTTCAGGGTTCCGACTGGTGTACGCCGTGTATGAAACTGGAAAAAGAAATCTGGAGTTCGGAGGAGTTTAAAACGTATGCTGCCGGTCACTGGGTAGTTTACAAAGCTGATTTCCCGCGAAAAAAACAAAACCAACCCGACAGCGAGCAGGTAAAATTTAATAAACAGTTGGCTGAAAAGTACAATTCAAAAGGATTCTTTCCGTTTGTAGCGGTGCTAGACAAAAATGGAAAAGTACTCGGGGAAACCGGCTATAAAAAGCTTTCACCCAAAGAATACATCGAACATTTGGAATCCATCAGTAAAAATTAATGCGATACATTCTGGCCATATTACTGGTTGCTCTGACCGAAATTTTACTGGCCGCCCAACCTTATAAACGTACGCTAAAATTAATGGGAAGCCGCTTCGATATTACCGTAGTGGCCAACAACGAAGCAGAAGCCAATAGTTTTATCGATCTGGCAGTGGCAGAAATTACGCGTATTGAAAAAGTGATTTCATCGTGGGATCCCAATTCCGAAACATCAGCGGTAAACGCAGCTGCCGGGAAAAAACCCGTAAAAGTTTCACCCGAGCTTTTCATGCTGATAAAAAGAGCCATTGGAATTTCGAAATTAACCGACGGCGCATTCGACATCACTTATGCATCGATGGACCGCATCTGGAAATTTGACGGAAGCATGAAAGAAATGCCTTCGGCAGAATCGATCAGAGCCTCGGTTACAAAAGTTGGGTATCAGAATATTGTTTTGGATGAAGCGAATTCAAGTGTCTTTCTGAAAAAGAAGGCATGAAAATAGGTTTCGGTGCCATTGGGAAAGGGTATGCCGCCGACAAAGCCAAAGATCTTCTGATACAAAAAGGAGTAACTGCCGGAATCATCAATGCCTCGGGCGATATGAATACATGGGGAAAACAACCCAACGGAAAAGACTGGATGGTAGCCATTACCAACCCGATGGACAAAAACAAAGCTTTTGCCTTACTGCCCATTGAGCACGGAGCAGTAGTTACCTCAGGCGATTACGAAAAATTTGTGAATTTCAACGGGAAAAGATACGCGCACATTATTGATCCCCGGACAGGGTATCCGGCAACAGGAATTATCAGTGCTACCGTTTTTGCGCCAAAAGCCGAGCTGGCCGACGCGCTTGCCACTTCCATCTTTGTAATGGGAATTGATGTGGGAATCGACCGCATTAACCAATTACCAAATATTGAATGTATTATTGTGGATGAACAGGGAAACATCCATCAATCAAAGAATATAAAAATTGAGACAGAATGAGAAAGAAACTATTGTTACTGTTTGGTGCGGGCCTTTTGTTTTTTAGCTCGTGTACCGTGCTAAAAGAGTACGAAAAGGTAAACATCAACGATCCGGACATGGCACTGACCCAACGTTCGATCGACAAATTTCAAAACAGTTTTCAGTCGTACCGCGAAGCAGCATCGGGAGCCAACGGTGGCAAAACCGGCGGAGGATGCGGTTGCAACTAAATTTTAGAAGTATGAAAGTATTACTGAGCATTTTTTTGATCCTCCTTTCCGGCGCACTATTCGCGCAAACCGATTCCGAAAAAAACGGAGAGTATAAAAAAAGGGTATTGGAAAATACTGAAGTGGAGTTCCTCATGAATTATTATGAACAGAGCGGGGAAAATGCAGCAGTTACCGGAGGCAACGGAACCGAAGATCTGCAAGACCTCTCTCCTACAATTGTAGTCAGCGTTCCGTTGAATGATGACGATGTACTTACCATTAACGCAAATATTTCGGCTTACTCGTCGGCTTCGTCCAGCAATATCAATCCATTTGATGGTAAAAAACCGGCTGATCCGTTTGTGGCAAGCAGCGGAGCTTCCAAAGCCGATGTGTGGATAAACGGAATTATCGGATACAGTCATAGTTCCGACGACCGCAACCGAATTTGGTCGGCCGACCTTTCATTTTCTGCCGAGTTTGATTATACTTCAGTGGGCGGCGGCGGATCATACACCTGGTTGTTCAATGAGAAGAATACCGAGTTCTCGCTGCATGGAAATGTTTACATTGATACCTGGAGCCTTCTGTACCCAATTGAACTGCGCCCGCATATGGTTAGCGGAGGTACAGGAAATCAGTTTATAATGGGAAACCAGATTCAGGGAAATTACAATCCGCAATTCAACGAAATATCAAGCAAAGGAAGAAATTCCTATTCCGCTGGATTTGGATTCTCACAGATACTCTCATCACGTATGAATGCCTATTTATCAGCTGATTTTATTATGCAGGATGGCTTGCTTTCAACTCCCTTTCACCGAATGTATTTTAGCGATGTGGAAGATGCTTTTGCTGAAAATTTCCATTTGGCTGAAGGCATTGAGCATCTGCCAAATTCGCGCTTTAAAACCGCTTTGGGAGGCCGCTTAAACTACTTTGTAAACGATCGGGTGACGATCAGAACGTATTACCGCTATTATTTCGACGACTGGGGAATTAAATCCAATACTGCGAGCATCGAAATCCCGGTGAAGATTACGGATAAATTTACAATCTATCCTTCGTATCGTTATTACGATCAAACAGCTGCCGATTATTTTGCGCCGTACAACCAACACTTGTCAACCGAACAGTATTATACTTCGGATTACGATTTGTCGAAATTCCACTCAAACAATTTCGGCCTTGGCATTTCTTATACCGATGTATTTACCAGCAAACACATTTACAAGTTCGGACTGAAAAGCCTTGATTTTAAATACAACAAATACGACCGCAATTCGAAGTTTAGCGCTTCGATGTTCTCGTTCGGGGTAAAATTTGTTTTTGACGAGTAAGAGCCTGTTTAAAAATTATCCATTTATTCTATAATGCGCCTCACTAGTGTCCCATTAAAATCGGGACGTTATTAATAATTAAACAAATTTGGCTCATTAAGCCTAAATCGTTCTTTGTCATTTTGAAGTTTAGTTCTCTCGAAGAGGTTGCGAAGATGAGT
>JBKEDN010000280.1:0-5766 GCA_047975435.1 Draconibacterium sp. | reverse complement strand
AGACCAATGAAATTATGGCTGAAAATTGAACGAAAAGGAAAATGATGATTGAAAATGGATGGCAACTTCATTAACAGAAGAATAGACATGCTTCATAAAACTAATTTTTAGAGGTTACCTTAGAGGAGTTTTTAATTTGTATATTTGAATCCTGCAAAAATTTTAAAATTGAAAGAATCAGATGGAAAAAGTAGTAGAACGATTTATCAAATACGCAAAAGAATATACGACTTCCGACCCGGAAAGCGCAACGTATCCGAGTACCGATCGGCAACTTGTTTTTATGAAAAAGTTGGTAGAGGAGTTAAAAGAAATTGGTTTACAGGAAGTGGAAATGGATCAGTACGGTTATGTTACTGCAACTATTCCGGCAAATGGTGTTGAGGATTGCCCGGTTGTTGGTTTTATTTCCCATGTTGATACCAGCCCTGATTTTTCGGGCGAGAACGTAAATCCGCAGATTATTAATAGTTACGACGGCTCTCCTGTTCAGTTAAAAAACGGAGTGGTAATTGATCCTGTAGAGTTTCCCGAGATTTTAAATTACAAAGGGCAGGATATTATAACAGCTGATGGAACAACTTTACTTGGTGCTGACGATAAGGCGGGTGTAGCAGAAATTGTTACTGCGGCAGATATTATTCGCAACACAAAAAGCTTCAGGCACGGCAAGATTCGGGTTGCTTTTACACCGGATGAGGAAATTGGTAAAGGCACTGATTTTTTTGATGTGAAGAAATTTGGGGCTGATTTTGCTTACACACTCGACGGAGGTGAAATTGGCGAACTGGAATATGAGAATTTTAATGCTGCCGGTGCAAAAATAAAAGTCTGCGGACGCAGCGTACATCCGGGGTCTGCAAAAGATAAGATGATCAATGCATTGAATGTAGCCAACCAGCTGATCGGCATGTTACCGCCCACGCAACGTCCGGAGCATACCGAAAAATACGAAGGCTTCTTTCACCTTTTATCGCTTAGCGGAAATGTGGAGAAAGCCGAAATGCAGTACCTGATCCGTGATCATAGCGCCAAAAAATTCAAGCAAAAGAAAAAGCTGCTCAAAAAAGTAGTTAAACTTATAAACTCGGGATACGGGAAGGAGATTGTTGAATTAAGTATTGAAGACCAGTACTACAACATGTTGGAGAAGATTGAGCCGGTAATGCATGTGGTTGATATTGCCCGCGAAGCAATGAAACTGGCAGATGTGGAACCAAAGATAAAAGCCATCAGGGGAGGGACCGACGGTGCGCGTTTGAGTTACGATGGCCTGCCATGTCCGAATATATTTGCGGGCGGGCACAATTTCCACGGGCCCTTTGAATTTGTACCGGTGCCCTCGATGGTTAAAGCGGTAGAGGTAATTTTAAACATTGCCCAACTGGTTGGGAAGCAAAAGTAAAGAAAGTAGTAAAGGTGCTGCAACAATTCATCCGAAATATGGAAGAAAAGGCCCTGGTTGAGAAAGGCCAAAAGGTGTTGCTGGCGATAAGCGGCGGCATCGACAGCATGGTGCTTTTACATCTTTTCGAAAACTCTGAACTGGAATACGGCGTGGCACATTGTAACTTTCAGTTGCGTGGCGACGAGTCGGATGGTGACGAAAACTTTGTGCGTGAGTATGTGCAAATACACGGAATTCCCTCATTCTTCGAAACTTTTGATACCAAGGAACACGCCCGGATTAGCGGGATTTCTATTGAAATGGCTGCCCGGGAGTTGCGTTATGAATTTTTTGAACGAATCCGCAGTAAACAGAATTACGATTGGATTGCAACCGCACATCACCAAGACGATCAGGTTGAAACTTTTTTCCTGAATCTTTCCAGAAAAACAGGGATAAAAGGACTAACCGGAATCAAAGACAAAACAGGCTTTCTGATTCGTCCGCTCTTGTTTGCCGGGAGGGAAGAAATTGAGCAGTACGCTGCAAAAAATTACCTCGAATACCGCGAAGATTCCACCAATAGCGAAGTGGTTTATCAGCGTAATTTTTTACGACATAAAATACTTCCTTTGTTTGGTGAATTGAACCCGGCTTTCAAAAAGAACCTACTGGCAAGCATCGATAACCTGCGCGATGCCGAACAGGTTTATACTTCGGTTTTGAACCACGATATGGAACAAGTGCTTGACGAAGTGAAGGGTGAAATTCGGATAAATATTGAAAAACTCCGCACCACACCCTTC
This sequence comes from Draconibacterium sp., assembly GCA_047975435.1. Taxonomy (GTDB): domain Bacteria; phylum Bacteroidota; class Bacteroidia; order Bacteroidales; family Prolixibacteraceae; genus Draconibacterium. Next base: position 3,573 of record JBKEDN010000280.1, on the reverse strand, counting down.
CCGAAGTTGCTTTTGTTGGAGGCGCTTTCTCCTTTGCATTTTAATTCGGCGGTTGTTGATGAGGTATTTCAAAGTCTGGACGCCGAATCGGGTAAGCAGTTTTTTTCACCAACGCATCGCCTGGTAAAAGACCGTGAGTTTTTATTTGTGGTTCCGTTGACCGAACAGCGCGAACAGCTTTTTTATATCGAAGATTCCGATACCGGATTACAAAAACCGGTTCAGTTGAGTATCAGTAAAATGAGTGCCGCCGGTTTTAAGATTATAAAATCTTCCGATGCAGCCTGTATCGATCTCGACACGATTCAGTTTCCGTTATTGATTCGCAAATGGAAACAAGGTGATTACTTTCAGCCGCTGGGAATGCGGGGAATGAAAAAGGTAAGCGACTTTTTTATCGATCAGAAAGTTCCACTTCCGGAAAAGGAAAATACCTGGTTGCTTTGTAGCGGGAAAAAGATCGTCTGGATTATAGGACATCGCCTCGACGAGCGTTTTAAAGTTGGCCCGGAAACACAAAAGGTGCTGGTGCTAAAAATGTATTAATGCCATCAGGTTCGTCCTGCGTGTGTTTTACCCGTCCTGCAGGAATTTTACCTATCCTGTAAGTTGCCGACCCTCCCTGCAGCAGGTTTTATACTTCCTGCGGCGCAGGAACGCAAAAAACTGTAGCAGGAACACAAAAAACTGTATCAGGACGATAAAAATACCTGCAGGAAGTCCCAAAAGTGATGCAGGGAAGCAAAAAACGGTGCAGGGAAGCCTGAAAGTGTTACAGGAAGGCAAAAAACTTCAGCAGGAGGACTGAAAGATGTCATCTTTGCTCAAAATGCAGATTCCGAAATAAATTCGGAATGACGGTACGTCAATTTAAAGTTGACACGACAGTAGTGACAAAAAAACAAGGAGATTTTGTCAGCAAACAGCAAAATCCCCTTGTTCTATAATTTTATGTTTAGTCTAACGTTTCGCTAAAACACGTCTCGAACGGAATACGATTAAACCTCCAATAAGAAAGAATACAGCCATAATTGCCCAAATATTTACCGGTACAACCATCGGGTTTACAGAGGATCCATCTAAGGTAATTAAGCTGCCTCCACCGTTGCCGTTATGACTTATTTGTACCCATGTAAAAGGGGTCGTTGACGTTATAGTTATTTTAGCCCCTACATCTGAGGAAGTGAAATTAATTGTATTGCCTACGATATTATAAGAACAGCCATCTGATACAGAGATAGACGGAGTACCATCGCTTGTGGTAACAGTAAATACTTCGCCGGCATTAGATGCAGTAATGTTATAAGTAATGTTGTTTACCGGTGCAGAAAAGGTATTTGTAATACTACCTGATGTACCTGAGCTGATCCATATGGATGCTACTTTCGTAGTAACTCCACATGAGGTCCAGGCTACACTGTAAAAACTAACACCGCCGGCTGTTGTTAAGCTTACTGTAGTCCCATTTATTGTGAACGGAAAATCATTATATCCCTTTTCAAGCGGATCGGCTGTAGTTGCCTGTGCCGATTTTAGCTCATTCGTCTTTTCTGAAGGAGAACCTAAAGGAGAATTCTGTGCTTTTGTAGTTAAAATGCTGAATAACAGCATGGCGGCCAACAAGGTAATTCGAAAGGTAAATTTGTGTTTCATTATCAATATGTTTTAAATTTTATGGATTTACGAAAAAAAAGATACGATAATATTTTATAACGAAACAAGTTTATACCGGAGTTGTTTACAATATATTCAGGCTACAAGAGATTTATCGATTAAGTATAATCATTTAGCCAAACCGACCCCGGGTGAAAGTCGAGGGATCCCGTGGGTTTTATTTTCCGCTATTTCATCTTTTTACGTAACCATGCCCTCACCGGTTCGTCGTATAATTTTAAACTGGCATAGGCCAACACGATTGCTCCTGATAAGGTTAGTAAGGCATGTGGCCAGGCCTGAGATAATGTAATTCCGCTGTTGTTGCTGATCCAGGCTACATAAAAATATACCAGTACATAATGTGTCATGTACAAGGGATAAGACAGATCGCCAAGGAATTTACAAATTCTATTTGCCATTTGATTGTGCACGATGCCACCGGCTCCAATATATACAATCGCCGGAAAGACAATGAGGACGCAAAAAGCCTCGTACAAACCATTCATCCAAAGATGTTCTGCACCACCTATTCGGGGCATAAACAAAACTACAGCGAGGAGCAGGCTACACCAGAAGAATGCATTTTTGATATAAACAGGCCGGGCAATCCGCGACAAAAGCAATCCGGCAAAAAACGGGAATAAGGTACGCGTTAAGCCAATGCGCATGTGCTCAAAGTTTAGTGTCCAGCCGCCGGCAAGGTCGCCATTGGGGCTTGTAACAGCCAAATGCAAAAGTACCGCCCCCGAAAGCACCACAAAAACAGCCAATGCTTTATTCGATAATTTCCGTAAACCCAAAGCATAAAGAATATTGGCTATATACTCGAAAAACAGAGACCAACCAACACTGTTGAGTGGATGCATTTCTTCCCAACCTCGTATGTCCATAGATAATGGAATGGGTAAAATTGTATATCCGATCAGCATAACCACAATCAGTTTCCATGCAGGAACGGTGTGTATTTGCGGCCATATCGCAGAGTCGGTAAAGTAAAACCCGATGGCACCGAGCGTCATCCCCAGAACAACAAGTGGTTGCAAGCGCTCGAACCGTCGCCGTAAAAAGCTGCTGAAAGTTAGTTTACCCCATCTGTCGTCGTAAGCATACCCAATAACAAAACCCGATAGCAGAAAGAAAAAATCAACAGCCAGGTAACCATGGTTTACAATGTTGTCGAGGTGGCCGCTGGCAAGTGGTTCGGCAAGGTGAAAAAGTACAACAATAATTGCTGCAACACCTCTCAATCCGTCTAATATTTGATAATGCGGTTTTGTGCGGAGTTCGTTATTGTTCATAAAGCTTGTATTTTTATCTTTTCCCTGTTGTGACAATTACTTTGGTTTCATAAGCGCGTTTAATTATCAAAAACCTTTCTTTTGTCTTCAGTATAAATTGCCAAAGGGCCTATTCTGTCTATTGTACCGCTGTACGTGGAATAAATCAGGTTGTTTTTTTCCAGTTTCACACTAAATTTAAACGGACAGGAATAGGTTGATTTTGGAAGAACTGCTATTTGTTTGCCGGGTGATTTATTATCCGAAAGATGAATATCGGCAACACTATCATTATACATTAAAAGGAAACTCTTTCCATACAGGGTACAATTGAAAGCCACGGTATCTGAACTATAATTTCGAAAATAAATACGACCATCGGTATGAATCATTCCAAGGGTATCTTTCTTATAACTTATTTTACTTTTATCGAGTTGAAGTTCAATAGCATTAAGCCCGTTTCTCCGGCTCATTATTTCTTTGCCAGCAACTGTACTTATATTGCTGCTAAACCAAATAATTATAAACTGCTTATCCCTTTTAGTCAAGTAAAGATTTATCTTTGATACATGAACGAGATTGAGAAATATCCAAGAGATTTTCAGGAGTTTATCACGCAGTTCAAATGCGAGGCTGACTG
>JBKEDN010000212.1:0-25254 GCA_047975435.1 Draconibacterium sp. | reverse complement strand
ATAAACTGTTTGTCCCTGTTGCTTTGTATCTTGTCCTCATTGTATAAGAATATGCTCCTAAGATACTATTTACTATTATAATAGGCTGATTGGTAGATTTTTAATTTTTAGAGGTTTCCTGCTGATTTTCGGTCAGCTGTTTACCATCCATTTAGAGAATACATCGAGGTAATTCCAGAAAGAAAGCACCACATTTTCAGGCAAATCCAACTTCCCCAACACCTCACGATAACAATTCAGCCATTCGATACGGGCTTCGGCGGTGATTTGAAACGGACGATGACGGCGGTTCATTTGCGGCATTCCGCGGTTTTGGTTAAAGTAATCGGGGCCGCCACAAATTTGAATAAAAAAATCGGCAGCGTGTTCTTTTGCCTTCTCCAAAGCAATCGGATTTTTTGGAAAAAGATGATTGACCGGGCTTTGTACCAGTAAATCGTAATGGTCGCTTACCATTTTTCGCATCCCCTCTTCCTTTAACAACGAAAGCATTTCGTGCGAAGGCATCGTAACATTGGGACGTACACCCGGAAAATATTTTGTGATTTCGAAATTCATTTTGATTTTTAGTTTTCAAGCAAAACAAAGTAATTAAAAAGATGTTGAAAATTCATTCGGAATAAAAGCATTAAACCGGCTTCGCAGCAAATATTTATCTGCAAACCGGTGCAAACCATTAATTTTTCACATACGGAAAATCTTCTATTTCTTCATCGGAAAAAGTGACCCACGACAGCGTACTTTTTTCTTGCGCCATTTTATCGTGCATAAACGCGTTGTTCCCAAATGTCATCGATTTGGCATTGTATCCAAACAAACGCAGATAAGCGGTTACAAAACCCGAGTTTTGCCCGGTATTGCAATAAACCACCACTTCTTTATTGTCCGGAATGGTTTGCATTTCGGAAACAATCCCTAAAGTTCCTCCGGGTTTGTAACGCACGGCTCCCGGAATATGCCCCGATTCGTATTTGTCTTTTCGCTCGTAATTAATGATGTATAAATTTGCCTGGTTTTCAAAAACTTCGTCAGCCGTTATCAATGCATCAGAATATCCTTCAGCAAACAACGTTTTCAGTCGGTTTTGCAACAATTGCTTACCGTTGTTTCCATCTTCATTCAACTTAGGGAAATCGCCTGCCGGAGCTTCCGGGTTGTCATTGGTTTCCACTTTATCCTGATAATCCGACGAAATATTGGACAACCAGGCATCCCGGGCAAAATCACGGTTCCAGCCACTCATTCCCCATCGCATTGAATAAACATTATTGTAACCTTCGAGCCTCAGCAAAGAAGTTGTATAGCTCGAAATCTGCCCCGAATAACAAACCACAATGATTTTGTCGTATTCTGAAGGTTTTATCTGGTTCGAAAAATAATCAGGAATATCCGTAAAATCTACATTTACTGCACCTTTTATATGCCCACTGGCAAAGGTATTTGGCCCCCGTACATCAACAATCAGGTTATTTCCATCCAATTCGTCATAAACAGCAGAAGCTTTTATTAATGAAGGAAAATTGCGGCTGTTAACATAGTCGCCCATTTCGTTTAATGTGGAAAGCAACAGTTTTGCCCCGGCATTAATCTCTACTTTTGCCGGCTTTGTTTCAACTTTTGTACTGGCTTCAGCACCTGACTTTTTCCCACCTGAACATGCCAAAACGGCAAAGACCAGTAAAATAAGAATGGCTTTTAAAATCGGTCTTTGTTGAATCATATTTTTCAGAAATAAAATGTTTAGCTTTTACTTTCAACAGGATTCATGTCTTTGTCGTAACGAAGTGTCTCCGTTCTGCGGCCCAGTTCGTCGTATTTGTATTCAACAATGGCTACACCGTTGTTCGGATTGTTCACCACGTTTTTATCCGCATCCATCGAAGTGCTTTTGATAATGGCACCATGTTCGTCGTATTCATTTTGCGTTACGGGAATATTTTTGCCTCCCCACATTTCATCATCCTGGTCATAAACCACCGTTTCAAGCACGTAGCCGTTATCATCCACTTTGTTTTCTCGTTTTGCCCAGCCCCAATACAGGTTCGACAATTGGCCGGTAGTACTGTGAACCGAAAAACGAAGCAAGTCGCCTTGCTCATTGTTTTTAAATGTGAAATAAGAAACACCAATATCACCGCAATTTTCAGCGGTACAGTTGTACATAGTATCGGCTTCGAAATTAGCCATACGGGTTACAAATCCTTCGTTATTGTATGAAAAGCGAAGTTCGTAAAACGGACAAAACGGGTTCATGATGGTTTCTTCACCCGACAGGTTGTATCGTAATTCCCTCATCATTCCGTCCGGTAATTCCGACCATGTATAATTGTGAATTTTATTGCGGTTTTCGGTTGGGGCACCGTTTTTATCCAGATAACGCATTGCTACCCTCATCCCCTTACCATCGAGTGTATATTCAAAAGCAAAGGCCCCGCCATTTTGGATCGGCTCACCGGCTTCATTAAAGAAATGTTTGATTTGTTTATCCCCTTCGTAGGTGTAAGTTATTTTTGCCGCACGCAAATTGGAGTAGCCCAGCAACACTCCATTTCGGTTGTATTCTACCGATGCAAGAGTGCCATCTTCGTTCCATGTAAACTTATAATTATTTATCGATTGCGCCTCTTTCTCTGAAACAGGGTGCGCACCGCGCTCCAAATCCCAGGGGGTTTCGCTAAAAAGCAACTGTCTGAAATATTTTACATTTTCCTGTTCCGGGGTAGTCTTTGGGGTGCAGGAAAATAATCCGCTTACAACCAAAATAATTGCCATTAAAAACCTGGTATTCATATTTTACTGTTTTAAATTATTTATTTCTGAATGATGTTGAAATAACACCCTGCCGGAATAGATTGTTTAACGGGGAAGAAAAAGCGGCCCCATGGCAAAGCCAGGGGAAATTATCAGATTAAAAATCAGCAAAAGCTAAAGTGGCGATACTTACTTTTACCCCATCAATTTTCAAGAGCTGATAAGCACAAGCTTCCAGGGTTGATCCGGTGGTAACTACATCGTCAACCAGCAAAATATGCTTTCCCATTAATTCATCCGGGCGGCGAATATCAAAAATACCTTCCGTATTTTGCCAGCGTTCAAAACGATTTTTACGGGTTTGCGTACTGGTAAACACTTTTCTGTACAAATTATCAGCAAGTACCGGTTTGTTTAAAACTTCGGCTATTCCGCGCGCAATGTACAAACACTGGTTATAACCCCTCTTTTTTTCCTTTTTCGGATGAAGAGGCACTGGAAGCAACACATCAGCAGAAGAAAATCTTCCGGCTTCTGCCAAACGGTAGCCAAATTTTCGTCCGGCTTCTACCCCCAGCTCTTTCATTCCTTTATACTTAACAAAATGAATCAGTTGCTGATACCTGCTCCCCTTTTTGTAGGAATAAAAAGCAGTGGCATTTGCGATGTTAACCCTTCCCCAGAAAAGCTGTTCCACCTTATTCTCCGGTTCTAAATGAAAATTGGTTACCGGCAGGTCGTACCAGCAATTCAGACAAACAAACTTTTCCTGCGAAATCAATCGTTCTCCGCAAGTAACACAAAGCGAGGGAAAGAATAATTCAAAAATATCGGAAAGGCTATGTTTGAGTTTGTTCATGGCAGTAAGTTACAAAATTTTTGAAATACCGTTTTAGGTTCAGTATTCCGGGTTAAGCCTTCAAAATGATTTAATGCTTTTGTAATCATTCAGTAAACAAATTACAACACTTAATCCATACCTTGCAGGTACAATTATTTCCCTTTATCTCTCTTGTATTCCTATCAAGAATTATCCACGGGTTGTCGCACTTCGGCAACCTTTTTCTTTTTAAGCCGAAAAGAAAAAATTTACAAATAAGCCAACTATCTCTAATAAATTACCAAAACTACAAGCCCTAAATAAGATAAAATCCTTATTTTAGGTGCCACTTAAATTCAATTGAATTACCTGACAACTAATACCAGATGTTTAAAAAATTTGGCAATTTTCTCAGAAAAAAACTTTTACTGGTTCTTTTCCTTGGTTTTGTGGTTGGAATCCTGATCACAATTTATGCGAATAAAGCGATTGAAGCTACTTCTACACCGGAATCGTGTGAAATGTGTCATGTACATCCACACGCCACTGATTCGTGGAAACTTTCGGTACACCACGATACCCGTGTAGGAATAAAAATTGGTTGTGCCGATTGTCATCTTCCGCCAAAAGGACAGGGTTATTTAAAGGAAAAAATCAAAGCTTCGGCCCGCGATTTTTATGGTTATGTATTTAAAGACTCAGCCGATTTTAACTGGGAAGCCAAATCGAGCCTCGAACAGGCACAACATCATGTTTTTAAAGCATCGTGTGTAAAATGTCATTCCAATCTTTTCCCGCTAACCTTGTCGCAAAAGGGTCAGGATGCACATTTATATTATTCTCAAAACGAAGACGAATTAAGGTGTATCAACTGTCACCTTAATGTTGGACATTACGACCCCAAAGCTTTACACGCCAAAAACGTGGAATTTGGCAGCACAGGAGCCGAAAACCTGGAAAAATTTACAGCCCCGGCAAACGTTACAGCTCTTGAAGATTTCACCGAAACTATTCCCGAAACGACCATTTCATTTAATATGAAAGCCATACCGGGTGGCAGCTTTAAAATAGGAAGCCCCGATGATGAGCAGATGCGCAAAGAAAATGAAGGGCCGCAAAAAACAGTAAAAATAAGTCCATTCTTTATGGCCGAAGTTGAAGTTACCTGGAATGAATACCTTGCATTTTATACCGCAACCGCTACCGAAGGAAGAACTTCGGATACTGAGGGAACCCGCGCCAGTGCCGATGTTGATGCAATCTCGGGCCCAACACCCCCTTACGGGCAACCCGACCAAAACTGGGGCATGGGAACACGTCCGGCCATTACCATGAGTTACCATTCGGCAGAAACTTATTGTAAATGGCTATCGCAGATAACCGGAAAAACATATCGTTTGCCTACCGAGGCGGAATGGGAATATGCTGCGCGGGGCAGAACAGAAACACCTTATTTCTTTGACGGCAACCCGAAAGACTTTGGCGAAAAAGGATTTATGGGCAAACTGTTTGGGAAAAGCAGTGAGGCGATCAATCAATATATTATTTACGAAAAGAACAGCGGATTAAAAACTGCAACACCGGATGAAGTAGAAGCTAACCCGTTTGGCCTGAAAAACATGCTGGGAAATGCTGCCGAGTATTGCCAGGATTGGTATGCCGATGACAGTTATGCCAAGCTTCAGGATGGCGTTACCGATCCGAAAGGACCTGCTTCAGGAGAGGAGAGAGTGATTAGAGGGGGAACTTTTAAAAGTGAAATTGGAGACGTACGCAGTGCAGCCCGCGACTATACTCAAAGTGTAGCCTGGTTGAAAACCGATCCGCAAATCCCAAAAAGCATCTGGTGGCTTTCCGACTGCAACTACATCAGTTTCAGAGTAGTTTGTGAATATGATGAGCATACAGGTAAAAAATAAATATCGCAAATCCTAAATGACAACTAAAATTTTAATATCATGAGTGACAATAATTTTTCAAGAAGAAAATTCTTGAGCGGTGCAGCCGTAGTTGGTGCAGCCAGCGCCATGGGAGTAGGAACATTAGCATCCTGTAGTTCAGGCGGAGGCGAAAGCGCCGCAGCAGGTGTATCGTACGACTGGGAAGCCAGGGAATACAATTTTCCACCATTGCTCGATCAGGTACCAGAAGGAACAGTACTAAAAGCCGGAGTAATTGGTTGTGGCGGCCGTGGGACCGGAGCAGCCACAAACTTTCTTGAAGCCGGTGGATCTACTGTAACCATTACAGCACTTGGAGATGTTTTTCAGGATCGTATTAACGGTTGCCGCGAAAAAATTAAAAAAGAAAGAGGAGTAGAAGTTCCGGAAGAAAACTGCTTTGTTGGCTTCGATGCCTTCGAAAAAGTGATTGATTCGGGAGTTGATATTGTAATTCTGGCCACTCCTCCCAAATTTCGACCCGAACAATTTGCCGCCGCAGTAAAAGCACGCAAACATGTATTTATGGAAAAACCTGTTGCTGTTGACACCGCCGGCGTACGCCAGGTTTTAGCCGCAGCAAAAATGGCCGACAGCCTTGGTTTAAAGGTAGTTACCGGAACACAACGCCGCCATCAGCATAAATACATAAACACATACAAAGCACTTACCAATAATGCAATTGGAAGGGTTACTACAGCCGAAGTATTCTGGAACGGTGGCCAATTGTGGTACCGCGACCAGAATCCGAACTGGAGCGAAATGGAATGGATGATTCGCGACTGGGTAAACTGGTGCTGGTTATCGGGCGACCATATTGTTGAACAGCACGTTCACAACATTGATGTTGCTAACTGGTTTTTTGGGAAACACCCGGTAAAAGCGCTTGGTTTTGGTTCGCGCCAACGCCGGCCCACCGGAGACCAATACGATAATTTTGCGGTAGATTTTATCATGGATGATGGAAGAAACTTTGTGAGTACATGCAGGCAAATAAATGGGTGTACCAATGCTGTGCACGAGATTGTTCACGGAACAAAAGGCCGAACATATACTGACGGTGGCAATGGCAATGCAAGAATCACAGATCTGGAAGGAAATGAATTATTCGCTTTCGAAAATCACTCCACCAGCCCCTACGTACAGGAACATAAAGACCTGATTACCTGTATCCGCCAAAACATTCCGTTTAACGAAGCAGAAGAAACAGCCAATTCGGTAATGACCGCCATTATGGGGCGCGTTTCGGCTTATACCGGAAAAGAAGTAACCTGGGACGAAATGATGAATTCAGACATGAAACTCGGCCCGGAAACCTATATTATGGGGAACATCGGGTATATGAAAGATGCAAAAGTTCCGGTTCCCGGATCGGATAGTTAGATTAAAATTTACAGTTAAATACAAAACCTTCGGGAGAACACCCGGAGGTTTTTTTGGCACCATACTTGTTTATTCCGTTTTGAAAACAAATTATTCATCAGAAAATCATTAAGACATGAAAAAGCTTACAAACATTTTACTAATCGCGGCGGCAATTATTGTTAGTGCCTGCGAAGGCCCGATGGGCCCTCCCGGACTTCCCGGAGAAGACGGCTACAATTTTGTAGGAACCACTTTTGAATTTACCGGTAACTTTACAGCTGCAAACGACTACCAACTGGTGTTCAGATTTCAGGATAATGGATATATTCCTTATGATACAGATGTGATTTTAACTTATATCTTATGGACAAGTGAAGATGGCCTGGAATTTTGGCGGCCACTGCCTCAAACTACCTATTTCCCTTCCGGTGCAATTTTGCAGTACAATTTCGATTTTACAACAGATTATGCGAATGAACTGATCAACGATATGTCGGTATTTTTAGACGGAGATGTTGATTTCTCAACCTTGTCAACCGACTATACCCTGAATCAAACTTTCAGAGTAGTAGTTGTACCGTCCGACTTTATTAGCCAGGCAAACATTGATGTTAATGATTTGAATTCGTTACTGAATTCACCGGCTATTCAACTAAAATCATTGGGAAATATTGAACCGGGAATCGTAACCGGTAGTAATAATATAAACATAAGATATTAGTGTTTTATCACGACGTCATGCTGAATTCATTTCAGCAACTTTGCTAAAAATGCAGATTCCGAAATAAATTCGGAATGACGTACGTCAATTTAAAGTTGATATGACACTAGCAAATTCTACCAATCAGAGGAACCGTCTGCCCATTTTGGGCGGGCGTTTTTTTATGAATGCTTTCCGGTGGCCGACTTTCTGTTAAAGTTCCTGTTTCAGAGGCTATCCTTTCAACCGAATTTGCTGAAGTTTATTTTCGTCGGCAATTTCAATACTGCTTTTATTCATTTTAATAATTCCCGCCTCCTGAAATTCTTTTAAAAGCCGGGTTACACTCTCACGCGAAGTACCAATAAGTGCCGCAAGTTCCTGCTTTGTAATGTTCAGGTTAAAAGGATTTTCTCCATAAACCTGATCCCGAAAGTAAAACAGCGAATTGGCAAGACGGCCGGGGACCTGTTGTTGCACATTGCTCACCAAACGGTCGAAATAGTTCATTTCATCGTTTACAATGTATTGAATTACTTCGGTGGCAAATTGTCCGTTCTTTTTCAGTAGCAGTCCAAACACTTCAGCATCGATGTAACAAACCTTAACGGGTGTTATTGCCGTAGCAGAAACCGTGTTTTGCCTGCTTTTTTTATTCAGATTATTTAATGCCAGATATGCACCTTTTTTATGAATGCTGAGAATGTAGTCTTTCTCTCCAAGTCCCTTTTTACTGAGTTTAACAAAACCTTCCCTCATATATACCACATGATGTGCGGGTGTGCCTTCCTTAAAAATCAGCTCTCCTTTTCTGAAATCGGTCTGCAAACATCCTCTCCCCAGTTCGCGGAGTTCTTCCTTGTTTAAAATCGAAACAATGTTCGACTTTATTTTGCAATTCACACAAGCTTCCGTTCTGATTTCCATTTTCAATTGGCAAATAAAATGTTGCAAATATCACACTTCAACATACAATCCATCACATTCTTCCACTATTAATATCACGCAAACACTACAAATATATCATATTTATTTATGAACATATGTTTTTATTAATATTTTTCTTTGTAATAAGAATAAATCAAAAAATTACAGGTCATGAAAAAAGTTCTGATATTAATTTGTTACCACCTTGGTCTTTGGGGAATCCTGGGTTTCTTTGCCACGCTGTTGCTTGGTTTTATATCCTGTTGTACCAATTTGCATGAAAATTATTTTTACGGTTTTCTTCTACTCTTTTCATTAGCAGGCATTATCACAAGCTCTTTTTGCATTTCGAGAGGATGCAGAAAATCAGCCAATTAATTCTGGCATAAAATAGTTTGTACGATTTCCTGGGAAATAAGTTTAGCAACTCAAAAGACAGACAAAATGCACTTAATTTTGTAGATAAAAGTGTATCCAAAATTTTCAGGATTAGAGCCAGCTAATTTAATTTCCGGATTCTTACTTCTATAGCTGTATCGTCCTTCATCAGCTTAATAAGTTCGCCGGTGTCGGTATTTCCAAAATGGTAGGGATATAAAATTTTGGGATGAAACAAACGGGCTGCCTCTGCACACATTTCCGGTGTCATTGTATAAGGCAGATTCATGGGAAGAAAAGCAATATCGATATCTTTCAGATCCGCCATTTCAGGTATGTTTTCCGTATCTCCGGCAATGTAAACTTTTTTATCGGCGAAACGAATTATATACCCGTTGCCTTGCCCCTTTGGATGATACGGTATTCCTCCCGGCCGCACATTTTTAATATTATAGGCCGGAACGGCTTCAACGGTTATGGTGCCAAACACTTTTGTATCACCGTTTTTCATGATATCGGTCCCCTTATATTTCGGGGTGCAATTTTCCGTTAGTACAATACGGGTCGGTTCCTTTTTAACGGCATCAATTGCTTTCGGATCGAGATGATCGCCATGTTCGTGCGTAATTAATATCAAATCGGCTTTGGGCATTGTTTCATAATCGGCATACATCGACACCGGGTCAACATGAATTACCTGTCCGTTAAATTCCAGCATTAAAGTTCCGTGCCCAATAAAAGTAATGCTTAGGTCTCCTTCTGAAGTTTTGAAAACATCTTTTTCAAATTCTGCAGCAGTAATCTTCGTTCCTGCAAGTAGTGTCAATAATAAAATCAGTATTGTATTTTTCACTTGAATATAATTAAGTTAATATTTTGTATTTCAATCAAATATAACCCATAGAAATGTTGGCTGCTTCGATACCCGTGGAACTCGTCCCGAGTGCTCGGGACTCCTTTCATTGGTGGTAGTATTTGTTCCTTACTAATTTAGCTATAATTTACTTACCTTGCACCGTCAAAAAGTTTATTGACAAGTAATCTAATAACCGATGGTAATTCAGCGTATAAAAACCGTTAGATGTTTTACCATCCTACAATCTAAAACCTGTATTATGTACAAACTAACCATGATTCTGCTTCTGACGCTGTTCGTGTCAGCAGTATCAGCCAAAGACTACACTGTGTCTTCCCCTTCGGGAAAACTCTCTGTTAAAGTTTCTGTAAACGACAAAGTTTCTTACACCGTTCTCTTAAACGGGAAAGAAATCATTTCTCCTTCAAGTATTTCGATGAAAATATCGGACGAAACAGTTTGGGGAGTAAACACAAAAGTTAAAAAGGCAAAAACTACCTCCGTTTCACAGGAACTTCACCCGGTTGTAAGCCGCAAACGTGCGCTTATTAAAGATGAATACAACCTGCTGACACTAACGTTTAAAGGTTATTCACTGGAATTCAGGGCTTATGATGAAGGCACTGCTTATCGCTGGGTTTCTGCAAAAAAAGGCGACTATAATGTGGTGTCGGAAGAAGTAACTTTTGCATTTCCTGCCGATCACAACATCTGGTTTCCCGAAGAAGAAAGCCTGATGAGCCACCAGGAACGCGAATACCTGAAAGAAAAATTATCGAACATTGGCAGCAACCGCTTTTGCTCTACCGGCATGCTGGCTGATTGTGGCAACGGTGTTAAAACATACATTTCAGAATCGAACCTGATGGATTATGCAGGCCTGTGGTTACGCGGAAGTGACGAAGATAAAAATACACTGACAGGAAAATTCCCCGGTGTTGTTCTGGAAGAAAAACAGTTAAACGACCGCGATGTAAAACCAACTAAATATGCCGATTACATTGCTAAATGCAGTGGCCCGCGTGTTTTCCCCTGGCGGGTAATGATTGTTACTGAAAACGACGCCGACCTGGTGGAATCGGATCTGATCTACAAACTGGCACCCGAACTAAAAATTGAAAATACCGACTGGATAAAACCCGGTAAAGTTGCGTGGGACTGGTGGAATGCCAACAATATTTATGGTGTTGACTTTGAGTCGGGCGTAAACAACGAAACCTATAAATATTACATCGACTTTGCCTCGAAGTATGGCCTTGAGTACATTATCCTGGACGAAGGTTGGTATCATTTAGGTGATGTGCTGGATGTGGTGGACGAGATTGATATTCAGGAACTGGTGGACTACGGGAAATCAAAAAACGTGGACATTATTCTTTGGGTAGTCTGGAAAACAATGGATGATAAACTTATTGAAGCACTCGACCAGTTTCAAAAATGGGGAGTTAAAGGAATTAAAATGGATTTTATGCAGCGCGATGACCAGTGGATGGTAAACTTTTATGAGAAAGTGGCGAAAGAATGTGCCAAACGCGAGCTGCTGGTTGACTATCACGGTGCTTATAAACCAGCAGGCCTTGAGCGGGCTTATCCCAATGTTATTTCCTACGAAGGTGTAAAAGGCCTGGAAAATGCCAAATGGTCAAAGCTTCCGGATCCGGAACACGATGTAACTCTGCCTTTTATTCGCATGGTAGCCGGCGCAATGGATTTTACACCGGGGGCGATGATCAACAAAACAAAACAAAATTTCAACCCGGTTTTTAGCGAGCCCATGAGCCAGGGAACCCGCTGCCACCAGTTGGGAATGTATGTGGTGTATGAAAGTCCGCTGCAAATGCTGGCCGACAACCCATCGAACTATTACCGCGAACCGGAATGTATGGAGTTTCTTTCGGCAGTCCCGTCGGTTTGGGACGACACCAAAGTACTCGATGCCAAAGTAAGCGATTATATTGCCATTGCCCGCCGTTCGGGCGATACATGGTACGTGGGTGCCATGACGGATTGGGACCCGCGCTCCCTCGAATTAAAACTCGACTTCCTGGGTGAAGGAAATTATACCATGAAAATTTGGAAAGACGGGGTGAACGCGACTAAACATGCTGCCGATTTTGCACAGGAAACCGTGAATGTGACTTCCGGCTCATCAGTGAAAGTAAATATGGCCCCCGGTGGTGGCTGGGTGGCTGTTATTAGCAGAAAATAGCTGCAAGTCGTAAGCTGCAAGAAAGGATAAAGGATGGCATCCGTGTTTGAATCAACTCAGACGGATGCCATCCTTTTTTTATGCACTAATAAACCGCAAATTTCGTTACTGCAACATAAATTTTACCGTCATTATTATATCCTTACCCAGCAATTCCGGAATATCAATTGCGGGCAACATAGAAACGACCCTTTTTGCTTCTTTCTCCAGCACTTTATTAAAGATATCTGTTTCTCCCACGACATCTGTTTCTCCCACTTTTGGCGATTTAGGCCCATAGCCAACTACAACAACATCATCAAGCGAAATAGCATTTTCGGGCTTTTCATTTAAAAATGTTATACTCCCATTTTCAACCACATGAACAAATACATTTACATCGCCTGTTTGGTTACGTTCCTGAGCTGCAACCGGATACTTGATTTTTTCAGCAATAAACTTCCGCATATCCAACATCGATTTAATTTTATACGACTTTGTATTAATAATAATTACTCCATCTTTAGCCGCATCACCATAAAGTTCTGTAGCTGATTTATCTTTCCATACCGAAATGAAAAAAATATCGTCGGGAGAAATATCGTTAATCTCTCCATCGTATTTTTTGCCATCAACAATTACAAGGGGAGATTTGTCATCAAAAGATTGCTGTGCTTTTACTTGTACCGGGGGTATTGTCGATTTACCGTCCTGATCATTCGCCTTACCTGCATTCTTCATCCCTGATTTGGTCGTAATCAAAATAACTCCGTCCTTCCCTTTGTCGCCATATAATGCAGTTGCCGATGCGTCTTTCATAACTGAAAATGCTGCTATATCCTCCATATCAATATTTTTAACAAGGTCGGCATTTCCCTTTTTACCATCAACAATATACATCGGCTCGACACCATGCGGTTTCTGGTTTAAAATATCGTCTATGGAAGCCGGCACTTTTCCCGATTTGGTGCTTATAAAAACAACTCCATTCTTCCCTGCATCGCCAAACATCGCGGTTGCTGATGCTTCTTTCAAAACCGAAATAGATTCAATATCATCAGTATCCAGGTTTTCCATTGTCGATAGTATTTTGCCATCTACCATATAAAGTGGTTGTTTATCGATATTACCATATTGAGAAAGGGTTAAGCCTTGGGAAGAACCCGGGATAATTTTCGTTTTATTTCCCGTAGGATCAAAGGTACCTTTCAAAGGTCCTGTAATTTCATATCCGGATTTGCTGCCTTCCGAAGCCTTTTTTAGCGTAACATTTAACTCTTTATTCCCATCAATGCCAACCTCTTTTTTTTCGAAACCGGGCAGCATAATGACTAGTATTTCTTCACTTCCTTCCAACTCCAGAATATAGTTCCCGTCAGTATCGGTAATCGTTCCAATGGTTTTTCCCTTAATAATCACCGATGCCCCGCTCAAGGGATTGCCTGCTTTGTCAGTAATTTTTCCTTTCACCTGAAATGCGTTCTTTTGTTTTGCTCCTTTGGTTTCGATAAGAACAACACCTTTTTTACCTTTCTCACCATAGATACCCATCGCACTTTCATCCTTCAGTACCGACATTGATTCAATGTTACCGGGTTCTATAGAACTAACATCTTTACTCTCTTTGCCATCCACTATAAAAAGTGGGGCATCTTTTCCGGTGGCAGATATTCTTATTCTTTCGTTTGAGGCAGCAGAAATATCAGTACCACTGCCTCCAATAAGCTCGTTTTTCTTACCATATCCAACCACTACAACCTCGTCATTTGCATTGGCTTTAGAGGCAATAAGTTCCACATTTATGGTTGACTGTTCATTCACTTCCACTTCCTGCGTATCGAAACCAAGCATTTTAAAAACCAGGCTGGCCAATTTATCCGTTTCAATTTCATACCTTCCGTTAGCATCTGCCACGGTTCCAACAGAAGTCCCTTTTACCAAAACCAACGTACCCGGCAAAGGAGTTCCTTTCTGATCGGTTACTTGTCCTTTTATCCGAATATTTTCACTCGTTGTCTCTTGTGTTTCTCCGGTATCAGAATTAAGTGGTTGAACATTTACAAATGCTACATTGTCATTCTTCGCAATAATCTCAGTCTTCACTTCTTTATTCGAAAGGCCCATAATTAGCACAGCCAGCAAAGGCAGTACAACCAGCTGTTTGAGCAGCGAGTATTTGTTTTCTGATTTTTGTTTCATCATTATAATGCGGTTTTTAAGTTGTGATCCGTTTAAAGCGGTAAGAAAAGGGGCAACCCCTTTTTTATCGGCCAGACCCACCATTGCCAGCTGGTAAGCTTCTGCATTATGGCGTTGCGTCACCCGGTGATCGGTGAGGTATTCGAGGTTGTTTTTCATTGCGTCTTTAATCAGCCAGGCAAAAGGGTTAAACCATTGAAACAGAAACAATATCTCACCCAACAGAATATCGATGGTATGACGTTCGCGCACATGAATTTGCTCGTGCTGAACAATCATTTCCAGGCTGGGATTATGCGTAGTTTTTTCTGAAAGTACAATTTTGTTGAAGAACGAAAACGGGTGAACATCTTTAGCGGTAACATTTACCGAAGTTCCAAAAAATGCTTTCAGTTTGCTGGCACGAACTATGCGAAAAGCCTTGTAATGCCCCAAAAGCAGGTAAGCAAAAAACAGGATAATTCCGGTGATATAAATTAAAAACAGCACATTTGTCCACTCCATTTCCGGTTCAGCCAGGGTTGAAACAGTTGCTTCGGGCAAATAGGCAAAACTCTCTGCAAAATCCACCGT
This sequence comes from Draconibacterium sp., assembly GCA_047975435.1. Classification (GTDB taxonomy): domain Bacteria; phylum Bacteroidota; class Bacteroidia; order Bacteroidales; family Prolixibacteraceae; genus Draconibacterium. The sequence goes on along the minus strand of JBKEDN010000212.1, from coordinate 10,557 downwards.
TTGAGCTTCGATATAACGAATTGAAGTAAAGGTAATCAGCGGAATCAGGAAACTAAGCGCCAAAGAAACCGGCAAATAAATGCGGTTAAACAAAAACTGTTTCCGGTTCTGAAAGAGCGCCAGGAAAACCAGGTAAAAAGCACCGGCTGCCAGAGCCGATTTCCCGATATAGATTAAGAAATTTTCCATTAGTTTTCCTCCTTTATCATTTTTATCAGCTCATCAATTTCTTGCTCCGACAAACCTTTTTCCTTTACAAAAAAGGCTACTGCACTTTTGTATGAATCATCAAAATAATCGCTTACAACCTGTTTCATAAACGAACGCCGGTATTCTTCTTTCGACAAGAGCGGAAAATACTGATAGGTATTTCCATATTGTTTGTAGCCAACAATTCCTTTTTCCTGTAACAGGCGTACCAACGAAGAAACGGTGTTGTAATGCGGTTTGGGATCGTCGTACTCGTCAATTATGTCCTTTACAAAAGCCTTTTTTAGCTGCCAGAGGATTTTCATTACCTCTTCTTCTTTCCGGGTGAGTCGTTTCATTTTCAGCCTTTTTGATTTAAGTAGTGGGTACTGAGTACCATTCTCTCAATACTTTGTACTCAATACTAAATTTCTAATTCACTACAAACATATAACTGATTTTTCAGTTTTGCAACTATTTTTTCAGTTTTTGAACTGATTTTTCAGTTAAATATATTTTGACAGCAAATTTGGGGACCTCCGGAAAACAAAAATGCCGCCCAATTGAGCAGCATTTCACAGTATGACGTATTATTAATCTGAGGATCAGAATTCTCCGCCTTCCATATCCATTCCGCCTCCTTCTCCCCGGCTGTCTTTACTCTCTTTAAAATTGTTCAGTTTGTAACTAAGGGTGAGCATAACGGTCCGGGGCTCGTGTTTCCACTGGCTCCAGCGCTTAAAGTCTGTTCCGTATGATTCGTTTTCAAATTTTCCTGTCCCAAATATATCGCGAACATTAAGTGTTGCGGTAAGTTTTTTGTCCCAGAAATCCTGGCGATACGAAATATTGGTAAACATCATCGCTTTTCTTTCGCCTTGTGCCGAAACCGATTTCCCGTTAAAAAATCCCTGCAATTGCAACCTCGAATTGTCCGAAATCTTGAATGTAGTATTCATCCGGCTGCTCCAGTTGTTGCTGTTCCGGTCGATCGATTCGCCATTCAAATCGCCCGTAATACGGTAATGATAAAGCGAAACACTGGCGTTTACCAACAGCCATTTGGTGAAATTAATATTCCCGGTAAGTTCAGCCCCGGTTGAATAATCTTTATCAAAATTGTCGGTATTCAGGTAATAAATTCCATCGTCGCCCAGGGTTTCAATACGGTCGATTTTGTTGTTTGTAATCCGGTGAAAAGCATCGAGTGAAACATAAGAACGATCAAAACGGTACATGGCCCCCAATTCGTAAGAGTTGGTGTATTCCGGTTTTAAATCAGGATTTCCAAAGCGGATGGTATAACGGTTGTAATAGTTGGGTGTTGGATCCAGATCGCGTCCGCGCGGCCGGTTAATTCGCCGGCTGTAACTCGACATCAACTCGATGTTATCACCCAAACCGTATGAAAAGTGAACGCTTGGAAATAAATCAAAACGGTTTAGTTTCGATGGTGCATCGGCATTTGAATTATCAATTTCGCGGTGGGTCAATTCCCCCCTAACACCGGTCATGTATTGAAGACCGGCCAGTTTATTGCTAAAAGTGGTATAAACCGCATGAATATCGCGGGTAAAATCGGTGGTGCTTGAGAAATCCGGGTTAATCGTCCAGCTGTCGGCACTTTGGTTGTAATCACTAAAAGCAAGATCTTCAATATCGTTTTCCATCCGGCTTTGTATTCCGGCTTCCAGTTTACCGTCTTCACTAAATGGATAAACATAATCGAGTTGAAAGCGAAACTCTTTTTCCTTTTCATCTTCCAGCGTGGCTACCCTTTCAATATAAACCGGATTCGATGTTTGATTATATGCCTCATCAGCAAGAAATTCTCCTTCTATTTCATCTTCAGAGCCTTTTCTTTTTGAGTAAAATGCCATCGCATCAAGCTGATGTCCTTCGTTATTAAATTTATGCTGAAAACTAAGCGTCCCGCTGTAAAATTTGTTTTCATCATCCGATTCTTCCTCGCTGATCGAAAATAGCTCATCAGCTGCCGGAACTGAATATTCGTGCGTTGTCCCGCCACCGGTGTTTGCCCTGTCGGAGCGTCCCAGCTCACCCGATAACGATAAAGTTGATTTATCTGTAACATACCAGTCGAAGCCCGATTTTATGTTTTTTCCACTCCGGTTAAAATTCCGGTCACCGTCAATTTTTATATACGAGGTGGTATCTCCCGCATATGTTTCGCTAAGCGAGTGCGAACCTCCTTTAAATGTGTCGTCGCGCCAGTCGAAACCGCCAAAGAAATTAAACTTTTGGGTTCGATAATTTAAGGTTACATCGCCCCGGTATTTGTCGTTCGAACCAATGGTTGCATTCACAATTCCGCTTAAACCCTGTAGTGCATTCTTTTTCATCACCAGGTTAATGATACCCGTTGTTCCGTCAGGTTCATATTTTGCTGAAGGGTTTGTAATAATCTCAATGTTTTCGATGGCCGAAGCCGGTATTTGCTGCAAAGCGTCACTTCCGCTCAACACACTGGGGCGGCCGTCAATCAACACCGTAAAGTTGGATGAACCGCGCAAAGAAACATTTCCCTCCAGGTCAACCTGCACCGATGGGACATTTTCGAGTACTTCTACAGCAGTTCCTCCTGTTGCACTAATCACCTGGCTAACATTTACTACTTTTTTATCGAGCTTAAATTCAACAGGTGCACGGTCTGCAACCACATTAATCCCTTCCAGCTCAACCGACGAACTGTTTAATTTTATCCTTCCCGAATTAAAAACCGGATTGTCGCGGGTAATATTGATGTTTTTGATTGTTGTTTTGTCAAACCCAATAAAATTGGCCTCCAGATAATATTCACCCAAATGCAGGCCACTAATTTCGAACTCTCCCTCTGCATCTGTAATTCCACCGGAAACCAATTCTGAACTCACCGCATTGTAAACGGCAACATTGGCAAATTCCATCGGCTGTCCCGAGTTTTCTTCCACTATAGTACCTCTTATCCTACCCGGTTTGTCGTCGTCAACATTTGAAAACGCACTTGCATACACATTAAAAAATAAGATACCGATGGAGGTTAACAATAATATTCCTGAAAGCTTTTTCATCTATGACTTCTGTTTTCTGATTGTTTACTAAAATGACTACAAATAAGACAAGCTTATCTTCTGTAGGTTTAACATTGGTTTTGTTAATGAAGTGTTAAAGACTTTGATCCTGAAATTCACTAATCCCGATATAATACATTGCTCATTCATGGCTTCAGCAAAATGAATCAATCGGAAGATTGCGCGACGAACTTAAACAAGAAATTAAATTTTTAGTGCTTTGATACCCAATAATTCTTTCGAAATTATTTTATTTTAGAATTGCTTAACTTAATTTTGACAAGCTCTAATCGGAAAGATCAATTTAACCACAATTAATATGAATGAACAAGTTTCTCACCCAGGTACTCCTCCACCCAATTACTTAGTATTTGCAATTCTGGTTACTATCTTTTGCTGCCAGGTTCTTGGAATTGTTTCAATTGTTTTTGCCGCCCAGGTTAACTCTAAATGGAGCGCCGGAGACTATGAAGGAGCACGCATTGCCAGTAAAAATGCTAAAATGTGGGCATGGATTGGCGTGGCCAGCGGATTTGCTGTTGCTTTAATTGTTATTTTATTATCAGTATTTGGAGTAATTGCAGGTAATCTTTTTGGATAATTAGTTATACATGAAGAAAGTTGTTAAGCTCGTTTTGTTGCTCCTTATTCTTGGAGTAGCCGTAGTATTTTTTGTGCTCGACCCCAACAAAACGCAGCTTTTCCCTACCTGCCCTTTTCATCTGCTTACCGGAGGTTATTGCCCGGGTTGTGGCTCACAAAGGGCTTTGCATAGTTTGCTCCATTTTAATATTGCAGGGGTAATCAGCTATAATTTTCTCTTTTTACCGGCAGCACTTCTTATTTTATACCATTACGCTTATGCCGGGTTAAACCGTGTTTTTGGCTGGAAACTACCCAACCTGCTGTATAAAAAACAAACCCCCTGGATTATTTTTGCCATTGTACTCTTATTCTGGGTTTTTCGTAATCTTCCCTGGTATCCGTTTTCGGTGTTAGCTCCCGGATAACAACTTTAGGAACAAATGCTTTCAGCACCATAAGAACACAGCACTTATTGACTGATAACCAGAATCTTAATGATACAAAATATATGGAAAGCTAATGCCCAGCTGCCAGGTTGATAACCTTGAATCGTCAAATCCCCGGCCGTCTTTAAATACCGGATAAAAATCGTGGCAATACCGGGCAAAAATATCGAGCCTGATTTTTGAAGCTGATTCTTTTCTCGACAACTGAATACGATATGCCATTTCGAGCGGGAAGCTAAAATTTACTTTCCGAAAATGTGACTCGGCATCCATTCGGATCATAGCGTTTAACCCGTTGGTATATTCTCCTTTACTGATTTGCTTTGCACTGGTAAGAAGACTTAGTTGCGGGCCGGCAGCAACAGATATCAGAGGCGTTATCCGGTAGCGCATCATAATCGGAAATTCGAAGTAGTTAAGCCGCCAGTTATTTACCGGATCCGAAATGTCAGCAGGCGCATCAATAATTGCAAATGTGTTTCTTACCCCTTTTTGCGACAATGGCCGTAACTCGGGATTAAATTGCCAGTGATCACCTAAATTCATGTGCAGCCCCAGTCCAAAATTGGCGCCCAGAAAGGTATGTCCGCCCGAAAGGTTGGAAATATTCGACAGGTTAAAAGCACCGTCGATACTCAAATGTAAATCCTCGGTTGAAGCTTTATCTCCAAAAATAAGAAGTAAAATACCCACCTGCCCTGAACTAAATTGTGTAGAACCAAGCAAAAGGAGAAGCGAAAGAATCGTATTTCGAATGGCTAATTTTATTTTCAATGGGATGATTTATGTTAAAGTGTAAAATTCGTGAAAATTTTAGTCCCGTCAAAGTATAAAAAATGAAACTACCGCCTGGCAAGCGATCAATTCTGCCGATCCAATTGTTGAGAATTTGTTCTGTTGTGCTGGTTTTATCTTTTTTGGGGTACAAACGAATACTGAAATTCATACTTGCGAATGAGATAAACACCTAAAAAAATTGTATTTTGCAGCCCTGTTTTTAAAAAAGATGCAGAAAATTTCGAACGATCGCCAAACCAATGATCCGGCAATACTCGAAATGAAATAGTAACAAGCTAAAAACTGAAAATGAAACGGAACATATTTATCGCCCTGAGCCTTCTTATTATCGTGGTTGCCTGTAAACCTTCACAACAAATAACCAGTTCGTGGGTTGATCATGAGCTTATGCCCGAAAATCCTTATGAAAACATTTGTGTTATCCCTTTAATACATGGTGAGAAAAGGAAACTATCGGTTGAAAACATGATGGTAGATCTTCTTAACAAAAAAGGTTACAAAGGAGTAAAAAGTACAGAAATATTCCCTGAAGAATTCTTAAAAGGTGACAAAATCCCGCTCGACAAAATGGTACAAATCATGAAGGAGGCAGGATGTGAAGCCGTTTTTACAATTTCGCTGATGGATACTGAAACGGAAGAACAATATCATCCGGGAACAAGCAATGCGCAATTACCACCCTACCGCTTTTATTATTACTCCACTTATAACGATTATGTGAATTACCGCTACAACCAGGTAAACGACCCCGGTTATATTACCAGCGAAACAACTTATTTTTTCGAAACCAACTTTTATGACCTTGATTCAAAGAAATTGCTTTGGTCCATTCAATCCGAGGCTTTCGACCCAATTGACATGGACAGCTGGTTTAAAGGCTATTCAAAGATTATTTTGAAAGACCTGAAAAAGGAAAATATGCTTCGAAAATAGTTTCCTCATCCGTGGCTATTACTTTCGCACAATATTGTTTATTTCCAACTCTTTGATCATCGCTTTGGAATAATCTTTACTAAACGACTCTAAATCATTTGGATTAACGGCTTGGCTTTGCATTGAGAACAAAATCCCGCCGCTTTCAACATCGTAAAAATTATCTTCCAGAAAATAGGTTTTATCGTTTGTGTAATAACCCGGATCATAAACTGGGTACCTGTACTCGCGGTACGACCAGAATCTTCCATATCTTCCAACCACCGGGTAAGAACCATATGTTACGTTGCCATCCACATAACGATCTTCTGATTTTTGATCGATTACGGCGGAAGTTAATATACCGTCGCAGCCCAGTGATTTAATTTTTGTCATAAAATCAGCCTCACTAATTTCCTTTACTGCTGCTTTCGGATTAAAATGGTCGCTGCTTTTTTCAACCTTAAAACCTTTGGCTGTTAATGCATTTGCCAAATCCGTTTCAATGGTCTGCCTGGCACCAATGTCAGATGTTAAAACCGAAACAAAAATGGTTTTATACGGTTTTGCTGCCAATTTCTCTTTGTCTTGCCAAATACCGGTGTAAGACACTGAACTACATGCGGCTGATATTACTGCCAGCGCAACAATTGCCATTAAGGAATAAAATAATTTCTTCATAACTTTCCTGATTTACATTGAAACAAAATTTATTTTTTTGAATTTAATATTATTCTCGTGAAAACAATCCTGATTTACTAAAGACAAAACACCAGGCCTCCTTTAAAACCGAATTGCAGAAAAGGCGACCAACCCGATACTCCTACGTCAACGCCATAACCCGGGCTCCACCAAAGATTTCCTCCCATATCGACCATCGGCATTCCCAAATCGGCCTGAATCCGTATCCCTATCACATCGTTAAAAAAGTAGCGAATACCGCCGTTAATATTTACTGCAAATTTGGTCACATTGTCGAAAGCATCGTTCTTGGAAGCAACAATACTGGCGCCAACCTTAACTCCGCTAAAGAACTCCATTGTTTCATTCATCGGAAAAATCCGATTTCCTCCTGCCATAATATAATTTATGCTTGCAGCTTCAGAAACATTCATGTTGTTAAACGACGACCGGGCAGTTAGCTGCGCATCTTGCCGACTGTATTGCAGTTCAATTTCATAAAACGGGTTCATCGCCAGCGACACAAATCCTCCGTATGTATGCCCATCGCCTATTCTGGCCCTTCCACCATAAATACTTGTCTTGTCAGCAAAAGTATATCCACTGAACGGGGTAATACGAATATCTTGCCCCATAAGGGCCCCGGCCAACAGGCACTGCAGAAAAACAACCAGCACTATAAATCTTAAGTTTTGCATAAGTCTTCAATTAAATAAATATAAGTCTCTTCTTTAAAACAAATGTTTTAACATAGTAGCCGAATTTACACCAGCCTGCCTCAAAATTGTATAAGCTTCTTTCACTGTTAAATCTGTTTTTCTGAGCTCACTCTTTCTAAATATTACCAGGTTTCCGGAGTAAGGGCTTGGTGAGCCGGGAACAAATAGCATCGCCATTTCCTCGTCAATGTCTTCCACCTGGAAAGCGATCATCCATCCATCGATAGGTGCAAGCACAACTTTTAATTTCGAGAGCTCTCCACCACCAAAACTATCCTGGTTTACATTTTTGATTAGCTGATAAGCAGGTACCATTGCCAAAATATTGTTTTCGATCCAAAGTATCAGTTTTTTACTTGTCTGAAACTTACCTTCAACTACCCCTCCCAAAAACAATATTAAAAGTAGCAGTACGATTGTGATAAGATAATCTTGTACCATTACATTGGCATTGTGCCCTAACCATTGTGCTATAATATGTGCAAACGGATTGAGTAGATGGATAACCTTCAGAAAAATAATTACAACAATACTAAGCGGAAGAATAAAAAAAATCCCGATTTTAATTGTTCTGATTAAAAATTCTGATTTCATAGTAAAGGGATAAATGTTTTTTTGTTTTATTCAGAATTACAATTCCTTATGTATAAATTTTTCACAAACAATCTCTGAAGAAACATTACTGACAAACTACTTGCAAAACTAACTGAAAATGATTTAAAGTTTACCTAAAATCAATTCACTGCCTGAGAAAAACTGTTCTTCTTAAAAGCTTATGTCAAATGTACTGATACTTTTTAGTCTGAAAAATTAAAATGCTTTGCATAGTCTTTATTCGAGGGAATACCGGAGCATCAACATATTTTGTTTGTGAAATTAAAAGTCGGCCTGCAGGGATTCGAACCCTGGACCCGCTGATTAAGAGTCAGCCTGATTTAGCTCTCATATAGTCATATAAATTTTCATCTTGCTGTATATCAGCAATTTAATTTCTTTTGTTTTGGCATGAAACATTATTTATTTACCTTTATTTAACCATTTGTTGTACCCATGTTGTACCCAAAAAGACATATAAATGATTAGTATTAAGACAGTTCTGCATAAGAAAAAATTATCAAACGATAAATATCCTATTTATTTGCGAATTACTAAAGAAAGAAAGTCAATATTTTTTCGCACTCCTTACACTTCTTTGGAGAGTGAATGGAATAGCAAACAGGGGAAATTCAATAAAAACGCCAGTAGTTACCTGCAAAAAAATAAGCTGTTACTAAAGTTTCTGGATAGAGCAACTGATGTTATTACCAGTATTGAACAGGAAAAAGTCTATTATAATTTATATGATGTAGAAAAAGCACTTCGAATTGAAACCAACCCAACGATTCAAAATGTATTTTCTTTTGGACAGGAAATAGCTTCGGAACTGGAAATGGCCGGAAGAACCGGTAACGCGAGAATACACAAACAAACATTAGAATCAATTAAAAAATTTCATAAAAATAAGGAGCTAAAATTTCAACAAATAACACCTGAGTTCCTCGAAAAATATGAGGTTTGGTAGCGTTCAAACGGAGGCGCTGACGGTGGAATTGGAGTTAGAATGAGGTGTATACGTGGTATATTCAATTCTGCAATAAACAGAGGACGGATAAAGGAAAATATCTATCCATTTAAGATCCAATGTCGTTTAGTTAAGGATGCTTCATAATCGTTTGTAACTCATGTAGTAAGGTCTCTTCGGTCGTTTTTTTCTTTCAAAACTCCGCCCTGGTCGGACAATTTCGCGGGTGTTGGCCACTATTTTGTCGAAGGCTTCCAACGCTTTTGCATATTTCTGTTTAATGAACGTTCCTATCATGATGTCCTGTGTCATGGACAGGGCGTTGGTGCGGTTTATTTTTTGTGCGTGCTTGCGCTCTTCGTCCGCCCGGTATTCTGCAACGACTTTTTCTTCGATAGGGTGCGCATAAGCCGCGCAAAGTGTCATCAAGAAGATTTTGGCGAAGAAATCCTGTTTCACCGCCCTTGCCGTTTTGCCCGAAAAGTCCTCCAACCCGGCCCGGCTTTTCAGTAGTTTGTAGGCTTCTTCTTCGTTCCATCGGTAGTGGTAAAGCTCTTCAAAATCTTCATGGCCATATTTTTCGGTATCGGTCAGCGAAGTGCAGAGCACCTCTATCTCACCGGTTTCCAGTTCCACCCTTACCAATCGGCAGTCGATGGTGGCATCCACCATGTGCGGGAAGGCAGCCAGCTTCTTGCGGTCTTTTTTGGGCAGGGAAAAAGAAACAATACGCTCTGTTTCTCCGCTTTCGGTGAATTCCTTGACCTTGAGCCACCAATCCCCTTTCAGCCGAACACAAAATTCTATCCCTTTACCCTTGAGCAAAAACAACAGCCAGAAGCAGGGGTATCCCCGGTCGAGCAAAAGCATATCTCCGGCCTTAACTTTATCCAAGTGTTGGAGGAGCAGGTCGAGTTCGCTGGATGAATAGGGCGCAAGTTTACTGTCGATAGTTATTTGGTTCAACACATCGTAAAGCATCGAACCCATGGCCAAAGAACGTGGGCTATCAGCATTTGGGCCAAATTGGTGCTGCCCAAATTCTTCGACGATGCCCGGATGATTGGGCAAAACCAGCCTTGTGCCATCAACTGCCAAAGTGCGCATCCCATGCCAAACGTAATATACCGCTTCTTCATAAAAAGTTTTACAGGCCACTTCGTTCAACCGCTCAAAGGCCCACGGGTTCAACTTGGCACGGGCCTGCGTAAACGCCCCCTTGGTCGCTTCCCGTATCCGAAAGTCACTGCCGGATACCGACTTGAAGAAACTGTCGAGCTCGCGCTGGATAGAACTTTTAAACATGGTGATGATGACAATCAGATTTTTTAGCGAAAGTTTTCTGTCCCGTGAAAATACCCCTGAAAGGCCGTCTCCTGAACGGCTCTTAAACTTCTCGTTTTCAAGTTCATGTGATATTTCTTTAGATAAATTTTCTCGATAACAGCTTTTTAGTTTGATACTTGGGTTGCACCCTATATACCCTCACAAAATAGCCAACATTTTATAAATCACAAACTTTTCAAAGAACTATTTTTGCCAAAATATCAATAAAATCAAGCCTTTGGGCTATGTTTCTTAACTAAACGACATTG
>JBKEDN010000209.1:0-21611 GCA_047975435.1 Draconibacterium sp. | reverse complement strand
CAGATAATAAACGTTCGTTTTTTGCGGGAGGAGCGGAGTTTAAGGTCGGAAGAACAATAGCTCAAAAACTGTTGAAGGCTGAAAAAATGGCTTTTTTCGTTTGCACTGCCGGTAAAACAATCAGTGAAAAAGCATCTTCATTGCTGAAAGGCGAGGACCCGGTGCTTGGTTATGTTTATGATATAATGGGAAGCGCCATTGCCGAGGCTGTTGCAGATAACATTCAGCACCATATTGAACAGCAAATGTTGTCCCGGGGGGCGAAAATAACGAACCGTTACAGTCCGGGATATTGCCATTGGAATGTAAGCGACCAGCATAAACTATTTTCAATGTTTGACGAAAACCCGTGTGGTGTTTCGCTGACGGAGTCTGCCTTAATGAACCCGGTAAAATCGGTTAGCGGAGTGATTGGTATTGGCAGAGATGTTGAGTTTCGTGATTACCAGTGTTCTTTATGTACAATGAAAAATTGTGTTTACAGGTCAAATGGATGAAACAGGTAGATGGTTTATTGGGTTTTTCGATGCCCCTCTGGCTACACCCGATCGACTTATGGTTGCCGGTTTAGTCATGGATCGTTGCAGATTGTTACTCTTGCCAATCTGTGTTGTGACTGGTAAATTAGTTGTTTGAACGGAGAAAACAAATCAAAGATGGAACTTTAAAAGAGAGAAGGAAGAATCAAATTAAAGCAGTAATTACTAACTATTGAAAACTCTAATGAGTTTCCAACAGTTCATAAAAATCATACATATGATTTTCAAACCAGAAAAGTATCTTTTAAATTTAAATCAAAATGTGCCCATGCGCATTTGAAGTCAAACATTGTATGATTAAAGGAAACCCGGAAAAAGTAATTACAGAGTTAACCAAAGGAAGCGAACGGGCTTTCGAGCAGTTGTTTCATATGTATTACCCCCGGTTAAACAGGTATGCTCAAACATTTCTCCATAATCAAAGTGAAGCTGAAGATCTGGTTCAGGATGTTTTTGTTCAAATATGGGATCGACGAAAGGAAGTGAACAGTGAAAAACATTTTGCATCATTCATTTTTACCCTGGTGAAAAATCGCTGTTTAAATTCATTGAAGAGAAAGATTATTGAAGATAAATTTTTGATAAGTCAGGTAAAAAATGATACGGAACAGCTTTATCACATCAGTTTCAATTCCGATGTTGAATTTACATCCCTAGAGGAAAGACTATATCATGAACTTTTGGCAATAATAGCTGAGATGCCGGACCGTTGCCAGCTTGCATTTAGCTTAAAATGGCTTGAAGGCAAAAAAGTGAGAGAAATTGCTGAGGTAATGTGTATATCTACAACAATGGTAGATAAGCATTTATCAAATGGACTTAAAATTGCCCGTCAAAAGCTCTCACCTGAAATGTTCTTGTTCCTAATTATTTCAAGGGGATAATTCCTGAAACAAATACTATGTTCTTTATTGTTGATTATTAGTGTGTTGTTTGTTTTTATTAGGGGGTATCCAATAAAAAATCAGAAAATTTCTAAAATCAGGGTTGGTGAAATCAACCCATTCGTTGTAATCTAAATAAGATTATATACGATCTCATCAGCAATAATGGATAAAAACAAGTTAAATACTTACACTGATTTTTTTTTTCAAGGTAAACTTTCAGCCGAAAAAGAAAAGGAATTGTTAGACTGGATTACTCTTAGCGAAGAAAACAGAAAATGCTTTCTAAAAGAGCAAGAAGTAATAAGAGAAAATTTATTAATCACACAAAATCCTTTGGTGGCAAGAAAATGGGAAGCTGTAAAACGTCGTGTATCATCGAAAAATAAACACTCTGTAAGCAGGGGAATATACATAAGAATTGCCGCTGTAGCAGCAGCATTCATTTTTGGCGTGTTACTTACGGTTATCATAGAAAGAAATTTCAATTTGTTAAATACACAAAAAGCAGAAATACAGAATGTTACTGTTCCGTTTGGTGCAAAAACAAATATCACATTACCCGATGGTTCGTTAGTTTGGTTAAATTCCGGCTCAACACTTTCGTTTTCTTCTGAATTTGAGGATAAAAGACCCGTAGTTTTGGTCGGTGAAGCATTTTTTGAAGTTGAAAAAAGCGATAAACCGTTTATTGTTTCAACAAATTTTGGGGATGTGGAAGTGAAGGGGACCTCTTTTAATGTAAAAGCCTATACCGAAGAAAACACACTACAGGCAACTCTGGTGTCAGGTTCAGTATTGGTTAGAGAAAAGGATAGCAAAAAAGAGGTTACCCTTGAGCCTGGTCAACAAGCTAATTTGATTGATGAAGAAATAACCTTATCCAACGTAGAAACAGAGTTGTTTATCTCATGGAAAGATGGTAAGCTAATTTTTAGGAAAGAATATTTACCCGCTGCAATTAAGCGTTTGGAACGTTGGTACAATGTAAAAATAGAATTGGCCGATGATAAACGATTGAATGAAATATGGATTAGCGGGACACTCGAAATGGAATCGTTCTCAGAAGTCCTGGAATTATTAAAGGTAACCTCTCCAATCGATTATTTGTACAATGAAAAAACAAGGACAATAAAAATATTTTACAAAAAAAAATGAACTAATTAAATCTAAAAAAGCTGCTTATGATGTAAACAAACTTTTGAACAAAAACCATTCGACACAGGATAATCTGAAAATATCCAAATTAAAAGAAAAGAGGCAGAAATGGCCCTTCTACCTCTTAGAGATTGATTTAACAAGAGTATTAAACCAAATTGTAAAACTATGAAAAAAAAATGGTTAAGTCTTCGGTATGTCCCGGAGTTACGAAAATTACTAAGGAAAATGAAAATTACATTATTCTTACTATTCGCAATAATTTTGGGGAGTTTTGCTTCCGAAAGTTATTCACAAGCCACTAAACTAACCCTGAATATTGAAAACTCATCGGTAAAAGAGATTTTGTCTGAAATTGAAAGGCAAAGTGAATTTCGCTTCTTTTACAGCGGAAGTGTTGATATTGATCGAATAACATCGGTAAATAAAAGAAACAGTAAAATTTTTGATATCCTTGACGAAATCTTCATCGGGACTGAAATTGAATATGAAGTCATTGGCAGACAGATTGCATTAGTAAGTACGGGAGAACATTTTACATTGCCAACGAATATCCAGGATCAACAAAGGTCGGTTTCCGGCAAGGTAGTTGATTCCGAAGGTTTGCCGTTACCCGGAGTAACAGTTGTTGTAAAGGGGACCTCAAACGGGACAGTAACAAATGCCGACGGAGATTATGTAATAACGAACATCCCTGAAAACGCAGTACTTCAATTTTCGTTTGTGGGAATGCTTGCTCAAGAGGTTAAGGTTGGCACTCAATCAACCATTGATATAACCATGGTTACCGATGCCATTGGACTTGAGGAAGTAGTTGCAGTAGGTTACGGTATTCAGAAAAAAGTAAGTTTAACCGGTTCCATAGCCCAGATCAACAGTGATGAATTAACCGTAACACCCGTGGGCAACGCAGCAATTGCGATTGCCGGTAGGATGCCCGGTATTATTACAAAACAGACTTCGGGTATGCCGGGAGACGACGATGTGGATATATCGGTGCGTGGATTTGGTGCACCTCTTGTTTTGGTAGATGGTATTGAAACCGGTTTTGAGCGTATTGATCCTAACGAAATTGAATCGATTACCGTATTGAAAGATGCTGCCGCAGCCATCTATGGATCACGGGCAGGAAACGGGGTGGTTTTAGTAACCACCAAACGCGGTAAAATGGGAAAACCCGTTATCGAATTTAAAAACAGTTATTCGCTGCAGCGTCCGGTAGTTTATCCAAAATTTGTTGATGCAGGCGGATTTGCAGAATTGTGGCGCGAAGCTAACCTGGCAGATGGGATCAACCCGCTCATTAGTGTAGGGGGTGAAATGGTTCCACTCACACCCGAAGTGGTCGAAAACTTTAAAAATGAAGCCCCCGGTTATTACAATACCAATTGGAGTGATGTTTTATTAAGAAACAATGCCCCGATGGTTGAGAACAGCCTGACAGTGAGAGGAGGTAGCGAAAAAATTAAGTTTTTTACATCTTTAGGACATCTTGACCAACGGAGTATTTTGGCGTCAGATGATGTGGCATTCAAACGATACAGCGCAAGGGCAAACATTGATGCAGAAATTACCAAGAACCTTACATACACGCTTGATCTGGCTTATCGCAACGAATTCAGAGAACGTCCGGGGGCAACAGTTGGCCAGATTTTTAATGGTTTGGATGTTGCAGCACCGATTTATCCGAATGTACCAGGCCATGAAATGGCATCCTACCTTGGCAGTGACCAGACTTCCATTGATGGCTTTTCGGAAAGAAACATATCCGGCTTTACAGAAATAAGCGATGATATTTTTAGCGGCAACATGAGCCTTAAATATGATCTGCCCTTTATCAAAGGCTTATCAGTAAATGCTAAATTATCGTATTTATACAATGGAAGCTTCACAAAAGAAAGAATACTAAAGTTTGATATTTACACCCTCGATTCAGAAGGTAATCCCTTTATATTGCACCACAGAAAGACGGATGGGGGAGAAATGACAGAAACTTTCGAAAAAGATATACAAATCTATCCCTTGATTTCAGCCGAATACGATACTCAAATTGGTAATAATAACAAGTTAAATGTAATGGTGCTTGCCGAGCAAATTGATGATCGTGGTTTGGACTTTAGCGGATACAGGGGGCAGTTTCTCTCCAGTGAATTAAACGAGTTTTTTGCAGGAAGTGAAACCGGACAAAATGTCTCCGGAGGCTCTGACGAAACCGCACGTCGTAGTTACGCAGGTCGTCTTAATTACAGCTATAAAGATAAATACCTGCTGTCAGGGACTTTCCGTTTTGATGCTACTTCAAAATTTCCTTCCGACAGCCGGTGGGGATTCTTTCCAAGTGTATCGGCAGGCTGGCGAATTAGTGAAGAGCCGTTTTTCAACAAAAATGTTGTAAATAATTTAAAAATAAGGGCATCGTATTCAGAGTCCGGTGTTGACAATATCGATAATGCTTTTCAGCATCTTATCGGATTTAATGTCCAGAGTGGTGAACCATACCTGTTTGGGGGTAACGAAGCATATGCTCGCATAAGAGCCACTGGCTTACCAAACCCTAATGCTACCTGGGAAAATGTTACAACCTATAACTTAGGAGTAGATGTCGCCCTCCTGGATAATAAAGTTACTTTCGAGGGAAATGTATTCTATCGCAAAAGAATGGGTATCCTGGCTAATTCAACTGCTCTGATACCTGGCACATTTGGGCTGGAATTACCACAAGAGAACATAAATAGCCAAAACAACCGTGGTTTCGATGCTACAATGACCTATCAGGGCAAAACGGGAGATTTTAATTATAGTGTTTCCGGGAACCTTACCTTTAGCCGGGCAAAATGGGATCATTACGAAGAAGAGGAATACACAGATCCGGATCAAATTAGAATTTATAAAAAGTCAGGGCAATGGACCAACCGTGTTTTTGGTTACCTGACTGATGGTTTCTTTGATTCCCAGGCAGAAATTGATGCCCTTCCCTTCGATCAGGACCAACACGGTAATTCAACTTTGAAACCGGGAGACATTATCTACAAAGACATAAACGATGATAAAGTAATTGATTTCAGGGACCAGGTTGAACTGGGGTATGGCAGTTTTCCTGATATGTCTTATGGAATAAGATTAGCCGGATCTTACAAAAACTTCAGTGCCGACATGCTATGGCAGGGAGCCGGCCATTTTAACATGTCGATTGCCGGTGCCGCACGCAGCCCGTTTACAAACAACGTAGCAGTGCCGCAAACATTTTATGAAAAATACAGATGGACACCGGATGATCCTTCCAATCCAACGGGAAATATCAATCCTGATGCACAACTGCCGGCAATTCATTCAAATGGACTTTTGGGCAACAATACTAAAATGTCGGACTTATGGCTAAAGAAAGGAAATTATATTCGATTGAAAAGCCTGAATATATCCTATCACATTCCGAGCAAGTTAATTAAAGGTGTTTTCGACGGAGCTACGGTTTTTGTTAGTGGAACCAACTTACTTACATTAAGTAAACTGGGAATATATAAAAACAGTTTTGACCCGGAGTTTTCAGGTGTTAATTCTTCAACCTGGGTATTTCCAAACCAACGGTCGATTACTTTAGGATTGAATATTATATTGTAGAACCTTAATAAATCTAAAGAAATGAATAAATTAACTCATATAGTTTTATTAGGATTATTATCACTGCTGTTTGTTAATTGCAGCGATGATTTTCTGGATAAATCACCGAAAAGTCTAATTTCAGAGGTGGATGTTTTTAAGGACCCAAACCTTGTAGATGCACTTCTTGCCGATTTGTATCATCGGACCCAGTTTCAATACCAGGGTGGAACCAACCATAACTTAGGCGCCTGGTGGCAGATAGGTGGTGAGGCCAGGGTATTTGGCCCCTGGCAGAATGCATGGGGTATAACGTATAGCTTACCAGACGAAAGCGGCCCTAAAAGTTACGATTATTGGGAATATGACCATATCAGGGCATACAACGATTTCATTCAAAAAATCGAATCCAACGAAATTCTCGATCCTGAAATTATAAAGGTTAAGTCGGCAGAAGCTAAATTTCTTCGTGCCTGGACTTACTTCGAGATGGTACGTCGTTTTGGCGGAGTACCCCTGATTCTTGCCCCCCAGGACAAGGATGAAGATGATTTGTTTGTAAAAAGAAACAGTGAAAAGGAAATCTATGATTATTTAGATACAGAATTGGATGCAATTGCGGCTGCATTACCCGAGGCTACGGAAGCTGGCAGGGTAAATAAATTCGCAGCTTATGCTTTGAAAAGCCGTGCTATGCTATATGCGGCAAGTGTGGGAGAATTTGACGGGAGAGTGCAACTCGACGGGTTGCTCGGTATGACATCCGGAGAGGCAGGCACTTATTGGCAGAAGGCTTACAATGCAGCGGATGCAATTATTTCAAGCGGAAAATATGCGCTGTACACGAAAAATTCCGATCCTGTTCAAAATTACATCAATCTGTTTCTCGATGAGAGTGAAAATCCGGAACCTATTTTTTCTGTTCTATTTGACGGTGCTGCCGGAAAAGGGCATATGTACGACAATGTCGGTATGCCCATGGGCTTTGCTTCCTGGAACTCCAATTATAATCCATATCTGGAAATGGTGGAATATTTTGATTTTGTAGATGGAAGATCAGGTCTGATTGACCGCTCGGAATTCAATGCAAACAACCATTGGGATGTTCATGATTTGTTCGGGAAACGTGACCCGCGTTTCAGGGCATCTGTTTTTTATCCCGAAACTCAATTTCAGGGACAAACCGTATGGATGCACCTGAGATCTATTGGCACACGTCCGGTAGATTCTGAGGTTCCAACGGCTGGGCCAAATCGTAACTGGCAGCGTACCGGGTTTCTTACCCGTAAAAGAATTGACGAAAGTTATGTTAATCCACTGCCGGGTTACAGCAGCACCGACTATTATGTTTTTAGGTACGCCGAAACATTATTAAACAAAGCAGAAGCGGCTTTCTATCTCAATAAACCCGATGAGGCGCTGGAGTTAGTGAACGAAGTACGCGAACGTGCAGGCATGTACCCGCTGACAGAAATCACTGAAGAATTAATCCGAAAAGAACGTCAGGTGGAGTTGGTGTTTGAAGATCAACGGTTTTGGGATGTAAGAAGATGGAGAAGTGCTTATGCCGAGCTGAATACTGTTTATAAAGGATTGGAATTTACCTACGATTTTGATGCAACCGATGGCAGGAATTATATCGTTACTGTGAAAAATGCCGACGGTTCGAACCCACATATTTTCGAAGAACGTTTTTATTACCTTCCTTTGGGCATAAATCGTATTTCCGACAATCCAAACCTGGTTGAAAACCCGGGATATTAATCGTTTTCATGTAATAATTATTTACGGATATCAATCTTGATATCCGTAAATTTTCATTCAAAAAACGAGTTTGGAAAATTATATCGCGCACTACAACAAATCCATCACATTAATAGAATTATATGAAATTATACACAATCTCAATTTGGGTAATTGGACTAATGTTTCTCAGCGCTATAGTATGTTCGTGTTTACCTCATACAAAAACAGAAAAGAACCAGAAGCCTAATATTGTCATAATATATGCAGATGATTTGGGGTATGGCGATGTAAGTTGTTATGGTGCAACAGAGCTAAAAACTCCCAATATTGATCAACTGGCCGGTGAGGGGATAAGGTTTACACAGGGGTATTGTACTTCGGCAACATGTACTCCCAGTCGTTATGGTATGTTAACCGGGCAATATCCGTGGAAGAATCAACGGGCACAGGTACTTCCCGGCGATGCCCCTATGTTAATTGAACCGGGTAGTGTTACTCTTCCGTCCATGTTAAAAGGAGCCGGATATTCCACCGGCATTGTTGGAAAATGGCATCTTGGCCTGGGTTTGGGGAATATTAACTGGAATGAAGAAGTGAAACCGGGACCCCGGGAAGTGGGATTTGATTATGACTTTATTATGGCTGCCACTAACGACCGTGTTCCGACCGTTTACCTGGAAAAGGGACTCGTGGTTGGTTTGGATAAAAATGATCCGATTGAAGTTAATTACAGAACTAATTTTGAAGGGGAACCCACTTATGATGAAAATCCCGAATTGATTAAGATGAAGTCGAGCCAGGGGCACAACAATTCCATTATAAACGGAATTGGCCGGATCGGTTTTATGAAAGGGGGAAAAAGCGCCAGGTGGATAGATGAAAATATGGCTGATACTTTTCTGGTACATGCGCAAAAGTTTGTTGAAGTAAATAAAGACAAACCATTTTTCCTGTACTATGCCCTGCACCAGCCCCATGCTCCCCGTATCCCTCATCCACGATTTGCAGGGAAGTCAGCGCTGGGCGCCCGGGGAGATGTAATTCTGGAAGCGGACTGGTGCATAGGAGAGTTTTTGAAAACACTGGAAGAAAACGGGCTTGAAGAAAATACAATTGTCATATTTTCAAGCGATAACGGCCCGGTTGGCGATGATGGTTATTCTGATGATGCGGAAACTTTAATGGGAAACCATACGCCTGCGGGACCTTTAAGAAGTGGAAAATACAGTTTGTATGATGGCGGGACCCGCATACCTTTTATCCTGCGTTGGAAAGGTCAGGTAAACCCGGGCGTATCAAATGCAATGGTTTGCCAGATGGATTTCCTTGCCTCCTTTGCAAATCTGCTTGGTATTCAAACCGACACAAAAGACAGTGAAGATATTCTTCCTGCTTTATTGGGGAAAAGCGATAAAGGACGTGAAGAACTGGTGGTACAGGGAATGAAAGAAACAGCATACCGCAATGGTAACTGGTCGTTGATATTACCACATGAAGGACCTAAAATGGTTCCGTGGGGAGTGAAAAATGAGACAGGTTTCGATATCAACGTACAGCTTTATAACCTTGCAGACGATATTGGCCAAAAGATTAATGTTGCCGATCAGAAACCTGAGATGGTAAAGAAACTTACAGCTAAGTATAAGGCGATAACCGGCAACTAATACCTATTTAATTTATCATGAAAATTTTATTGACAGGCTTAATGTTTTTCAGTGTAATTTTTGTTTTTGCACAAGGCACTGAAAAGAAATTTGTAAAAAACTCATTTTACGAAGGTACATCGGTTTTAGTCCCTGATAATGTGTCACTCGATGATATTACCGAACTTGCGGCAGCAGTTCGTCCATCAGCGCGTCAACTCAGGTGGCAGCAATACGAGATGCTGGGCTTTATACACTTTAACCTGAATACCTACACCGGTTTACAATGGGGGACAGGACACGAAGATTTATCTATTTTTAACCCCGGAGAACTGGATGTCAAACAGTGGATAGCTGCTTTTAAAAGTGCAGGGATACAATCTGTTATTTTGGTTTGTAAACATCACGACGGTTTTTGTTTATGGCCAAGTACTTACCGTAACCGCACGGTGAAAAATACTCCCTGGAGAAACGGACAAGGTGACCTGGTTCGCGAATTCTTTGATGCCTGTCGTGCCGAGGGTATCCGCACTTGTATTTATTACTCTCCCTGGGATAAACAGGATCCATATGGGAAATTGGAATACAACGACTTGATGATAAATGAGCTTACCGAACTTTTAACCAACTATGGCAACATCGACCTTGTTTGGTTCGACGGTGCAGGTATCGACCCCAAAACGAGTGGTGTTAAGATGGATTTTGACTGGCCGCGTATTTATAAAACCATCAGGAATTTACAGCCTCAGGCGCTTATTTCAGGTGCAGGGCCCGATATCCGCTGGGTTGGTAACGAAGGAGGACGAGGGCGCTTTACAGAATGGAGTGTCCAGGGAGTTCAGCTTGAAGAGCCTGATTTTTCAGGCGCCGATAGTGAGGTACCCGCTACGGCAAAAACATTAGGCCAAATAAATGAACTTCACAAATACAAACAACTAACCTGGTATCCTGCAAGGGGAGGGCTTCCTGTGCGCCATCAATGGTTTTGGAGGCCGGATCAAAATACCCGGACATTGGACTACATGGTTCAATCCTATTTCGAAACCGTAGGGCAAAATAGCAATTTACTTGTAAACCTTTCGCCCGATACACGCGGACTTGTTCCGGAAACAGATGTGGTTTTAATGGAACAATTTGGGAAATACCTTACAGCCATGTATAAGCATAATTATGCCAATGGGGCTGTGGCTACATCTAAAAATGTACATGCAGGTGGGTATGCTGCCAACTATTTATTTGATTCAGATTTACGAACTTGCTGGCTTGCGCCTGAAATGGAAAAAACAGGTGAGATTGTGGTTGACTTATACGGGGAACAAACTTTTAATGTGATCAGGCTTCAGGAAAACATCGTTGATTTTGGCCAGCGTGTAGAAACTTTTGAAGTTGACGCATGGAAAAACGAGGAGTGGGAAACAATCGGAAAAGCAACAACCATTGGTTTACGCCGCCTGTTGAGAGTGCCCGAAACCACTACCAATCAGCTGCGTATCAGAATTACAAACAGCCGCGAAAATCCGAGTTTAGCCACACTTGAATTGTATATGGTGCCAAAGTTGGTAGCCGGGCCCGAAATCGCAAGAAACAATGATGGAAAAATTAGTATCGATGGCAAAGGATTGCCTGTAAAATATACAATCGATGGTTCATCACCCCTGGGAGAAACTTCCAAAAACTACACGGGGCCATTTGATTTTCCATTGGGAGGACAGGTGAAAGCTATCGCAATATCAGATAACAGAGAAGAATGGATACTGGAAAGTTCGCAGGAAATTGGTATTAATCCTGCCAAATGGAAAGTAAAAGGAGGGGATAACAGTTCCTTCATTTTTGATAACAATCCGGAAACTGCCGCCAAATTCAACCTAAATAAGAAATCGGACAGGAGTTTTGAAATTGAATTACCGGAAATAACCGAATTATCAGGTTTCGGATATTTGCCTCCGCAAGGAACTCCTGAGGAACCCGGGCGGGTGGAAACATACTCCATCTTAATAAAAAACAGTAAAGGCAATTGGGAAGAAGTTTCATCAGGAGAGTTTGGAAATATAGATAATAACCCGGTAGAGCGCAAGGTTACTTTTGAAAATAGAATTCGAACAAAAGCCGTTAAGTTTCAGATCAATACAGCTACCCGTCAGCAAACAGGTGCCAAAATTGCCGAATTTAGGCTTTATAATTTGTAAGGATGTAAATAAGAGGCAGTTCAGAAGTTGAATTCTGATCGGGAGCTTGATAACATTCATTGGAAAAATAATGAGAAATTTAAAAGTTTATATTCTAATTGTTTACTGTTTACTCTTTTTAAACCATTTCAGCAATAGTCAGGAGCCTAAGGGAACTGAATATGTAAAGAAGTCATATTATGATGGAGCCTCAATAAAAGTCCCCGAAGGAGCAACCCCCGAAGAAATGGTTAAGCTTGCCTCTGAGGTACGTCCTTCTGCCCGCCAGCTTCGATGGCAACAACATAACATGCTGGGATTTGTATGCCTTAACCTGAATACCTGGACCGGCGTTGAATGGGGCACCGGGCGAGAAGATTTGTCTTTATTCAACCCTGAAAAACTGGATGCAAACCAATGGATCGATGCTTTTAAAAAGGCGGGGATACAGTCGGTGATCCTGGTTTGTAAACACCACGACGGATTTTGTTTGTGGCCCGGAAAATACCGTGAACGTACCATTGCAAAAACACCTTACAAACATGGGCAGGGCGATATTGTCAGGGAGTTTACTGATGCCTGTCGCAAGGAAGGCATCGGCATTTGTTTGTATTATTCGCCATGGGACATGCAGGAGCCTTACGGAAAACCAGAATACAACGATTTAATGGTAAATGAGTTAACTGAATTACTGACCAATTACGGGTTAGTAGATTTGGTTTGGTTCGACGGGGCAGGAATTGACCCGAAAGTTAGCGGAGTTAAAATGGACTTCGACTGGCAACGGATTTATTCAACCATTCGTACACTGCAACCCCAGGCACTGATTTCCGGGGCAGGGCCCGACATCCGTTGGGTGGGGAACGAAGGAGGACGGGGGCGCTTTACCGAATGGAGTGTCCAGGGGATTCAATTACCTGAAGCCGATTTTTCGGGGAATGATTCAGGAGTGCCATTAACCGATGACAGCCTGGGCTACCGAAAACAACTCACGGGCGCTAAACAATTAGCCTGGTACCCGGCACGCGGCGGTTTACCTGTACGGTACGGTTGGTTTTGGCACCCGGGGCAAAGTTCCAGACCACTGTCTTACCTGATCGATTCGTATTTCGAAACCGTAGGGCAAAACAGCAATTTACTGGTAAACTTGTCGCCCGATACATGTGGACTGGTACCCGAAGAAGATGTTCAACTTATGGCAGATTTTGGTAATTATTTAAAGGCCATGTATAAACACAACTATGCCAGCGGGGCAGTTGCTCATGCTACAACGGTAAGGGATGGTGGTTATGCGGCTAACTATATTTTTGATGAAGATATAAGAACATGTTGGGTTGCACCTGCCGGAAGTTCTACAGGTGAAATAATTATTGACTTGTATGGTAGGCAGGAATTTAATGTGGTTGAACTACGTGAGGCCGTTACAGAATTTGGTCAGCGTATAGAGAAGTTCATCATTGAGGCATGGACCGGCACTGAATGGAGAGAAATCGGCGAAGCAACCACAGTTGGGTTCCGCCGCTTGTTAAGGGTACCTGATACCAAAACCAATAAAATAAAAATCACTATTCTGGAAAGCCGCAAAAGCCCAAGTATTGCAACACTCAAGCTTTATTATGCCCCAAAACCGGAAGCTCCCCCCGCTATAAAACAAAATGCTCAGGGGAAAGTAATTTTAGAAGGTAATTACCAAAGTATAATTTATACCACCGATGGAAGTTCGCCTTTAACCTCTCAAATGGCTAATATTTATAACCATCCATTTGACTTGCCAGGCGGAGGAATTGTAAAAGCTGCCTTCGAACCAAATAACACAAAAACATGGAAGCAGGAAAGTATGGCTTATATTGGAATGGCAACTTCCGGTTGGGATATCAAAGGTGTTACGGATAAAGATGCCTTAACCGATTTTAGCGCTGAAACGCAAACCGGATTCAATTCAAAACAAAACCCTGCTCTTGAAGTTATTTTGCCCGAAAAAACCAGAATAAATGGTTTCAGTTACATGCCCATTCAGGAGAAAATAAAAGAATTTGGCCATATTGAAACCTACACATTGTACCTGAAAGATAAAAATGGCAATTGGCAAAAAGTACAAAGCGGAACCTTTGAGAATATCTATAATAACCCGGTAGAACAGCATGTACGTTTAAAAGCGCCTGTTAGTTCAGATCGTTTTAAGTTGGTTGTAGGAAACAAAACGAAAATTACAAAAGGCATTGCATTAGCCGGAATTAAGTTTTGGTAAAGTTTCTACACCACTGTTTTTTCAAAATCTAAATTTAAACTTTAACAACTTCATGGAAAAATCGTTTAATAAAATTAGCCCTAAAATCTTATTTCTCACTGTGTTGGGCATTCTGTTTTTTGCTTGCACGCCACAAAACAAAACAAATAATTTTGCCGGAGAAAACCTTGTGTATAAGGATTTGGCAACCGTTTGGGATGAAGCGATGCCCCTGGGCAACGGTATTATTGGAAATCTTGTTTGGCAAAAAAACGGCAAACTGCGTTTTTCGCTCGACAGGGCCGATTTGTGGGACCTGCGCCCCATGCCAAATATGGATTTTACAAAAATGAAATTCAAAGATGTTTATGCCCACTGGAAAGCGGATGATTACAAAAAGGTACAAGACGCATTGGATGCTCCTTATCGGGATTCACCGGCCCCATCGAAAATTCCTGCCGGAGCCCTGGAATTTGATATCGGGTTGTTGGGGCCAGTTAAACAGGTAACCTTAGATATAAAAACAGCTACCTGTGTGGTGGACTGGGAGTGCGGTACACGTTTAATTACTTTCGTTCATGCAGAACAACCCGTAGGCTGGTATAGGTTTGAAAACCTAAAGAACCATGTTGCAATAGAAATGAAAACTCCTGTGTACACCAACAGTTCTGACACCGAACCTTCGCGGAATGATTTGGTGAGGCTGGGTTACACACAAGGGCAGATTAACTCTGAAGAAAAAAGTATAACGTACAATCAAAAAGGGTGGGGGAATCATACGTATCAGGTACATACACAGTGGGAAAAAGATGAAAACGGTTTAACCGGTTGCTGGTCTGTTTCGTCGCACAACAATAACCCGGAACCTATGCCGGAGGCCTTACAAGCTGTTCAGGAAGAAATGGTTAAGGGATTTGACAACTCACTTGAAAAACACATTTCCTGGTGGTCAGGTTACTGGGCAAAATCTTCAGTTAATATTCCCGATACAGTATTGCAACGCCAGTATTACATGGATATGTATAAATTTGGTTCCGCGGCGCGTGCCGATGCGCCACCAATTTCGCTGCAAGCAGTGTGGACCGCAGACAACGGCCAGTTACCTCCCTGGAAAGGCGATTACCACCACGATTTAAATACACAGTTAAGTTACTGGCCTGCCTATGCCGGCAACCACCTCGACTTGGAAGAAGGCTACATAAACTGGCTGTGGAAAAACCGTCCCAATTTCAAAGAATTTACGGGCAAATACTTCGAAACCGGGGGGATTAATGTCCCGGGCGTATGCACTTTGGAAGGAAAACCTATGGGAGGATGGATCCAGTACGCTATGAACCTTTCCATTTCTGGTTGGCTTGCTCAACATTTTTATTTGCACTGGAAATTCACAGGAGATCAGGAATTTTTAGAAAAAAAAGCATACCCCTGGTTAAAGGAAGTTGCAAATTACTTCGAACAGGTTTCTATTATTGAAGATGGGAAAAGAAAACTTCCGATCAGTTCCAGTCCCGAAATTTTTAATAATAGCCGGGAAGCATGGTTCGGCCAAACCACAAACTTCGATTTGGCGCTGATCCGGTGGACTTACGAAAAGGCTGCCGAAATGGCTTTAGAGCTGAATAAAAAAGAAGAAGCAGAAAAATGGGAGCAACTTCTGGCTGAATGGCCCTCGTTTGCAGTAGATCCGGAAACAGGCTTTATGTTTGCGCCCGGGGTGAAATACACGTCATCCCACCGTCATTTTTCTCATTTATTGGCTTTTCATCCCCTGGGAATGATCGACCGGAGTAAGGGAGAAAAAGATCAGCAAATTATTCAGTCCACAATCGATAACCTGCTAAAAGTTGGTCCACAGGGATGGTGCGGGTACTCGTACAGTTGGTTAGGCAACTTACATGCAAGGGCATTTAATGGCGAGGGAGCAGCTTCGGCTCTTCGTGATTTTGCAAATTGTTTTTGTTTGCGGAACTCTTTTCATGCAAACGGCGACCAGAGTAAATCGGGAAAATCGGGAAATACCTCCCGTCCGTTTACCCTGGAAGGAAATTTTGCTTTTGCCGCCGGAATACAGGAAATGCTATTACAAAGTCATACCGGAGTGGTTCATATATTTCCTGCTATACCGGGAAGATGGCAAAATGTTTCATTCGAAAATCTGCGAACTTATGGAGCCTTTTTAATAACAGCTGAACGAAAAGACGGGCAAACAGTTTCGGTTGAAATTATTTCAGAAAAAGGGGGCATATTAAAATTAAAAAATCCTTTTGCCACTGAAAATATTGACGCCGGGAACAAGAGCACGAACGTTAATAAGGGAATAATAACCCTCAATATGGACGAAGGTGAAAAAGTAAGGCTTACATTATAAAATGGATTGTGAAGTTGTAAACCGGATAGTCAGAGAAAATATGAAAACACGATTAAAAAAAATTTTACCCCTCATTATACTTTTGGGTGCCTTATTCTTTTCAGGCATTTCCCAAAACCAATACCGGGCATTTACCGTGGATACCGAAAGCTATTTCGCCAAACACGATATCGTATATAAAAGTCCGTCATACGAAGGGTTCGAAGGGTTTCCTCTTGGCAACGGAGACCTTGGGGGCTTGATTTGGGCCACGCCAACAGGAATTAAAATCCAAATCAATAAATCGGATACTTATGATGGAAGCAACGAAGAATCAACTGCCAACCTGCGTTCGTGCGGACAACTTGACATTGATTTTGGCGCTCCATGCTTCGATTGGATCCAACTGAAAGACTACGATAGCCGATTGTCGTTGTACAATGCAGAAACCTCATTTATTGCCGAAACGCCTTTTAGCAAAGTTAAGGTGAATTCATTTGTTGCAGTAAATGAAAACGTTTGGCTAATCGAATGTGAAAAGCAGGAAACAGGAAATTACCTGGGAGGAGCTTCGGCAACCATCGGGCTGGAAAGATGGGGAAGCCGGTCTTTTGGAGGCTGGTATGGCGCTTATAACCGTGATCCGAAGTTTGGGATAGGTGATGCTAATGCAAGTATAGAAGAAAGCACTTTGTTACTCCGCGAACAATTCAGTAAAATGGGTTTTTCTGTTGCCTGCAAGCTTGTTGGTATTGAATCACAGGGTGAAAAAGTCAGCAACCGAAGGGTAGAACTGAAAACAAAGGCATTTGAGAACGGAAAGTTTTCGATACTGATTGCGGTGGCTACTTCATATAAAAACGAAAATACAAACACAAAAGCTCTGGATTTGCTTGAAGCGGCAGAAAAACAAGGCCTTACATCGCTAAAAGCCGAACACCGAAACTGGTGGCATACCTTCTGGCAACGGTCTTTTTTGCATTTGCCCGATGATTATATCGAAAATATCTACTACCTGAAACGTTATATCCTGGCTTCGTCTTCCAGGGGAAACTATCCGGCTTTGTTTAATTCGGCCATTTTTACCTGGAACCATGACGTGCGCAATTGGGTTAAGCCCCATCACTGGAATATGCAGCAGATTTATTGGGGAATCCTCCCCGGGGGCGATGCCGATCTACTGAAACCCTATATCAACACATATTTCAGGTTAATTCCCGAAGCGGAAAAATATGCCTTGAAGAGAGGCGCTAAAGATGCCATCCTTTGGACCGAACCACACGATTACTTTGGTGAAATGCTGGGTGCAAACATGTCTAATATGCACAACAATTTTACCCCTGCTTCGCAAATCGCCTCCTTTTTTTGGGACTATTATAACTATACCGGCAACTTAGAGTTTCTTCAGAACGAAGGCTATGTATTTATGAAAAAAGCCGCCGGGTTTTATTTGCAAACTTTACAATGGGACGAGGCTAAACAAGAATATTTTTTATTCCCCTGCCAACCCTATGAACATGCTTACAGGAGCAATCTACGCAATTCAATTACCGATTTGGTAACCATCAAATCGTCGTTTGCCAATTGTATAGCAGCAGCAAAAATATTAAATGTTGATAAGGAAAAACAGAAGCAATGGCAGCATGTTATCGATCATCTTTGGGAGCCACCTATGGCGCCGGCGGCCATTTTTGGAAAATCGGAATGGGGCGATCGTTTTCCCGTAGGGTCAAAAATGCATATTCCGAAAGATACCGGTAAACTTTTCGCCTACGCTTATACCGAAGATGGTAACGTTTATCCGGATAGCACAACGGCCAACGACGGGATTTTCCATTTCAGCCAAAATACGGCCATTGTTTTTCCTGCCGGACTGGTTGGGATTGAACAAAAAGGGACACCATATTACGAAGCTGCTGCCACGGCAGTACGTATCCGGCCCGAATACCGAAACGCAATTACCCCTGATGCCATTGTAGCTGCCCGTTTAGGTATGGGTAACGAAGCATTAAAAATAATAAATACAACCATTCGCCGCCTGCAGCTTTTCCCGCAGGGAATGTTTTACAACCTCGACCATTGGTTTACCTTTTCGCTGTATGCCGATTCGTTAAAATATCCCGAATATTCGGCAATGCGCGATTATATCTACGATTCGCGCTGCCATTATGATACAAAAGGAAATTCATCGGGGTTACCAACAAAACCATTTGTGCAATTCGGCCTCGAACCAATGGGTACTGTTGGCGCCGCACTAAACGAAATGATGCTTCAAAGCGCCGAAGGAAAAATTCGTGTATTTCCTGCGGTTCCCAAAGAATGGGAAAACAGGGAATTAGCATTTAAATTGTGGGCAGAAAAAGGTTTTGAGATAAGTGCGCTGCGAAATGAAAATGGTGAAGTTGAACCTTTGAATATCATGAGCAAATTGGGAAATACCTGTGTACTTGTAAATCCCTGGGGCAGACAAAAAGTGCGGGTAACAAGCGGTTCGGGCAAATCCATAAAAACCATTCAAAACCAGGCTGATTTAATTTCTTTTAATACATCAGCAGGAGAAGACTATATTTTGGCGCCGGTTAACTTTGATTTTAATATCCGGCCAAGGCATTTTTCATCGGTAAAAAACGATGGTGTAAAGCATTTTCATGAAGCCATCTTAGGAAAAAAACGAGATTATTAGGATTTAACAGTTACGTTATCCGGACAAAAAGTTTCATAAAAATATTTTCAACCTATTCATAAAAAAATGATTACGTATCCAAAACAAACAATTGCAAAAAAAGAAGAAATGACTAAAATTACAAAAATATTACTACTGGCCCTGGCCTTACTTCTCGTTGAAATATATACATGTTCGGCACAGTGGTCGATAAAAAGCCAGCCGGGAGATAAAATAAAGAACGGCACTCAATTCCAGATATTTACACCTGAAGGATGGGAGGCAAGCAATTTTGCCACTGAAAAGGAAATGGAGTGGTTTAACGATGCCCGTTACGGGATGTTCATCCATTTTGGGTTATCCACGTATATTGGTAAAGAATTAAGCTGGGGAATGTGTTACACTCGCAAAGCCCCGGACGGGGGACATGGCCCCATTGCCGACAGCGTGTGGACCAAATACCCTGAAAAGTTTGTTTTCGAAGATTTTGATGCCCGTAGATGGGTGGAAATTGCCCAAAAGACAGGTATGAAATACATTGTAACCATTGCCAAACACCACGACGGATGGCACTTGTGGGACACAAAATATTCCGACTTTAAAGTTACCAATACACCTTTTGGCCGCGATTACCTGAAAGAAATTGCGGATGCCTGCCATGAAGCAGGGATGAAATTCGGAATTTACTACTCGCAGCGCGACTGGTACCACCCGGATTATGCCCCCGTAGATACCAGCCTGATTATCAAACATACCGGGTCTTATCGCTCTAAACCTAAGCCGGGAGTAAAAGAGATAAAAATGGGCCCCACTCATCAAAAGTATATCGACTACCAGTTTAATGTAGTGCGCGAGTTATGCACCAATTACGGCAAAGTAGATGTTTTCTGGTTCGATGCTGTTTGGCATGGAGGAATGTTTACCGCCGACATGTGGGACGCTGAACGGCTAACACGGATGATCCGCGAACTGCAACCCGGCATTATCATAAACAACCGGGCAAGTGTACCGGGCGATTTTGATACGCCGGAACAAAAAATTGGTATGTACCAGCAACGCCCCTGGGAAAGTTGTATGACACTTTGCAGTACCTGGTCGTGGTCGGATACACCTGTAAAGTCAAAAAAAGAACTTATTCGCATATTAACCGCAACTGCATCGGGAAACGGGAATATCCTGCTTAGCTGGGGGCCTAAATGGGATGGCGCCTTCGACCCGAAACAAGTGGAAAGATTGGAAGAAGTTGGCGACTGGCTCAAAAAATACGGACATACAATTTACAATACACATGGCGGCCCCTGGTACCCCGAAAACTGGGGAGGCAGTACCTATAAAGGGAATAAGGTCTATGTGCATGTAACTGATGTTTTAACAGACCGGCTACTTTTGCCGGTTTTGAACAATCGGTTGAAGTCAGTAAAGTGCCTTACTGGGGGGGAAATAGAATATGAGCAAAGCTCCAAAGCCATAGTATTCGACTTGACCAATGCCGATGACACTAATGAATCGATCATTGCCGAATTGGAATTTGAAAATAAGATCCATGGAATGGCCCCCCATCGCGGACAATTATCAAAGTTCTCTGATCCGGTTTACGGGAGTATCTTATGGGCAAAAGAAGAACTGGTAGGAAAGGAAATATTGTGTATTGATTTGAAAGAAACAGTGCATGCAACAGGAATTGCTATTGGTGAATTAACTCAAAGTATTAAACAAAAAGTAAAAGTTGAGGTATCGTTGGATGGTAAAGAATGGAAAGAAATAGCTAAAGAGGTTCCGGAACGGGGGAAGTGGGAGCTTACGGTTTCCAATTTTAGCGCAGGAATTCAACTCCCGGGGGTAGACACAAGGTACATTCGTATTCGCACAACGGAAAGTGATTCCCCTGAATTTCACGTTAAAAGTATAGTCGTTTATGGTAAATAGTATGAATTAAATGAACTTGGTTTGCGACAGAAAACATGTTGGTCATTCAAACAAAAAGTAATGAAAGCAATGGAGAGCAGTGGCAAGCATAATATTTCTGGTAAAGCAGAAGTCGATGAAACTGTTGTTGGTGGGCAAGATGCAGGGGTGAGAGGGAGGAAAAACAGAAAGAAAAAACTGGTCGTTTTTGCCATTGAAAAATAAGGGAAAGGCGTAAGCCGCATGTATGGCAAGTCATCAAACAAAGCAGTTCAAAAGAACTGGGAGCTTTTATGGGGGCGGTATTGGAAAAAGATGCACATGTAAAAACCGACAAATGGAGGGGCTACCAACCCCTGAAAAAAGATTTCTGTAACCTTGAACAGGTCGAATCGGGCAAAAAAGGGAGCAACTTTCCAGAGTTGCTACATTGATGAGTATTGTTATCGGTTCAATAGGAACTTTATGAAAGATGGCATATTTGATAACCTACTCATAAGGATGGTCAAATCGCCACCGGTTACTTATAAACTCACTATTGATTAAATGCCTAATTCAATAAAATGGATTACGAGATTGATGATTATTAGGCTGTTAGATATATTCAAGTACGACTTGGGATCACCGGTAAAATCCGGTGGAGTAAAAATTAATTATCATCTTTGCTGTGTAATTTTTTATCGATAAATGAACGCACAGCAAAGTCAATATAGAGCATTGGTGGAGGCTTTTCTTCCC
>JBKEDN010000202.1:0-5520 GCA_047975435.1 Draconibacterium sp. | reverse complement strand
TTCAGGTACGAACAAGTTGTCCGGGTACATGGGATATCTATGTCCGATTTCTAAAGAACAATGATATTATGGCTGTAATTTGATGGTTTTGGAAAATGATGATTGTTACTGGATGGCTTGTTCATTAACAGACGACTAGTCATGCTTCATATAACTATTTTTTAGAGGTTACCATAAGAATTTTAAACTGAATATATTTATTGATGGGGCCTTAGGGCAGGAACTGGTAAATTGGGTACTATATGATGCTCTATATCCAAACGATACGTACAGAAACCGGTTGGCAGAACCATTACTTAATCGATGGACTCCGGAGAATCCAACCAGTAAATGGCCATCTGCAGTAGATTTTAGTTCATATGGTGGAACACAATCCAATAGTTATTTAGTTGCAGATGCTTCTTTTATACGATTGAAAAATATACAGTTAACATACAATTTCCAGTTGGATAATATTACATTTTTAAAGTCTTTCGATGTATTTGTTGGAGGACAAAATCTATTTGTATTAACGGACTATCCCGGATATGATCCGGATGTAAACTCATTGGGGCAGTCAGGAGCTCGTATTGACCATACCGCTTATCCATCATCAAGGATATTTCAAATAGGAATTAATGTAGGATTTTAAAAATAAATAGTTATGAAATTACAAAATAGATATTCAGTATTCGTTATAGGTTTACTGGCACTTTTACTAGCAAGCTGTGAAAAACCGTTAGAAATTGAACCAAAATCTGAATTTTCAGGAGCCTTTTTGGAAACGCAAGAAGGCGTTGAAGCACTTTTAGCTTCTGCGTATGCCAATGGTCAATTAAATGGATGGGGAGGTGCGGCCGACTATATTGCTTTAAATGAATGCACTACCGATGTTTTTAAAGATTATATTGGTGCTTACTTTAACAATACATTAAGAAAGTATCAGGATTTTAGCTTTGATCCTGGGCATACAGCTGTTATCCAAGCTTATTGGCGTCAAAATTATAGAGCGATTAGGGATGCCAATATATTGATTACTATTATTTCAGATCATCCATTGTTGAGTCAGGAACTAAAGGATAGATACTTGGGGGAAGCTAAGTTTATTAGAGCCACAGCATACAATTTCCTTTATGACTGGTTCGGGGGAGTTCCTTTGATTACAGAAGCTACGACTGAACTTTTTCCAACGCGTGCAACATCTCAGGAAATCGAGGATTTTGTTATTTCAGAACTTACCGCAGCTGCTCCTTTATTGCCAACAACTGTGTCAGAAACTGAATTTGGAAGAGCGACTCGTGGTTCAGCCTTGGGTGTATTGGCTCAGTTTCAGTTAAATGCTAAAAAATGGGAAGATGCAGCAAAAACAGCTCAAAAGGTAATTGAATTAGGGGTTTATCAGTTGTTGCCTAATTACGCCGACATTTTTGCATTGGATAATGAAGGCAATAATGAAATGATTTATGTATTTCCGAATATAGACGTTGAGCCGGTTGGAAACAATTGGACCAGGAATGTTCTGCCTGGTGATTATCCTACATCAGTTGTAAATGCGGCAACCCAGTCAACGATTCAGGAGGGATTCTATAGTACGTTTGATCCAAACGATAAAAGAGCTGATTTGATTCTTACTGAATACACGTCATCCAAAGGTGTTCATATAGATCTACTTGACCCAAACTCTGCACCAACTGGTGATAAATACAAACATCCCCGAAGTTTTAAATATCCAATTGATGAGAATACTGCTGATCCGACAATTGGAGGACAGGATGTACCTTATATTAGATATTCGCAAATATTATTAACCCGATCAGAAGGATTGGTTATGTCAAATGGTATAGTTTCGCAGGAAGCACTGGATTTATTAAATGAGGTACGAAATAGAGCAGGACTACCTGATTACACCCTTACTGATATTCCTGACCAAGCTACCTTCATTAATAAAATGCTTGCTGAAAGAGGTTGGGAGTTTTATAGTGAAGGGAAAAGGAGGCCCGATTTAATCAGGCATGGTCAATTTATTCAAAATGCTTTGAATAGAGGTATCACTTTAGCTAAACCTTTCCATGTATTTTTCCCAATTCCACAGCCGGAAATTGACGCCAATGAAAATTTGGTTCAAAATGACGGTTACTAGTTAGTTCTGGTATGAAAGGAGACAGGGGTATTAACTTATCTTTCCTGTCTCTTTTTTATTGGTTCTTCCATTGTTTTTTTAATATTTTCTGAAAAGTATCAAGGGAATCAAGTAAACTGCTCCTGTTCTGTCAATCATTATTTTACTTTAATTATTATGCGGAAAAATCAAAAATGTAATAGGTCACTTTTGTTTCTGGTCGTTTTCAATGCGTTTATATGTGTGAATTTAAATGCACAGACTGCACGAATAAAAATAGATCTTGATCGTAAAATAGGGAAAGTTGATAAAAATATCTATGGTAATTTTATTGAGCATTTGGGGCGTTGTGTGTACAAGGGGATTTACGATCCTGGCAACCCGCTTTCAGATGAAAACGGTTGCCGAAAAGATGTGATTGCTGCTCTGCGGGAATTGAACCCTTCCATTGTCCGCTACCCTGGTGGAAACTTCGTTTCAAACTACAATTGGCTTGACGGAGTGGGGCCGAAATCTGAACGTCCTCCTCGCATGGAACTGGCTTGGGGAACTATTGAAAGTAACCAGTTTGGCACCAATGAATTTATTGAATATGCAAAAGCCATCGGTACTGAGCCATACATTGCCGTAAATCTGGGGACCGGAACGATTGAGGAAGCCCGGCGCTGGGTTGAATACTGTAATGTGGAAAAAGGACCCTATTTTGCAGAGCTTCGCAAAAAGCATGGTTACCCCGAACCTTATCATGTTAAATATTGGGGACTGGGAAACGAAATGGATGGGACCTGGCAAATGGGACACTTAAGTGCTGACGCATATGTCGCGAAAGCCCGCGAAGCTGCCAAATTGATGATACGCACTTCTCCGGAAATTAAGTTGATTGCAGCTGGTTCTTCCAATTATCGTGGCGATGCCGATCCTGATCATTGGAACCAAACGGTTTTAGAAGAATTGAAAGATGTGATTGACTACATTGCCCTTCATATTTATGTTGGTAATCCCGATAACCAATACTACAACTTTGTTTCTACCCCTTTGATTATGGAACAGCGTACCCGTATTGTCAAAGGAATGATTGAACGCGTGATGCAAACTGCTAAGCGGGGTGATCGTCCGCCAATTTACATTGCCTGGGATGAATACAATGTTTGTTATCGTGATATCAAAGGCCTGGAAGAAGTATATAATTTGGAAGATGCCCTCGTGATTGCCGGTTTCCTGAATGCTTTTGTTCGGAATGCCGATGTAGTAAAAATGGCCAACCTGGCACAGCTTGTTAATGTAATTGCCCCTGTGATGACTAACAAAAAAGGACTATTCAAACAGACCATCTTTTATCCGTTACAATTGTTTGCCAATAATATGTACGGCACAGCGCTGGATATATTTGTTGACTGTGACAAATACAGTACGGAGAAATTCTACAATTCGAAAGACAGATTGCAATCACAATTGAAAAATGTTCCGTACCTGGATGTATCGGCTACCTGTAATGATGGTAATGAACTGACGATTTGCGTAATAAACAAGCATAAAGACAAGGCGATAAGTACCGATATTATTTCACAAAATGGCTCTTTTAAGGGCGATTTTCAGATATATGAAGTAAACGGACCTGATTTAAAATCGGAGAACAGTTTTGAAAAAATAGAAGTCCATACCAAAGAAAAGGCCTCGATTCAAACAAAAGGGAGTAAAGTAACCTATACTTTTCCGCCGCATTCATTTACAATGATAAAGGGTAAAATAGGTAAATAAAAGAAGAAATGCAGAAAATGAATAAAGTATTGATTATAGCAGGAATTCTCTTTTTCAGTATTCCTTTATCTGTCGGCTCAAAAGAAAAAAATCAATTGAACAAGAAGCCTAATATCATTATTCTTTTAGCTGATGATTTGGGTTTTGGTGACGTTGGTTATAATGGAAGTGATATTCAAACACCCAATATTGACAGAATTGCCTCGGAGGGAGTGATTCTGAACCAGTATTACAGTTGTCCGATGTGCTCACCTGCCCGTGCCGGAATTATGACCGGTCGTTATCCAATTCGTTATGGTATGATGCGTTCTGCCATTTCTCCACAGTGTGATTTTGGTCTTTCAACCAGTGAAAATACAATTCCGGAAATGCTGGCTAAAGCAGGATACAATTATCGAGGTATGGTGGGTAAGTGGCATTTGGGCTACCGTCGGCAGGAATGGCATCCATATAATCGGGGATTTACCTATTTTAAAGGCTGTTTGAACGGAGCTGTCAATTATTTTAACCGCAACCTGTCGATTGATCCCGGTAAAGAAGGAAATGTTGACTGGTATCTGAATGATCAACAAATTATAGAAGAAGGTTACACAACTGATCTTATTGCTAAAACTGCTGTCGATTTTATAACGTCAGTGCCGCTTGACAAGCCTTTCTTTTTGTACGTCCCGTTTACAGCACCACACGGGCCACTTCAGGCAAAACAGGAAGACATGGCTAAATACCCAAACCGACAAGGAGCAAAAAGAACGTATGCCGGTATGGTTGATAACCTTGATCAGAATATTGGTAAAATATTAATTTGCCTTGAACGGAGGGGGCAACTGGACGAAACGTTCATCCTCTTCTGTAGTGACAATGGTGGTTTGTTGAAAGGTGCCAGTAACGGAGAGCTTCATGGTGGCAAATTAACACCCTATCAAGGAGGAATCAGAGTGGTTGCGGCAGTACGTTGGCCTCAGGGAGGTATTAATGGGGGAAATATTATTAATCAACGAGTTGGTTATATTGATATTTTTCCAACAATCATTACAATTGCCGGATACCACGAATTTATAAAAGACAAACTTGACGGGCAGGACATACTCGAAATATTAAAAGGCGATACAATTGCTGATCGTGATTGGTTTACCTACGAAGACCAGTATGATGATAAAATAGAAGATTTGGCTATCAATACAGACCAATGGAAGTTGGTTGTTAAGCGTCCGGCACCTGATAATAATTTGGACATATCTCCAGTATTTGAACTTTTCAGGATTGATTCTGATCCGTTTGAGAAGAACAACGAGGCAGATCAGAATCAAGAAAAGGTAAATGAGCTTTTCCCAAAAATTGAAAAGTTTTATGAGCTGAAACAACAAAATCAAATTCCGAGGTACAATGAAAATAGTAATAACAGTGAGATCAGTCCTCCGGATTGGCAACTGAAAAACTAGATACGATGAGTAAGTTTGAATAAAGTTTGAGGTCGAAAATAAATTTAACAGAATATGAAGAACATTTGAATTTCTATAGGTTTACTGACTGTAAGTATGTTTTCTTAAATGATTATCCGCAATTCTTCCTATTGTAAATTCTTGATTTGAAGTCAGGCGGATATCTGACAGCGGCGATTAATAATCTGTCAAACTGTTTTTCGCCAAAATATCGCCTGTTGAATT
>JBKEDN010000186.1:0-1525 GCA_047975435.1 Draconibacterium sp. | reverse complement strand
TGAATCGCTGAGAAAAGGAATTTTAAAAAATGAAAATTAAATTTTTTGTATAATTGCACCTTCTCTCAAAGTGGCACGGTTTCAACCGAAATGTGTGGCACGGTCAGACCGAAATCGCCATGTCCGTAATGCGTTTCTGCAACTCGTCAAATCCTTTTACTTTTTTGTTTGAAATTTTATGGCCTGAAATTTTATACGCACTGATCGGGATAAGCAACTCATCCTTTTCAGTAAGCGCTTCCACTTTATCCCAAATACCGCCATCTAAATCATTTACACCATGGGCAAAATACAGTGTTTCCCAATTGCGCTTATCCACAATGGCTGTTGTTGCTGCCGATCCTACCCAATAATCCAGGTAAATAAAGTTCTTATTCTCCTGATAGTTTTTCACTTCCACATGTTTTGTATCGTGCAAATAGCGCAGTGCGTCCTTGTCTTTCATACCGGAAATATTGTTCCATGATTGCGCAAAAGTTGGTAGCCCGTGTCCTTTCAGCACAAAAACCGGAATCAGTTTTGAATTTCGGAACGAAAAAACGGTATCGTTTACTGCGGTATAAATGTGCTGTTGGTCTTTTCCGGCCAAAACAACATTGGAGTAAAGCATCCGTCGCAAACGCTCGTTGGCTACAGTGGCAATTCGTTTTTTTGCCTTTGAAGGATAAGTGCTTACCATGTTTAAAGGATCGGTTTCGTTTACCACAACAAAGTGATCGCCCCCCCTAAAAAACACCGTCCCCTGCATAGCTGAACGGTCGAGCTGTTGAATGTATTGGCCATCTTTCCCTATTTCATGAATTCCGTTGGAGGCCAGAATTGCATAAGCTTTACCATAGCCTGCAATATCGTAAGGTTTCTTTATTTTGGGGTTATTTTCACCCGCCAGTTCTATAATATAATCGCCATTTTTCGAAAAACGCATAAAACTGCTTTTCCCGGTCATTCTGTGCTTAACAAGAAAATCTCCGCCAATTTCCTTAACGTCCTCAATATCTCCGATTTCGATTCCGGATTCGGCTACTTTTAACTCCACATAGTCAACCTTTTCCACAAAACTTGAAATCGGGAGTATATCTTTCGACTCGTTTAAAACAATGGTTTTTAATCCGTTGTCAGCCACTTCCGGTGCTGAACAAGCTGCAAAAACAGTCAAAACTGCCAGCAACAATATTTGTAATAATTTCTTCATTTCCTGCCCCGCGAACAATTGTGATGCCAAAGTAAGTGTTTTCGAATGGATAAGAGGCTGACAAAAAAAATGTTTTAACATTTAATGGGAAATCTCTGGTGATACGTTAATTTTTGGAAATTACATTATTGGAAAACGGAATAAATTATCCGGTTTTTCTTGGACTTTTCACAAAAGGATTTCAATTTTGAAAGTAATACCAAAATAAGAAACTTATGGTAACCTCTAAAAATTAGTTTTATGAAGCATGTCTATTCTTCTGTTAATGAAGTTGCCATCCATTTTCAATCATCATTTTCCTTTTCGTTCAATTTTCAGCCATAATTTCATTGG
>JBKEDN010000185.1:0-2193 GCA_047975435.1 Draconibacterium sp. | reverse complement strand
CCAATGAAATTATGGCTGAAAATTGAACGAAAAGGAAAATGATGATTGAAAATGGATGGCAACTTCATTAACAGAAGAATAGACATGCTTCATAAAACTAATTTTTAGAGGTTACCATAATTTTCAAACACTGAAAGATTGATGTCTTTAATGGCAACGGAACTTTCAGAAAAGCCTAAATTTTCCAGTGCGGGAAAGTGGAAGCTTTTCTTTTCAAGATTATTCCACTCTGCCTTTAGAGGCGAAGCAAAACCTTTTATTTCCAGGGTTTGCAGCCATTTATTTTTGTACGGAGTAAAAACGGTATAACATGCACCGTTTGGTTTAAGTACTTCGTTTTCCTCAAAAATTACCTGGTCTTTAAACGAGGAAACAGAAATGTTATGACCGGCCAGAAAGCTTTTAATCTGTTCGTCGCGCTGAAGTGCATAGGGCTCATAATCTTTATTAAAATACACTTCTTTTACCGGGTACTGCCGAACGATTTCTTGCCAAATGTCAAGTGGTTTTCCGTGTTTAATTAACAAACCTGAATTAAAGCCCGCGAGTTTGTCATTTATTTTCTGTAACTGGCGGTATATAAATGTAACACGCGAATCATTTTCAGGAAGTTCATCCAAAATGTTTGTATCAAAAATAAAAAGTGGTATTACCTTACAATCTCCTGAAAGTGCTTTTGCCAGTGCGGTATTATCATTTAAACGAAGATCTCTTCGAAACCAGAAAACTGCATTCATTAACGGTTCATTTTATGGGTAAATAATTTTACAGGGCTTCCAGTTCTTCCCGGTAATCAAACTGAAGATCTTCGTGTAGCCCCGAAATGGCTTTTTCAATGCGTTTTATCTGGTTAATGTATAGGTTAAATACCACCCGGTTGGCTTTGTAATTTAGTTTCGATGTTTTCATCTTTTTACAAAAGTAAAGTAAGAGTTCAATTTCGATTTCTTTTTTCCCGGAGTAACGAACATATTTGTTGGTGGTTTTTAAAACCTTCCGAAGTGTTTTTTTTGCCAAATAATAGCTACTTCTGTTCAGGCTAAGAAACTCCCGGTCGATTTCCTTTTTAACATCGCGAATGTATTCTGCTTCATTATCGGCTTCAAAAAGCAGGTAGCTCAGTAGTTCTTTATTTTCCTTTTTAAAGCGTGACAGCCTGAGAATAAGTTCCTGCAGGGCTTCGGGGGGAAGGTTTTTAAGTTCTTTTCGGATATGACTAACGGATGCTGTTTCCATATAAATACAAAGAAAATCAATATTGACTGATCGTCAAAGTTATACACACCGGTTTGTTTCAATATTTTGCTGCTTTCTTCAAAAGTGTATTTCTTTTTTCTGAATCAGACATTTTAATCGGCAAGAAACCAACCAATAAACAATAATTGATATTAGTAATCGATAAACACGGTGAATGAAGTTTGCAGTTAAAATTAAACCGTTTGTAGTCTTTTTTTTACCGCTTGCTGAATTAAATGGCGCGGCATCAGAGAGTTACATAAATTTGGGGTAATGAAACATTTAAACAACAACATCATGAAAACAAAACTGGTTCTTTTAACAATTTGTGTCGCCCTTCTGAGCGTAACAGTAAATGCAAAAATAAAAGACGGAAAGGCAATGACAGGAAACTCTCTGAGCGACTTTGGACAATACTCCATTACGCACTCAGAATCACCGATGGTTTACAACGATCAGGCTCTGGAAACGTATGATCTGAATTACGAAAACACGAGCAACCCAATAAGAATTGGTGTACTGAAAGAAAAAAAATGTAAAACTTTTATTGTTCGTAACGACGAGTTCGAAATTCAATACACCTGCCACAATGGTTATTTCGGTGTAAAGAAGATCGAAAAGCGTTTCCAGGAAATTCCAAAAGAAGAAATGGAAATGAAACTGAACAAAGTAGGCTACTATGCACAACGTGTGATTTGCCAGGATGAAAAATCAACCGACGATTGCCTGGGATTAATTGCATGTTATTTCCCTGATCTGGTAAATGAAGAATATTCAGCCAGTTTTTAAAACGAATTAAACAGCGCAATTTTTTTCATAGAAATATGAAATTACTGTGAGGCTGTCCCAAAAGGGCGGCCTCTTGTTTTAGGCGGCCAGATGTAAATTTGTATGCAATTTGATTTTTGGATGTTTTTTGGATTGTGATAAGCTGGGTGATTGCATAATAATGAGATC
>JBKEDN010000184.1:0-39109 GCA_047975435.1 Draconibacterium sp. | reverse complement strand
ATTTTAATTTTCGGATAATTTAAAAATTCAAATTTGACAGATGGAACCGCTCCATCCGTCGCTCTCTCATAAAATTTATTCATTCTTGTTTTTGTAATTTTTAAATGAAAAATTTCATGTTTGTTTCATAACAATTAATCTTTTATCCTAAAGTATTATCTTCTTCTGAATTCCGTTACTTCAAATTTCTTTTCTTTCTCAAATCCCGGGCCCGATATTTTGACTGTGTATTGTCCGGCCTCAGCAAGTTCTTTGTCTTTATTCTGGAGATCCCAGTTTATGTAGTTTAATCCATTCAAAGCATCTATTTTCTCAGTTACTAAAACGTTGCCATCAGCATTGCTTATAACTGCTTCCACTGCTTCTCCCTTCTTTAAATAGAAAGGAATATTAATACCTTGAGAACCTCCCCAACGTCTTCCCCTGGGAGTAAAAACTTCAGGGATTTCAAGAATTTTTAACATCGCACCACTGGCAGCCACTTCTGCCACCTGGCGCATCACCCGAACATCAAGTGCCCACATTCCGCGGCCGTGTGTGGCAATCACGGCAATGTCGTCGCGCTGATGAATATTGATATCGTGCACATAGGTAGTTGGTAAATTTCCGACAAGCGTTTGCCAGCTTTTTCCACGATCGGAAGAAACAAACACGCCATAATCGGTGCCTACGTACAATATGTTTTCATCTTTCGGATCTTCGCGAATCACATTCACCGGTCCGTAAGGAAGGTTGTTTTTGATGCTTTCCCATGTTTTTCCATAATCTTCCGACTTCCAGATGTAAGCAGCAAAATCGTCGTCACGTTTTCCGTTTTGTGTCATATAAACACGGCCGGGAGCATAACGCGAAGCCTCCATATGCGATACCCATTTCCGGTAAGGCAGTCCTTTGTTGATCTCCTCCCATTTTTCCCCGCTGTTTAAAGTCATCCATACGCGACCATCGTCAGTTCCGGCATATAACACTCCAAATTTCAGTGTTGATTCACTAATGGCAAAAATGGTTTGATACGGAATATCACCTTTTTTATCCGCGTCGTTGTATGTAAGATCAGGACTGATTCTTTCCCATGTTTCACCTTCATCCATCGAACGATGCACAAACTGTGTCCCATGATAAATAATCCCTGTATTATGCGGAGAAAGGATGAAAGGTGCCAACCATTGTCCCCGCAGTTTATCCACGCCTTCTGGTACCGGTGGCATAATTACTTTTGCTTCACCCGTGCTAAGCACACTTCGGGTGATGGTGCCATAAAATCCGGCTGAATATAAAATATCCGGATTTTTCGGATTTACAACATGAATGCTTCCTTCACCTCCCGGGGTACTTTCAAATTCACCTGCAGGAATCCGGTCGCGGCCACGGCGCAAATCCACCACCCCACGATAACTAAAGTGATCCTGAATAGAACCGTAAACATGAAAAGGTTTTGTATCATCCATGCCTACATTGTAAAACTGAACAAGTGGCAAATTATCGTAAAACGTGCGGAAATTCGCTCCATCATAAGAAATGGCCACTCCGCCATCGTTAACATTCACCAGGTAGTTTGTATTGTCCGGATCAATCCATAATCCGTGATGATCCATGTGCATATCACCGATTCGGTGAAAAGTTTTACCCCCGTCTTCTGAAACATTCAGAAAAAGGCCCATTGCATAGACTTTGTCAGGATTTACCGGATCAACACTCACCTGGCCAAAAACCCATCCATAAGTTCCCGACATTCCTTCCATGTATTCATTTTGCTCACTAACCTGATTCCAGCTTTCACCGGCATCGTCAGACCGATAAATGGTAGCTCCTTTAATCCTTCCGCTGCTTGGCCGCCCGTAAGCATCTTCTTCCTGGTTCATGGAATGATCCTCGGGAAGCTTTTCGTAATTGTCAACAAAAGCATACAAGGTGTTGGGTTGAGCCTTGCAAAGATCAATTCCAATTCTTCCTCTTTGGTTGGATGCCGGCAGACCGGTATTTATTTTCTTCCAGTTTTTGCCACCATCGCTTGTTTTGTAAAGACCTGTATTTTTATAATCTGCTTCGGTACGCGGATCGTTCCATTTTTTACGGATTCGTTGCCACATACTTGCGTAAATCGTATTCGGATCATTCGGATCCATTACAAGATCGTAAGCCCCGGTCATTTCATCAACATAAAGAATCTTTTTCCAGGTTGTTCCGCCATCGGTGGTTTTGTAAACACCACGTTCACTGTTGTTTGTCCATTCATTTCCACCGGCTGCCACATAAACCACATCCGAATTATTCGGGTGAACAAGAATACGTGCAATTGTATTGGTATTTGTCAGGCCTTTGTGTGTCCATGATTTACCGGTGTCTTTTGAAACATAGACTCCGGCACCGGCATTCGAACTTCTAAAAATATTTGCCTCACCAGTACCCGCCCAAATTGTTTCCTGGCTTTGCGGATCAAGGGCAATATCTCCGAATGCCGTTGACATGCCATGCTCAAACACCGGGGTCCAGCTTACTCCTTCGTTTTCTGTTTTCCAGATACCTCCTGACGCTCCTGCTACATAAATGGTGTAGTTTTTCCCCTTTGGCCGAACAACTTCCACATCGGTCATACGCCCGCTAATGTTTGTTGGCCCAATAAATTGCCAGGAAAGTTGCTTGTAGTCAGAAGACTCTTTCATGGTTACAAACTCTCCATACCATTTCTCCCGCTCATTTGCAGG
Organism: Draconibacterium sp.; assembly: GCA_047975435.1. Taxonomy (GTDB): domain Bacteria; phylum Bacteroidota; class Bacteroidia; order Bacteroidales; family Prolixibacteraceae; genus Draconibacterium. Next base: position 36,404 of record JBKEDN010000184.1, on the reverse strand, counting down.
TGTTTTTTCAATTATCTTCTGCGCAATTGACTGACCGGACAGAATTAACAGACTTAACAGTACGGGAAAAGAATATCTGAACATAAATTTGGTTTTTGGTTCAAAATGATCAGCCATAAAGCTAAGAGTAATCTGCAAGAAATACAGCTACTTCGTAAAAAGAATATCCACATATTCAAATTATTTCAGGGAAAAATGCACACTATTCAACAAATAAGTTGCTGCCTTTTAGTGTTAATGTGCCCGAAACAAAATTTGTATTTACCGCGCCGGGTTGTCCTCCTCCCAAAAACAAAGTAAAATCATCTGCTTCAATTACGCGTTTATCATCCTTCCCGATTATTGAAAACTGACGTGATTCCAGTTCAAATTCCACCACTTTTGATTCGCCTGCTTTCAGAAAGATTCGTTTAAATCCTTCCAATTGATATTTAGGGCGTGGCGTGCTTGCGATTAAATCTTTCAAATACAGCTGAACCACTTCTTCTCCATCTTTTTCACCTGTATTTGTAACAATGACACTTGCTTTAATTTTTTCACCGATTTTTGCTTTTTTCGGCATTTTTAGAGACGAATATTCAAAACTGGTATAACTTAAACCAAAGCCAAAGGGGTACAAGGGATCACCCTCAAAATATTTGTAAGTCCGCCCTTTCATATCGTAATCGTCAAAAGGTGGCAACTGATCAACCGATTTATAATAAGTAAGCGGTAATCGTCCGGCTGGGTTGTAATCGCCAAACAAAACATCGGCAACCGCTGTTCCTCCTTCCTGACCAGGGTATCCGGCAGTAAGAATCGCATCCAGATTATCGTTGGCCCAGTTAACAGCAAGAGCACTCCCGTTTAATAAAACCAGAATGACCGGTTTTCCGGTTGCTTTTACAGCCTGCATCAATTCCCGTTGCGTTTCCGGCAGTTTTAAATGAGTGCGGTCGCCGCCTTCAAAACCATCTACTTTAATAGGCATTTCCTCTCCCTCCAAGCGTTGCGAGAGTCCAAGTACCAAAACAACTGCATCGGCTTTCCGGGCAGTTGCAACGGCATCTTCGAGCATATTATCATTGGGCATTGTCCACATTAGTTTTGCATCCCCATCGCCGTGCCGGTTCTTATATTCATACACAAACTTGTATTTTTTCCCGGCATCCAGTTTTACCGGTTTTTCATGATGAAATGCATGGTGTTCAGAATTATGTTGCAGGATTCTTTCTCCTTCCATCCATATTTCGAGCGTTGGCATTCCCCAACAACCGATGTTGTATGTTCCGCTAAGCGGGGGAACAATGTAACCTGTCCAACGAATACTGAAATCATCATCGTCCAGCTCGGGTGAAGGCGAACCGTTTTCCCAATAAAAATCGATGTTTTTATCAACACGTGTAAAAGCCGGTTGTCCTTCCAGTTTTGCATTTGCAAAATATTCTCCTGCAACACCGGGTTTCCCATCGGGTGTTTCAAGATAGGCGCCCGGAATTACATGAAGATTACTCACGCCTTTTGCCAGGTGACTTCCTTCGGCGTAAAGGATCTCGGTATCTGACAGCTTTTCCTGTAAACCTTTCAAAACAGTAACCGGATGTTTTGCAATTCCGTTGTAATTTCCTACCAGCGATTCCCAGTTATCTGCGTTTGGTCCAATAACAGCCAGTGTTTTAATCGTTTTTGAAAGTGGCAAAACCTGATCTTTGTTTTTGAGCAGAACAATGCTTTTCCGGGCTGCTTCCAATGCCAGTTCATCGTTCTCTTTCGAAGTATTTACCGAAAACGGAATCTGCGCATAAGCTACATCTTCATCCGGATCAAACATGCCAAGTTTAAAACGCGCCATAAACAAACGTTTTACGGCCACGTCAATTTCGTCTTCGGTAATTAAACCGCGTTTTACAGCCTCGGGTAAATGAGCAAATGAAACCCCACAATTCAGGTCGGTACCGGCTTTTACGGCAGCCGCTGCCGCTTCTGCAGCATCTTTCGAAAAAGTTTGAAACATATAAAAATCGGAGATTGCCCAGCAGTCGGAAACTACGTATCCCTTAAAACCCCATTCGTCGCGAAGGATATGAAAAAGATCGGGGCTGGCACAACACGGATAACCTTTAAACTGGTTGTAAGCACCCATTACAGAATAAACATTGGCATCTTTCACCAAAGTGCGAAAAGCAGGCAGGTAGGTCTCCCTCAAATCGCGCTCACTTACTACTGCATTAAATTCATGACGCAGCGGTTCGGGGCCGGAGTGTACCGCATAATGTTTTGCAGTTGCCACCACTTTTAAGTATTTCGGATCGTTTCCCTGCAAACCCTTTACAAATGCAGCTCCTAGTTCTCCTGTTAAATACGGATCTTCACCATATGTTTCGTGGCCACGCCCCCAACGCGGATCACGGAAAATATTGATATTGGGCGACCAAAAAGTCAGGCCCTGGTACATACCACGTTTTCCCTCGCGTACAAATTCGTGGTGCTTTGCACGGGCTTCGTTTGAAATGGCGGTTGCCACCCGGTACATTAAATCGTTGTCCCAGGATGCAGCAATACTGATTGATTGAGGAAAAACCGTTGCATAACCGGCCCGGGCTACTCCGTGCAAACATTCGTTCCACCAGTTGTATTCCGGAACCTGTAACCGATCGATCGCTTTTGATGTAAAAAGCAACTGATCAACTTTTTCCTGCAAGGTCATTTGAGAAACAAGTATGTCAACACGTTCGTCAGTTGGTAAACTGGTGTCGAAGAAATCAAAATTCTCGTTTTGAGCAAACAAAATATTACTGCAAACCAGTAGTATCATTGATAAAGATAATTTTTTATTCATCTGTTTAAAATTGTTTGTTTCTAAGGTATAAGATGCCTGTCTGTTCGGCAGACAGGTAACTCGTAAGATTGTAATTACCCACCTGTGTGTGATTCGCCAGTTGGCGGACTCATGCCTGTTTCATTGATTTAAGTCTTACTGTTCTGTCCTGTTCTGTCAAAAATAGCAATTTGGAAATTAAAGTACAGAAAATTACCTTTATTTTGAATGATTTTAAAACTCATTTAAAATGAAAAAAACAGAGAAGTCAGGAGCTTATAAAAAGTTAAGAGACAAAATAGATTCCCTTTCAGAAAAACTGGCAAATAAGCACCAAAAGCATATGATGTGTAAAGCAGGTTGTGATTTGTGTTGTATGGACTATCGTATTTTTCCGGTTGAATTTTACCACATACGCGATCGGCTGAAAGAAAATGGATATCAACACAATGTGCCGGCTGTAACGGAGGAAGAAAACTGTGCTTTTCTGAAAAACCACCAATGTGCCATTTACGAAGAAAGACCCGTAATCTGCCGGACTCATGGTCTTCCGTTGTTATACATGAACGAAGAAGGAGATTGGGAACTTTCGGCCTGTGAACTGAATTTTACCGAATTCGACATGGATGAATTTACCGACAAAAACACTTTTCCGCAAGACAAATTCAACAGCGAGCTGTTTATGTTGAATAAGGAATTTATTGCTGATTTTAAAGAATATAAGTACTCTGAATTTGATCTGATCCCGGTAAAAGATCTGTTGAAACACATCACTTAAAATATGCAGTTATGAAACATTTGCTCCTCTTTTTATTTGCACTTACTTTGTTTTCAGGGGTATTTGCACAAAACAAAACAGAAATGGAAGATAATTCAAACAAACTGGCCGTGCTTTGGACAAGCGGCGATCCTGAAGTTGCCGAAAAGATGGCTTTTATGTACACGCTCAATGCAAAAAAGCAAGGCTGGTTCGACGAGGTGGTGCTGATTATTTGGGGCCCGTCAGCTAAACTGGCCGCCGAAAACACCATGATTCAGGATTATATCAAAAAAATGCAGGAAGCCGGTGTAAAAACAGAAGCCTGTATGTACTGTGCTAAAATGTATAACGTTGACAAAAAACTCGCGGAATTAGGGGTAGATGTAAAAGGTATGGGAATTCCACTTTCGGAGTACCTTAAACAAGGCTGGAAAACGTTAAGTCTTTAAAATACTGAAACTAAAAAGCATCCGAAACGACGGATGCTTTTTTATTTTGCTTTTAATATTCGTCTTCGTTAAAAAAGAAGTCGTCCTTGCTTGGATAATCCGGCCAGATATCTTCGATACTTTCGTACATCTCACCTTCGTCTTCAATTTCCTGAAGATTTTCAATTACCTCCAACGGAGCGCCTGAGCGAATAGCGTAATCGATCAATTCGTCTTTTGTTGCCGGCCAGGGCGCGTCTTCCAGTTTCGAAGCTAGTTCCAGAGTCCAGTACATGTATTGTAATTTTATGAAGTTAAACTCGTTTTAAAAATTTTCGCGAATATAACAAAAAATCGATACGAACAAACTTTCATTAGAGAAATTTATCAATACTTCCAGGGAGTTTCATCAATGCCCTTTTTATGCCCCAGATAACGTGCCAGAACAAACAGATAATCGGAAAGACGATTTATGTATTTAATTAATTCAGGCTGAACGTTTTCCTGTTCCGAAAATTCGACAATCCGGCGTTCGGCCCTGCGGCATATGGTTCGTGCTACATGGCACTGTGCTACTGACAGTTCACCTCCGGGAAGAATAAAATTTCTCAACTCCGGCAGCTCTTCCTGATATTGGTCGATTGCTTTTTCTAACACCTCGATATCTTCCTTTTGAACTGCCAGTCCAAAGGTAATCTCGTCTCCTTTTTCATCAGATGCCAGGCGCGAACCAATGTTAAAAAGTTTATTCTGGATTCTGATTAGCAACTCCGTTATTTCCTGTGGGATATCCAGCGAGCGGATTACTCCCAAAACCGAGTTTAACTCATCAATTGTTCCGTATGCTTCCAGACGCGATGCATATTTTTTTACACGGGTTCCGCCAACTAATCCGGTTGTTCCGTCGTCACCGGTTTTTGTATAAATTTTAAATTCGTTCGCCATAATTCAATATTTGCCGGCAAGTAAATAAAAATCCCGGGATTTAACGTTCCCGGGATTTTATTTACACTTACTCACTTTCTATTTTTATTGCACATGTTTTCAGTAAACCGGATTTTCATTGATGATATCCGATTCAATCTCTCCATCTTTCAAACGAATAATACGGTGCGCATGCCGGGCAATATCTTCTTCGTGTGTTACCATTACCAGCGTATTCCCTTTGCGATGAATATCGGCAAACAATTTCATAATTTCTTCCGATATTTTTGAATCAAGGTTTCCTGTTGGCTCATCGGCCAGCAATAATGCCGGCCTGTTAATAAGCGCCCGTGCAATAGCAACCCGCTGTCGTTGTCCTCCCGACAATTCGTTGGGACGGTGTTCCATACGGTCTGCCAAACCAACTTCAATCAGTGTTTTTACAGCCATCTCTTTTCGCTCGGCTTTTCGAATACCGGCATAAACCAGTGGCAACATCACATTTTCAAGGGCTGTATTCCGGGGCAGCAGGTTAAAAACCTGGAAAACAAAACCTATTTCTGAGTTTCTGATTTCTGCCAAACTATCATCCGTTAAACTGCTTACGTCTTTCCCATTCAGAACATATTTCCCGCTGGTTGGTGTATCCAGGCAACCAAGAATATTCATCAGGGTTGATTTTCCTGATCCGGAAGCCCCCATAATAGCCACATATTCACCCCTGTAAATATCAAGCGAAACAGAACGCAAGGCGCGTACAACCTGGGTACCTACCTTGTAGCTCTTCACAATATTCTCAATTTCAATGATTTTTTCCTTCATCTGTGTGGTTTTCTAATTGGTAGTTATTTTTGATTGGGCATTACAAGCCCCAAAAATGAAGCCATAAATATACCTTTTTCTTTTCGAAAATAAAGTTTTGAAAAAAATGTATTTCCGGCAATTAGCAAGCGGTTCATTGAGATTGTCGTCAAAGTTCTTGTTTCGTCATCCAGAATTTATTACAGGATATTTAAATGACTAAAAATCAGTCAGGGTAGATTCCAAAATGAATTCTGAATAACATTTTTTCAGACTTTTGGAACAGCCTCATGAGTATTTTGTTTATCATTTCATCCTTCTTCATTCAGCGAAAATAAACCGAATAATTATCTTTGTTTCATGCCGGATTTTCTTGATCAGGAAATAAAATTCTTACCCGGAGTCGGCCCCAAAAGAGCCGAAATCCTGTCAATGGAGCTGAAAATATTTACTTTCAGAGACCTGCTCTATTATTATCCGTACAAATATATCGACCGTACTAAATTTTATAAGATCTCCGAGATTCATTCGCAGATGCCTTACATTCAGGTAAAAGGTAAAATTCGGGCGATGGAAACCGTTGGTGCCGGAAATAAACAACGGCTGAGTGCACGGTTTTACGACGAAACGGGAAGCATAGAATTGATCTGGTTCAGGGCCATTAAATGGCAAAAGGAAAACCTGAAATTAAACAAAGAATACATTGTTTTCGGAAAACCTTCTGATTTTGGCGGGAAAATAAGTGTTGTGCATCCCGAGCTGGAAACGGAAGAAGAAAAGACTTTGGCGCCGTCGGGGCTTTTCCAGGGGTACTACAATACCACGGAAAACATGAAAAAAAAGTACCTGAATTCCAAGGCGGTTCATAAAATACAGTTGACACTTTTGAATGTTGTTCGTGGCAAAATACGTGAAACCCTGCCCGGAGATTTGGTTTCGCGTTTAAAGCTGATGTCGCTGGAAGAAGCCCTGGTTAATATTCACAAACCGGAATCGACACTGGAACTTAAAAAAGCAATTTTTCGCCTTAAATTTGAAGAGCTCTTCTTTATTCAGCTGAAAATACTGGCAATAAAACACAACCGCAATCAGAAATTTAAAGGATTCCGATTTGAACATGTAGGCTACAACTTCAACAAATTTTACAGCGATTTTCTACCGTTTGAACTAACCAACGCTCAAAAAAAGGTGATAAAAGAGATACGTCGCGATGTAAATCAGAATACACAAATGAACCGTTTGCTGCAGGGAGATGTGGGCAGTGGCAAAACATTGGTTGCCCTTATGACAATGCTTTTGGCGATGGACAACGGATTTCAGAGTTGTTTAATGGCGCCGACAGAAATTCTTGCCCAGCAACATTTTCAATCTATTTCGAAGTTCCTTAATGGCATGAATATAAAAGTAGGATTGCTGACAGGCTCCACAAAAACCAGTGAACGAAAAGAATTACACGAAGCGCTGCAGTCGGGTGAAATGCAGATCATTATCGGGACACATGCCCTGATTGAAGACGCTGTTATATTCGACAAACTTGGCTTGGTTGTAATTGACGAACAGCACCGTTTTGGGGTTGCGCAACGTGCCAAATTGTGGCAAAAAAACGAATTGATTCCGCCACATATTCTGGTAATGACTGCCACTCCTATTCCGCGCACACTGGCAATGACAGTTTACGGGGATCTGGATGTTTCGGTGATTGATGAACTGCCTCCGGGACGAAAACCGATTCAGACCATGCATTTTTACGAGAACAGAAGAAAACAGCTCAATAATTTTTTAAAGCAGCAAATTGAAAAAGGAACCCAGGTTTACATTGTTTATCCGTTGATTTCAGAATCGGAAAAAATGGACCTGAAAAACCTGGAAGAAGGTTTCCGGCATATTTCAGAGGCTTTCCCGGATTTTAAAATCAGCATGGTTCACGGAAAGATGAAGCCGGCAATAAAGGAAAATGCCATGCAGCATTTTAAAAATGCCGAGTCACAGATTATGGTTGCTACTACGGTTATTGAAGTAGGTGTTGATGTTCCGAATGCTTCGGTTATGGTAATTGAAAGTGCCGAGCGTTTTGGGCTTTCGCAATTACACCAGTTACGCGGAAGGGTTGGCCGCGGTGCGGAACAGTCGTACTGTATCCTGATGTCGTCGTATAAATTGAGTAACGAAAGCCGCAAACGACTGGAGACGATGGTACGTACCAACGATGGATTTGAAATTGCCGAAGTAGATATGAAACTTCGCGGACCGGGCGATATGGAAGGGACAGCACAAAGCGGAATGGGTTTCGACTTGAAAATTGCGAATCTTGGAAAAGACGGAGAAATACTTCAGATGGCACGAAATGTTGCCAACGATATTCTGGATGAAGACCCTTTTCTTCAAAAAGAAAACAACCGTTTATTACTGCAAAGTTTACTCTCGAACAAAGAAACCGAATTCGACTGGAGTTCAATCAGCTAAAAATCGATACTTTTTTTAATGATGGTGGTGATGATCGGGATGATGTTCATCTTTTTGCATATCGAGCAGCAGCATGGCCGAATCCTTTAACAAACCCACCGACCACTTGGTAATTACCAGTGAGCTGATAACGGCGGCAATGGTATCGATAAACGGAATATTCCAAATCATGGCAGCCAATAAGCCCAGGATGGCAGACAAACTGGTCATGGCATCAGCAATTACATGCAGATAAGCTGCCCGTATATTTACATCAGAATGTTCGTGATCGTGATACAATAAAAATGCACTGGCGATGTTTACTGCCAAACCAATCACTGCAATCAGTATTGCCTCGCGATAAACAATATCGGCCGGTTCAATAAATCGCCGGATTGCTTCGTATAAAATTACAATGGCAAACAGCAGCAAAATCAAGCCACTGCTGTATCCCGAAAGAGACAAAATCTTTCCGGACTCACCATTGAATTTGTCGCTTTTTTGCACCTTTCGAACAAAAACATACGCCAGCCAGCTTAAACCAATCGCCAAAACATGCGATCCCATATGAATTCCATCGGCCAGTAATGCCATTGATTTTGTGGTTACTCCGAATACAATCTCAATAACCATAGTGACCATGGTAAGCAATACTACCCAAAGTGTTTTCTTTTCATATTTCTGAATATCCATATCTTTTGGTTTTCTGAATTCACAGGCGATTTACAGCGTCAAAGAACAGTTGTTGAATTTTACGTGTTACAGTGCCCGGTTCTCCGTTGCCAATTCGGATATCATCTGCCTGAACTACGGGCATAATTTCACTGCCGGTTCCGCAAATAAAGATTTCATCCATTTCCTTTAATTCATTTTCGGTGAACAGCTTTTCCTCTACCGGCAACTGATTGGCGGCACAAAGCTCCAACACTACTTTTCGGGTAATACTGGGCAGTATTAAATTCGAAAGTGGCCGGGTAATTACAACTCCGTTTTTTACTGTAAAAAGGCCTGAATGTGTTGCTTCTGTAACATATCCGTCCCGAACAAGAATACTTTCTCCTGCCCCACTTTCAACGGCTTTGTTGTACAACATTGTATTGGGTAAAAGCGATACTGATTTAATGTCGCACCTCTTCCATCGAATATCGTCCTGAACAATCACTTTTATCCCTTTAGCAAGTTTCTCTTCAGCCGATGGTAACGGAAATGCAAAAGCATATAAAGTAGGAGTTATTTCGGTTGGGAAATGATGGACACGCGGATGTGCTCCACGGCTGATTTGCCAGTAAACACCGGCATGTGTGTTCATCAGCCTATTTTTTTCGAGAAGTGTTAATGAGATGCTCTCCAGTTCTGAAACAGGCTGGAAGTTAATGTTTATTTCTTTCAGGCTACGTTTTAAACGTTCCAGATGATCAGTTATGCGGAAGGCTTTTCCGTTGTAAAATTTGGTAACTTCATAAATACCATCCGCAAAAATAAACCCACGGTCATCGGGTGAGATCCCTGCTTCTGACCGCTCAACATAAGCTCCGTTTAGAAAAACTATTTCACTCATTATGGCACTTTTTCAAAGCTTTCGAAATTAGGATTATTCAATAAAAAAGAAAAGGAACTCTTTCGAATTCCTTTCTCTATTCTTTCATGCTGACAACTTATCCGAAATAAGCATCAGGCATTTTGTTTACCAAATATTAATAGCGGTTTCTTGGACGGAAACCACCGCCACCTCTACGGTCGCGATCTCCACCGCGAGAGTTGTTCTCACGAGGTTTTGATTCATTAACTTTAATGTTTCTTCCGCCTACTTCGGCGTTGTTCAGCTCTTCAATCGCTTTTTGAGCGTTTTCATCTTCCATTTCAACAAAACCGAAACCTTTGCTACGGCCTGTAAGTTTGTCCATTACAATTTTTGCCGATGTTACTTCACCGTACTCTTCAAAAATCTCAACTAAATTTTCTTCGCCCAAATTGAAGGGCAAATTTCCAACGTAAATGTTCATTTTATACTGTTTTAAAAAGTGAATATTATTTTTTATACCAGCAGTAAACCATTCAAAATGGATTACCCCCTAGAGGTTACTTAAATACAGTACAAAGGAAACTTGAAAGCAATTGAAATAACTTCGGGAAAACACAAGAAAGATGAACTGACCGGTTTGAACAATCAATAAATAAAGACCAATTTTGCTAATTCTAAAACGGAAATATTGATCCGTTCGTTTTTAAATTAACGAGCCAAAGGTAACTGAATCTTTGAAATAGCAAGGATTTTTAGGTAAATTTCTTTCAAAATTCCATTTTTTCATCAAAATCAGGAGCCTGCCAGGTCGCGAATTACAGCACTGGCAATAAAGCAACCGAACAAAGGCGGCATGTATGAAATGGTTCCTACCGTTGACTTTTTATTGCGCCCTTCTTCAATACGCACGGCACTTTCGTCAATTTCTTCTGAAGAGAAAACCACCTTTACTCCCCTTTTAATTCCGAACCGGGAAAGACGTTTTCGCATCATTTTTGCCAATTTGCAGTTGTAAGACTTTGAAATGTCGGTAAGTTCAATTTTTGATGGATCAGTTTTCCCTCCTGCTCCCATCGAACTCACAACTTTCAGTCCCATTTGCAATGCATGAAATACCAGAAAAACCTTTGGCGAAAGTGTGTCGATGGCATCTACAACATAATCGAAATCCTGACTTTTAAGCAATTCTATGGTTTGTTCGTCGCAAATATAATCGTTAACAACTGTTAGTTCAATCTCAGGGTTTATGTCTTTAAAACGCTTTGCAAGAATTTCGGCTTTGGGCAGTCCTTTGGTGCTAACCAACGCGGGTAACTGCCGGTTACGGTTGCTCGCTTCCACCACATCCCCATCAACAATTGTCATTTTCCCGATTCCGGCCCGGCATAACTGCTCGGCAGCATAAGCACCAACTCCACCTAACCCAACAACCAGTACATTTGCCTGTTTTATTTTCTCCAGCTTCTCTTTTCCAAAAAGCAGTTCAGTTCTTTCCAGCCAACTCATTTTGTAATTCAATAACGTCCTAACAAGGTTTTTTCAATCCGGTTAAAGTTTTTCCAAATTGCGGTTTTTAATTCATCCACCTGAATATCTTTGATTAATGCTGCACGCTCATAAATTTGTTCTACATTTCCATCCATTTCATCGGTTTCCAAGAATATCCGGTTTAGCGGCAAATAACGAAACGATTCAAGAGCCTTTGTATTGTTCCGGAATAAACTGTCGCCAAACGAAAACATAAAATCCATTTCCGAAATTTGCTTTGTCATTTCCAAACTACCGTTGTAACCATGCATAATCCAGGTCATTGAAGGTTTCATTTTTTTTCGAAGTCCGATCACTTCGTTGTATGCTTTCACACAATGAATAATCAGCGGATACTGGTATTCCTCTGCAATAAAAGCCTGGGCCTCAAAAACGCGAAACTGCTCCGCGAAGTCCTTTTTGCATACTTTGTCCAAACCCGCTTCGCCCACAAATATTACATGGTCAAACTCAAGCGCTTCTTCTACCAGTTGTAAAGCTTCATTGTTTTCTTCTCTGCTTCCGATGTGCCACGGGTGCAAGCCAACCGAATAAAAATTACGGCCGGTAAAGGCTGCAAAACCATCGCCCGGATAAATGTTCTGAACCGTGATGGTATCCGTTTCAAAATGATTCGGATGTGTGTGAATATTAACAAAAGGAACCGGGTTCATTGTGTTCAAGATTATTCAGTAGAAATTAAGCCATTTCCAAAATTTTAGCAACCAGATTATTGGCTCCAACGGCAATCTGGCTGATGTTGGCATCCAGCATGTAGCAGGGTGTTGTAACAACTTTGTATTTCGTATCTACCACAATATCCCCATGCGTTGTATTAACATGTGTGGCACCCAGTTTCTCAATGGCTTCTGCTGTTCCGGCATCCTGCCCGATGGTTACTTCCACATCGCCTAATACTTTGGCGATAAGTGCCGGAGAAATACACAATGCCCCCACAGGTTTTTCTGCTACTACCGTTGACCGGATTGCTTTTTCAACATCCTCATTCACCAAACAGTCGGGGCCATCGAATGCAAATGTGCAAAGGTTTTTGGCAGCACCAAATCCTCCCGGAAATACAATTGCATCAAAATCCGAAGCATTGTATTCTGAAAGTGGTTTTATGTTACCGCGTGCAATCCGGGCAGCTTCTACCAATACATTGCGCGATTCTTGCATTTCTTCACCGGTAAGATGATTAACAACGTGAGCTTGTTTTGTGTCGGGGGCAAAACATTGATATTCGGCTCCTTGCTGCGAAATTGCCAGCATTGTTAAGGTGACTTCATGGATTTCTGCACCGTCATACACTCCGCATCCGGCCAAAACAACAGCTATTTTCTTCATTTATGTGATTTTTATATGGTTTTATTTTCATTCAAAATTACGGTTAAATACTGACTTTTTGAAATGAAACGGTAGCTACCCAGAGTAGTGTCTGCAACAAAAACAATTTACGAGGTAATTTCATCCAGGTTGTATGGAGTTTCCTGGTAAACGTAGTAATTCAACCAGTTTGAAAAAAATAAATTGGCTGTGGATTGCCAGCGCATCAAAGGTATTTCATCCGGATTATCATCCGGATAATAGTTCACCGGAATTTCTATCGGAAGATTTTTTTCCTTGTCGCGATGGTACTCACCGTTCAGTGTATTTCTTGAATATTCGGCATGCCCGGTAATAAATAACTGACGCCCATTTTTGGCTTTAACGATACATACACCAGCATCCTCCGACGAGGCAATAATTTTGAGCCCTTCTACTTTGTTTATGTCTTCGGCGCGTATTTCGGTATGTCGCGAATGAGGAACAAAAAACACGTCGTCGAACCCCCTGAAAATTGGGAGATTTTCATCGATGTGCGTATGTTTGAATACCCCGAATTTTTTATTGTCAAGCGGGTATTTCGGGATGCCGTAATGATGAAAAAGCCCGGCTTGTGCCGCCCAGCAAATAAACAGGGTTGATGTAACATTCTTTTCAGCCCAGTTCATTATCACTTTCATTTCCTCCCAGTATTTTACCGCTTCAAAAGGAAGCTGTTCTACAGGTGCACCGGTAATAATCATCCCATCATATTTCTTTTGCTTGAGATCGTCGAAGGTTCTGTAAAAAGCCTTCATGTGCTCCAAAGAAGTATTTTTCGGCGTATGCCCTTTAATCTTCAAAAAGTCGATTTGAATTTGCAGCGGGGAGTTTGACAACAATCGCAGCAGATCGGTTTCTGTAGTTATTTTTAAAGGCATGAGATTCAGAATGACAATCCTTAGCGGTCTGATATCCTGATGAGAAGCCCGTGATTCGTTCATCACAAAAATATTCTCTTTCTCCAACATTTTAATGGCGGGTAATTTATCCGGAATCGTCAGTGGCATCTTTATCGATTTTTAGTTTTCGGAGTATTGAGTAGTGAGATCGAATTTTGTTGCATGGTAAGCACCATTTTTTTGAATTCTTTCTCACTACTCTTTATCTGTTACAAGTATTTATTTAAGCCTTATCCAGGGCCTGTTCAAAATCAGCAATAATATCGTCGATATGCTCCAGACCAACACTTACGCGTAATTGGGTTGGAAAAACCCCGGCTGCAATTTGAGCTTCGTCAGACAACTGCTGGTGTGTAGTGGTAGCAGGCTGAATTATCAGAGTTTTGGTATCTCCCAGATTGGCAAGATGACTGACCATTTGTAGCGCTTCCACCACCTGATTAGCATTGTCTTTATCTCCTTTTACATTAAACGACAGAACACCTCCGGCTCCTTTAGGAAGGTATTTTTTTGCATTTTCATATGAAGGGTTACCTTCCAGTCCGGGGTAATTCACACTTTCCACTTTAGGATGGTTTTGCAGCCATTTTGCCAGAGCCAGTGTATTTTCAACGTGGCGATCCATTCTCAACGAGAGCGTTTCCAGCCCCTGTATCAACAGGAAGGAGTTAAACGGGCTTAAAGCCGGCCCCCAGTCGCGCAGGCCTTCCACACGTGCTTTAATAATGTAGGCAATGTTCCCAAACGGGCCGTCGAAATTAAATACATCCCAGTATTTTAATCCGTGATAGCCCTCGGAAGGCTCGGTGAACCCGGGAAATTTTCCGTTCCCCCAGTTGTAAGTACCGGCATCAACAATTACACCTCCCATGCTGTTTCCATGTCCGCCAATCCACTTGGTAGCTGATTCAACTACTATGTTTGCGCCAAAATCAATCGGACGGCACAGATAACCACCGCCGGCAAAAGTATTATCAACGATGAAAGGCAGGTCGTATTTTCTGGCTACAGCAGCAATTGCTTCAAAATCAGGAACAATAAATCCGGGATTTCCAATGGTTTCAAGATAAATGGCTTTTGTTTTTTCATCAATTAGCGCTTCAAACGATGCAGGCTCCAGATTGGCGGTAAAACGTGCTTCTATCCCCAACCTTTTGAATGAGACACTAAACTGATTGTACGACCCGCCATACAAATAAGGCGAAGAAACAAAGTTATCGCCCACATCCAGGATATTGTTTAAGGCGATAAACTGTGCTGCATGCCCCGAAGCTACCGATAAAGCAGCTACTCCGCCTTCGAGGGCGGCAATCCGTTGCTCGAACACATCGCTTGTAGGGTTCATTATACGGGTATATATATTCCCGAATTCCTTCAGCCCGAATAGGTTGGCAGCATGTTCTGCATTTTTAAAGACAAACGAGGTTGTCTGATAAATTGGTACTGCCCTTGAATTTGTAGTTGGGTCGGGTTGTTGGCCAGCATGTTGTTGGAGGGTTTCAAATTTTAATTTTTTAGCTGTCATTTTAATTTCTTTTTTGGGTTAATAGCTTTTAGTTGTAACAATTTTTGGCCGTTCTTGCTTTTCGATCTTTCAAAAAAATTAGATCAACCAAAAAATGCGCTGTAAATTTCCCGAACGCTTTTTTTCTTATCCGGCTTGCTAACTACCAGGTAACTAACTAAATCGGAAGCTCCCGACCCGCTGATAACAACATTTATCTGGTTGTTGGCCACGGCTGTAAAAATTTTAGCCGACACGCCATAAGCATGTTGCATTCCGTGTCCTACAATCCCGATCAGCGAAAGATCTTTTACCACCGAAATATCGGTTACCGACGAAAAACCCAGTCCGTTTACCAGTGACAATGCTTTATCTCCATTTTCTTCATTTAAAATAAAATTGATGGAAGTTTGCGAAGTAATCACCGATTTAATATTGATTCCGGCCTTGTTTAGCTGAGTAGTGACCCGGGCTAAAATTCCGGGCTTCAACCCTACTCCTGGGCCATCGAGTTTTAACAGTGAGATATCGTCGGTACAAGCTACACTTTTTACGATCTGTTCTTCAATAAATGTTTCGGTATTAATGATTGTTTCCACCAAACCATCAGATGAAGCCGAACTTAACACTACAACCGGAATATGTGTCCTTTCAAGGGGTTCAACGGTTCTCGGATGCAGCGAGTAATGATCGAAATAGGCCAGTTCACTGGCTTCGGAATAGGTTAATCGCTTAATAATTTCCGGATTATTTATGATGGCCGGATCAGCTCTCTGAAAATCGTTATCCAGGTCCCAGAGTTCAAGCCTCTCTACTCCCAACTCGCGGGTTAGAAACGCTGCCGTATAATCTGCTGATGTTTTCCCGGTACGCGCAATCTTATTGTTTTCGGTAATTCCGTAGGTTCCCGGAACAATGTAACTGCCGTTTGAGAGTGTGTCAAAATACGACCCGTTAAGCGATACAAACGAAGCACTTCCATAATCAGAAGTTGTTTGCAAGCCCATTTCTTCAGGAAAAAGAACCTGATATTCAGGCCAAATGGTTTTCACGATTTCAACCGTAAGCTTTTCCGAAAAACTTACCACCTGATCTTTTAAAGCCCGCGAATAATCGCCAATCAATGCAATTCCTTTTAACAAACCACTGGCCTGTTCTGCCAACTGGCGATAAGCATCGCTTGCTTCTTTCTTTGAAATATCCAGGTGTACCGAAAGTAGTTTGTCCAACAATTCATAATGATTGGGCTGATTTTGCAGCACTGTTGCCATGCTGTTACTTAAAATATTCAGCAAATCGGGTACTGCCGAAACCACCACAAACTTACGACCGTTGAAACGCTGAAGATACTGTGCTAAATGAGCCATGGAACCGGAGTTGCCAAGATGGCCCCCACCTAATCGAATAACCTTATCCGACATACGAATTATAAATTTTTTATTAAAACCAATTTGTTTTTAAACGCTCGGGATACGAATATGCCTTCAATCAACGGAAGCCGCCGAAAGAAGGCCGGCGCATAAACATAGAAACCGACGACATGAACATGGTGCCACAGTGGTTTACTGCAACTTTAGAAACGCTATTTCTGTTATCCATCTTCATTCCTGCCGATTTTGTTTGCCCCAAATATACTTTGATTTTTTTATCCGGCAACCCTATTTAAAATGATTTCAGATAAATTTTACATTGAACCCTGTTTTTTGATTTATCGTCATTACTTATCTTTCGGCGTTTTTTTCAGATGATAAAAGGCTAAAAGTTGCAGATTTCAAAACATTTGTATTTTTGTTCGTATGGAAACGACTGATATACTTATCAAAATCAGAAAAATAGTACGCTCGATTGATATTGAGTCGAAAAAAATCCAAAAAGAATACGGAGTAAGCATTCCCCAGGTTCTTTGTTTGAATTATTTGCATCAGTCACCAAATTACCAATCAACACAGGGCGAAATACGAAAATTTTTAAATCTGAACCCCAGCACGGTAAGCGGTATCATAGACCGGCTGGAGAAAAAAGGCTATCTCGCCCGTTTACCAAAATTAGGAGACAAACGTGTTGTAAACATTGTGCTTACATCTGCCGGCGATAAATTGTTAAACCGGATTCCTGCACTTTTGCATATGCAGCTTTCCGAAAAATTAAAGTTACTTACCGGCGACGAGCTTCAAATTGTTGAGTCAGGATTAAATACGCTGATTCGAATTCTTGACATTGACACCCTGGAAGCTTCGCCTCTGCTTACACTCGAAGATAACCTTGAGGAATCGGGAAACTAAGCCTGTACACTTTATCAATGAATGGCTTCCAGAATTTGCTCGTCTATTGTTAATTCTCCTTTAGCAAGGTTAATCGCTGTTTCAATCAATGCCAAATGCGAATATGCCTGCGGAAAATTCCCCAGCAAGCGTTTGGTTTTAAAATCAATATCTTCGCTAAACAGCCCAACATGGTTGCTGTACGAAAGAAGTTGTTCGAACAGTGCTTTGGCGCGCTTTCTTTCGCCAATGGCATTTAATGCATTTATCAACCAAAATGTACAAATGGTAAACGACGAACTTGGCAAGCCAAAATCATCGCGGTTTTTGTACCGGTACATCAACCCATCCACACACAGTTCTTTTTCGGTGGCTTTAACAGTTTGTATATATCGTGGGTCGGAAGCATCAATAAAACCATATGATTGCATTAACAAAGTAGCTGCATCCATATCATCAGAGCCATAAAACTGCGTAAAAGCCCCTATTTTTTTGTTCCATGCTTTTTCCAGAATTTCGTTACGAATAGTTTCTGCCAGAGGCTCCCATTCTTTCACATATTTATCTTTATGAATAAAACCTGCAATTTTTGCGGCGCGGTCAATGGCTACCCAACACAATACTTTAGAGAAAGTAAAATGCTTTTCGTCGGTCCTGATCTCCCAGATTCCTTTATCGGGTTTGTACCAGTTATTTTCGACAATACGAACAATGCTCCGAACAATCGTCCATAGCGACTCACTGTCTTCAAGCGAAATGTTAAACTCGGTAAACTGCTGATAAATAACATCGACCAAAATCCCATAAATATCGTTTTGTTTTTGCAGGTACGCTGCATTTCCAATTCGCACTGGCGACGACCCCATGTATCCGCTTAAATGATCAAGTGTTTCTTCAGTCAGCACTTTTTCACGGTTGATACCGTACATGATCTGGATTTTCTCGTCCTTATCAGGAATAATATCGATAATAAAACGCATAAACCGTTTTACGGTATTCAAATGGCCCAGGCTCGACATAATTTTTATCACCATCGAAGCATCACGTATCCAGCAAAAACGATAATCCCAGTTGCGTTCTTCACCAATGGTTTCGGGTAAGGAAGTGGTTGCTGCGGCCAATACTGCTCCTGTTTTGTCGTAACTTAGCAGTTTTAAAACCAGGGCACTTCGGATGATTTCCTTGTTATACATCGCATACGATGTAAGCTTGTTGGCCCATTCAAGCCAATAAACTTTTGTTTTCTGAAGTTTTAAATATTGCCGATCAAGTGTTTGCGACAACATTTTCTGATCGTAAGCTATCAGGGCAAAAGCATCATTCTGTAAACAAATTGTTTTTTGTTCGAGAATGTCCTGCTTGTCAAAATCGGTATATAAATACACCGAATCGTAATTACCGTCAATAGTATAGCATTTTATGTATTCTTCTTCAGCTTCCAGTTTAACATTGAAACGCGCATATTCAACCCGCGGATTGTATTTCAACTGAAATTCCGGTTTTCCGGAAACATATTTAAAGTACCGTATAATTTCGGCCGGGTTAAAATATCCGTTGCCATTTAAATACCGGGGCATAAAATCAACCACCTCAAAACAATCATTTCCATTTCTGAAAATTGTAGAAACAATATTAGTGGTCCTGATATATGATTGCTTAATCTGGTAATTATCACTTACCATAATTTCAAAACTTCCACCTCTGTTTTCATCCAAAATTTTTGCAAAAACAGATGGAGAATTAAAGTCGGGCAGACAACACCAGTCAATTGATCCCCGGTTTGAAATAAGTGCAGCACTTTTGCAATTCCCGATTACTGCATAATTCAGGTTATCCATTCTTTTTTCTTTTAAAGCAGACCTTTGATCAGGCCGGTTTTACATTCGTTTAACAATAGTTTATAGGGAAAGTTTTGTTTTCTTAGGGTATGATTTCGGTCAAGAACTTACGTACCTCCAGGTAATTGGTCAAATAATATTTGGCAACTGAATTTTCACTGCCAACTTTTATAGTGTGTGCCTTTTCTGGCAGCTCCTTAAACAAAAACTCATCGGTCCAGTCGTCGCCAATGGCCATGGAAAATTCGGCCGGATGTTCATGAAGGAATTCAGATGCTGCGATTCCCTTGTTAATTCCTGACACTTTTATTTCGATCACTTTTTTACCTTCGAGAATTTCAAGGTCCTGATTGTAAATCATATTCGAAACATCGTGAAGTAATTCGAGTGCACGCAGTGCCCCAAGCTCTATATCGGCTTTTCGGTAATGCCAAACCAGCGAATAGGTCTTTTCTTCGATAAGGCTTCCCGGCGTTCGGTCAACGTACGATTCCAAAACGGGCAATATATTTTCCTTCCATTCCGAATTTATAGGTTTTCGTTCTTTCCAACCTTCGCCAACCTTTTTAATCCAGGCTCCGTGTTCAGCAATTAGTGTATAATTGCGGTTTCCGAACCACTTGTTAAAGGTTTCGCGGTCGCGGCCGCTTACCAGTACCAAACGTGTATTTTCTACGTTCGAAAGTTTATCAAGAATAGAATATAATTCCGGATCGGGGCCTGCTGCCTGCGGATTATCGAAAAAACGTTGCAAAGTACCATCATAATCAAGAAAAATTACCCTGGTACCGGACTTCTCAAAATCGTTAAATATTTTATTTTTAATTGATGCCGAAACTTTTCTGGCATGATAATCAGATTGTTTTTCAACAGTGCCCGACAAGGTTTTCATAAATTCTTTTGCCCACTTGTGAATGTCGTATCGTCTGATGCGCTTTTGCATAGCCCGCATGGTTTTTGTGCGTTCATCGTCGTCCATTGTTAAGGCCTGATAAATGGCATCGGCTGTGTCGGCAATGTTATTGGGATTTACGGCAATGGCTTCGCCCAGTTCTTTTGATGCTCCTGCCATTTCACTCAGTACCAAAACGCCCTTTTGTTTTACTTTGGAGGCCACGTATTCTTTGGCAACCAGGTTCATCCCGTCGCGTAATGGAGTCAGCAAAGCCACATCCGCCGAACTGTAAAGCTCTATCAGGTTTTCAAGCGGCATCGACCGGTAAAAATAAATAACCGGGTTCCTGTTTAATCGCCCAAACTCACCGTTAATACTTCCCACCAGCACATCTACTTCATTTTTTAAATTCTGGTACTGTTCCACATCGGTCCTCGAAGGCACAGTGAGCATAATAAGCGAAACCCTTTCCAGATACTCCGGATATTTTCGCAAAAAGTGGCGAAAGGCTTTTAAACGTTGGGGTATTCCCTTGGTATAATCAAGCCGGTCGATCGAAAGAATCAGCTTCCGGTTGGGCATACTCATTAAAAAACGATCAATATCCTGGTGTACCTGCGAACGCTCCTGTATCGACTTGCTTTGAATTTCTGATGCCAGCCGATCGAACTTTTTATAATCAATCCCCATCGGGAAAACATCAACAAATACTTTCCGGTGATCCAGTTTTATCTGACTAAATTCAACATCGTATCCTAACAAACGTTTTACCGAACTTATAAAGTGGCGGGCATAATCGTAGGTATGAAAACCAATTAAATCGGCTCCCAGCAAGCCTTCAATTATTTCTTCGCGCCAGGGTAATGTTCTTATTATTTCGTACGAAGGGAATGGGATATGCAGAAAAAAACCAATTGTAAGATCGGGACGTTTTTCCCGAAGAATTTGCGGTACCAGCAACAACTGGTAATCATGTACCCAAACCTGGTCGTTTTCTTTTGCATTGTCAATAATTGTTTGGGCAAAAAGCTCGTTAACTTTACGATAAGCTTTCCAGTATCTTTCACGAAACTCGGTAAATTCAGTAAAATAATGAAAGAGTGGCCACAGTGTTGCATTGCTAAAACCGTCGTAATAATTGGTGATTAACTCTTCATCCAGGAAAACGGGCAAACATTGTTCCTGCTCTAGCAAGGACATAACTTCGGCAGCTTCTTTGTCCGACTGCGGAATAATTCCGGGCCAACCAATCCAGACACTGTTATTGCCTTTATGATAAGACTTTAAACCTGTTGCCAGACCTCCGGCACTAGGTGTAATCTGCATTTTATCGTTGTCTTTGTCAATCTTCACCGGTAAGCGGTTCGAAGCAATTATTAATCGTGTCATATGATTTATTTCAACAGGAATTATTATTACAACAAAGATAAATAATTTGTTTTAACTGATTCTAAATACCATGTTAATGCATTGTGAAATATGTAAAATACGATTTTACTCATTTTTAGAGATGGTTTAATTTTTCTATTTTTGTTCGTATAGAAACTATATGCTTTTAAACTTGAAAAGCAACAGACAAAAAAACAGCCGTAATGATTTTTACCGAAAAACAACAACTTATTGCCGACCAAATTGAACACGAATCAAGAATATCGAAATGGAAGGATTGGAAATGGCAATTAAGTCACTCCATTAGATCGCTCGACAAATTTGAACAACTAATTGGTGTAAAATTTCAGGAAAAAGAAAGAGAAGAACTCCAAAAAACATTTGATAAATTTCCTTTGTCTATCACTCCTTACTATTTATCGTTAATCGATAAACAACATTTTCGTACCGATCCGGTATTTAAACAGGCTTTTGGCAGTATTGATGAACTTATCACCCTAAAATCGGAACATGCCGATCCTTTATCGGAAGACAAAGACAGCCCTGTGGAAGGCATTACACACCGTTACCCCGACAGGGTTTTATTTCATGTAAGTAACGTATGCTCGATGTATTGCCGGCACTGCACCCGTAAAAGAAAAGTTGGCGACATCGACTATGTTCCGTCAAAAGCACAGTTAATGAAAGGCATTGAGTACATCCGCAATACACCGCAGGTAAGAGATGTGCTTTTATCGGGCGGTGATCCTTTTATGCTTCCCGACAGCAAAATTGACTGGTTACTTTCTGAAATATCTAAAATAAAACATGTTGAGGTAATCCGGATTGGGACCCGAATGCCGGTTGTTCTCCCCTATCGTATTACTGATGACCTGGTCAATATTTTAAAAAAGTACCAGCCACTTTGGATCAATACCCACTTTAATCATCCGAATGAGATTACCTCGTCGGCAAAAGAAGCACTTGCCAAACTTGCCGATGGCGGATTTCCGATTGGAAACCAATCTGTACTTCTTGCTGATGTAAACGACTGCCCGCGCATTATGAAATCGCTGGTTCACAAACTTGTTCAAAACCGCGTACGGCCATATTACCTGTATCAGTGTGATCTTTCCGAAGGCCTATCTCACTTTAGAACACCCATTGGGAAAGGCATCGAGATTATGGAAAGCCTGGTTGGGCACACCAGTGGTTTTGCACGCCCCACTTACGTTATTGATGCACCCGGAGGTGGTGGAAAAATACCGGCAATGCCCAATTACATCATTTCGTGGTCAACCAATAAAGTAGTACTACGAAACTACGAAGGGGTTATAACAACTTACCAGGAACCCGATAGTTATGAACAAAAATATTGTGATCGCGATTGTGAAAATTGTAACCTGGAGTTGAAACTGAATGAAGTAGATGAATCGCATGCTATCGGGATTGAGAAATTATTGTCTGACACCGACAGTACGATTTCTCTTATTCCGGAAGATAACGAACGTATTTTAAGGAGGGAATAAATGCAGGATAAAATTGAGAAAATAGGTACCGGGACATGGATTCAGCATGGAGAACTAAATCAGCGGGTTTATCTGATGAAACTGGCAAAACAGGACTGCCCGTCAATTATTCAGGAAATAAACGAACTGGCCCGAAGCAAGGGATATTCCAAATTATTTTGCAAGGTACCACAAGAAATGGCACCTCACTTTATTGCCAACGGCTTTATGACAGAAGCACAAATTCCCCGCTTTTTTAACCACTCGGAGACTGTTTTTTTTATGTCGAAGTTTCTGAGTTCAGACCGTCTGTTAAACATCGAAACCGGTAAACTTAAAGAATTGAGCAGTTTATTGTCTTCTGTAGAAGTAAATAATCAGAACAATGTAAACGAAGAAAGTTATCAGATACGCTTACTAAACGAGCGTGATTGCGAGAATATCGCATCGGTTTACCGAACTGTTTTTGATAGTTACCCGTTTCCTGTTCACGACCCGGCATACATTGCAAAAACCATGAAAGATGCAGTGCTGTACTTTGGAGTAGAATACCAGGGAAGGCTGGTTGCATTGGCTTCTGCCGAAACCGACAGGAAAGCACAAAATGCTGAAATGACCGATTTTGCAACCCTGCCTGAATTTCGCGGAAAAGGACTGGCACTAAAAATACTGGGCAAAATGGAAGCTGAAATGGAAAAAGAAGGTATAAAAACGCTCTACACCATTGCTCGGCTGAACTCTACCGGAATGAATAAAACGTTCTTGAAAAGGGGGTATCATTATTGCGGGACATCGTTGAAAAACACCAATATCTCAGGAGAAATAGAAAGTATGAACATTTATTATAAACACATATCATGAATTTAGGGAGCAGATGTAAGTTTGCCAATGAATGTGATGTATTTAAAGGCAAAGAGATTGTGAGTAAAACCCCACTGGCTATTTACCGCAACGTATTTTGTAACAGGGGAATAAAAGGGTGGAAAAACTGCGAAAAGTATAACCGGTTAATAACAGAGAAAAAATGAATTTACAAATGAGTGACAAAAAAGAAGTGGAAATAAACAAAATGAGCAATCCGTATGAAAAGGATATTTTAAATTTTCTGAAAACAAACGGGAAATGTGTGTATGGTGACATAATTAAAGAATTGAAAATTTCGGCTACCAAGGGACAGGAAGCCATTTTCTCGTTGATAAACAAAGGATTTATAAAACACAAAGAAAAAAGTTCTTACATAGAACTCAATGTTGATCTGAAATAATGAGCTGGATCGACATTTCTATTTTTTGCGCGTATCTAACTGCAATACGGCACTGGCGTCAATGATCTCCGGTGGCTCCTTTACCCTTTTTCTTATTATTGGAAATTTTTCTTTACCGTTTGGGTTGGATCCCAATATCTTTGGAATTTCGTTTTCATTATTCGTTTATATTCTTGTGCACCGATTCAGCAAAAACAAAAAAACACGACGAATGATTTTTTGAAAAATTACGTTATTTTTAAAACGTAGAAGTACCTTATATGGAAACGATCGATAAGATATTTGACCACACTATTTTTAAGTACAAAGATTTTGTTTTTAACCTGAAATCGGTACTGATTATTGTAATTGTCCTGGTAGTTACAATAACCTTACTCTGGATTATAAAAAAGATCCTTTTCCGAAAGCAGGAGTCAATGGAGCCTTCAAAACAAGGCAATTTATTTAGTGTGTATCAAATTATTAAATATGTTGCCTGGATTATTACAACCCTGATTATTCTTGAATCATTCGGAGTAAAACTTACTGTTTTAATGGCAGGTTCCGCAGCTTTGCTGGTTGGTGTAGGTTTGGGCTTGCAAAAAACATTTAACGACTTTGTTTCAGGGATTATTCTTTTATTTGAAGGCTCTATCAGAGTTGGAGATATTCTTGAAGTAGATCACGACATTTTGAAAATAACAAAAATCGGATTGCGTACTTCGGAAGCACTTACACGTGACGATATTGTGGTGATCATCCCCAATTCAATTATTACTAACAACAAAGTGATCAACTGGAGCCATCAATCACACAAAACCCGCTTTAGGATTAAAATTGGTGTAGCGTACGGAAGCGATATTGACCTGGTAGAAAGACTTTTAAAGGAAAGTGCCCTGGAACATCCCGAAGTAATTGAACATACAGCCGTAAAGGCACGTTTTGTCGATTTTGCCAGTTCGTCGCTCGACTTTGAATTGCTGTTTTTTAGCAAAAATATTTTCCGTGTAGAAAATGTAAAGTCCGACATTCGCAAAAGCATCAACCGGAAATTTGCCGAAAACCATGTAAATATTCCTTTTCCTCAGTTGGATTTGCATGTAAAATCAGACAAATAATTCTATTTGCAAACCTACAGTAAACGGTAACCTGTTACATAATTATCTTTCGTACACTATACGCTCAGTCAAGCGATTTTGAGGAGTTTTTATTTGCGGTTAAACAAGTACAGGAAGGACGAAAATATTTCTCATCGATAATAACAAACCAGATTATCGGCACCGACCATAAACCACTTGTAACAAGAGTATCGGAACGCGAACGACAGATTCTCACGCTAATTGCAGAAATGAATTCGACAACTCAAATTGCCAAAAACCAAAGTCCTCAGGTAAACAGCATCACTAAAATTTTAAAACAAAAGCTATGAAAAGAACATGAATTTTAAGATGTGAGAATTAGCTCAGGCTGATCCTCGATTCACAAACAAGCATATTAAAATTCATGAAACAGTTCGTTTTTTTCTAGTTTGTGCGCTTATGGATAAATTCGCAAACACTTATACTCTCGGACAATATGCACAAAGTTTTCCTGCCACTCTTCACTCAAAAACTTAACCGGCCCCTGTGGAACGCCAACATTTACCTCCAAAAAAAGTACATGTTCTATCCCCACTCGCTTCATCGACTCAAGATCAGCCGTCATCTCCTGCTTATCCTGGTTACCATCCATAAAATACCAGTAAACGCCCGGCTTAGCTGAGTTGGGAGGATTCAGAAACGAAGATTTTAACTGATTGTATGATTCATTCTCTTTCGCGCAGGAAAAAAGAATAATTATAAACGCCAGCAGTAAGTTTTTATAGTTCATGATCGTTCTTGTTAAGGTTCACTATTGAAATACCACATTCACTTTCCTTTTTCCATCAGATTTGTTGAGAAAATATTAATTGGCACTTATAATCTTTACTTCCTTTGGAGCTTTGTAAGTTGTTTTTATTTTCCCCTTAGCTGATTTTTGATGTTCAATTTCCACTACCCCATAGGGCGTTGGGAAAGTACCTTTTACCCACTGCAAATCGCCTAAATGAGGTTCAATTTTTATTTTCTTGCAACCGGGTTCCAATACATTTATACCCAACACATATTCCGAAAGCCAGCTTGTTGGCCCCGACGCCCAGCCGTGGCTGAAACTGTGACGAAACTGCTCGTAACAATAACCGCCATAGGTTTTATGAATATCGATTTTTCCTTCGGGTACAATCTCATCAATGCGAGCAGCATTTTTTGTCCAGTCGATATCGAAATCTTCCCAGAAAGTGGTAGCTCCTAAATCGAGCATAGCACCCCAATATTCTCGGATATTGTCGATTGCGCCCTGGTAATCACCGGCCATCGCCCGCGCAATCAACATATAATATCCGTAAAACGTTGACATCTTATGAACACCGTCTTTGGCAAGAATCTGGCTGTTTGCCTGTTCGGGTGTTTTCAATCCCGACATGACAAGCAAAGCAGCGGCTTGTTTTGATCCGGCCATATCCGGTACATGTTTCTTTAATTTTTCAACGGTTGCTTTACAAAGCTTTGCGGTTTCCTTGTCGCCCAGAATTTCAGACAAATCAGCGCCGGCGTTGAAAGTCATCGCCATCATCGATTGCAAACCTGCATGAACTGCTTCCTTGTTTTCGCTGGAAGGCCAGTCGAGAAAACGGTTTCCATCCAGAATCTCTTTGCCATTCTCGTCAATTTTAGACGATAAAAGCTGCAATAGGTCTTTGATGTATTCTTTCTGCTCTTTGAGATAATCCAGGTTACCGTGGTAATAATACCAATCGCGCTGAATAAGCAGCCACCACATGGAATACGAACTGATTCCGTTCATCCAGTTTGGCAGCGGCGTGAGGTCACGGGCCAGATCAAGGCTTTTCTGAACCACTTCGTTGTCACCAAAAACGGAGTTGATGGTCATAACTTCGGGGTGCATGTCGCCCACCCAAACCAGGCGATCGCGTTTTACGCCATCCCACAAATAATCCTGCATGTTCAGGTGAACGGTATAGGCGCCGGTCATCCAGATTTTATTGAGACGCTCATCGTTACAGGTAAAAGAACCAAGGTAAGAGATGTCGCGGTACCTGAATGCAGCGCTGATTTCCTTGATTTCAATTTTTGTATCCGGATCAACCAAGTCGATTCTAACAAAACGAAAACCCGACTCGCCAACGATCAGACGTCCCAGCCACGGAAGTTGAACGGTAAAATCTCTCATGGCATGATCGTTTGTAGCTCCATCTGTTCCTGCATCACTCATGGTTTCGCTTACCGACTCTCCCAACCGAATTCGAACATGGCCCACCGGATTTTGATTATTGATAGTGGTAACAATTTCAATTCCTCCCTGGATTTCACAACCGAAATCAAGGATCAAACCAGCTTTTGATTCATTATCGTTGATCAGTGTTAAATATTTGCCCTGATTCAGATCAGCCTGCCCGATGCCTTGTTTTAAAATGCTTTCGGCATTTACAACTTTCGTCCCTGTTTCGTCCGACTTCCAGACAATGCGCGTCGGGCTAAGAAATTTTTGTGTTAATGCGGTGGATCGAATGGATTGATTGGCAGATTCCACAATTGGCGGAACCTGGGCAAGCCCTCCAAGGGTATTTCCTATTAGTAATATTGCTATGGTTTTTTTTATATTCATAATTTGTTGTTTTACGCAGTAGCGAGAAGCGATAAAAGTTGTTTTTACAAGATCATCCATTTATTTTTTTCAGGTAGCACCCCTAAGCATTCCGTCTCAAATTATTTTTCACCCATGGCTTGTTTCAGGGCTTCCAGGTAGCCATAGTTCCAGGTAGTGTCGGGCTCCAGGTAACTTCCTTCCGACCATTCATTCCAGGCATTTATCGTAATCAGTTTCGTTTTATATTGGTTTTGGTCCACAAAATCTTTTGCTTTTCGCACGTAACGGCCAAATTTTTCAGGTGTTGAATTATTGATATAGCCTGCTTTAAATAAAAAACGAGGATTGGCATCCCAACTTATGGTAACATTCGGGAAATAGGGAATCGAAAAATCATTCAAGAATTTGGGCCACATAGCAGTGGAAGCATTGGCCCACTGTTCGTAATCGCCATCAGGATTTTGAAGATGTGCCCAGCAATAATTGGTTAAACTGTTAAAGCCAAGGTATGCAAGCACCTTATCCTGGCTTTCAATTCGATCGCCGGGAACGCCCGAAAGCGACGAAGGAAGCGCCGACCACAGAATACCTTGTAAATGCAAGCCGGGAAATCCTGCCTCAATTGTTTTATTTCTGAAATAATCAAGTGCTTCTTTGGTTTGTTCGGCACCTCCCAAACCATCAATTAGCGTATTCAACTCGTAAATACAAAAAACAGGTTCTCCGTCAATTTTGTAATACGAAGGATCTTTGAAATATTTTTCAATCACCCGATCAACCACAGTATTAAATTGTTGGCGATCAACTTCTCCCGGCCAGATAACCGAATCAATACTGGGGTTATCAACGTCCCAGTAAGTGGTTGCATCGTGATTGGCCCACATCAGGTAAAACTTCATGCGATTTTTGTTGGCTTTCAGAAAACCATTGTCCACGCAATCTTCCAGGAAAGGCTTACCACGATACCAATACCAGTCGAAAATAAACACATCAACACCGTAGTTCACCGCTGTTTCAATTTTCTGGTCCATTACTTTTGGGTCGGTTTCGTCAACATATCCCCAAAGCGGCACTTTGGGCTGTCTGTGCCCTTCTTCCTTCGAAACCGCATTGTAGATTATCTCCCATTCTCCTTTTTTATCGGGGAAAAGAAATTCAGCCTTTGGCTCGTAGTGATAAGCCGGCCAGTAAAAAGCAGCTACCGTATAGTCATCTTTTGGTGTTACTTCTGTTTTACAAGCCATTAACAAAACAAGAATAAACAGAAAGCCTATGCCAAAAATTCTGAATATCGATAAGGATTGAATTTTCATCTTTACTCTTTTTGCAAATTCAGATTATTTACTCCAAATCAACCGGTAATTAAACCTCCGGTTCGGTGCTGTGTCACCATGTGTACAAAGCGAAATCGGGTCATTTAAATCAGTTGGATTGTCGGTCCATTTAAAATCAAAAGTCAGCTGATTGCCGGTTAGATTTAACAATTCGCGAGGCACTGATAATTCAAGCTGATTTCCTGATGCGTTGTAATTCAAATCGGCAACTTCTTTCCACTCTCCCTCATAACGCATTATAGTCGTTGTCTTATCGTCCTTCACATTTTTGTTTATCATGAAATCGTAGCCATACCAACCCGTTTCCGGATTTTGATCGGCATCGATCAGGAGTAACATCCAGTTGTTATCTTCGGAACTACTCAACTTTGTACCAGTTTCAGCATAAAAAGAAATATTCTCTTTATCCACCGCTACTTTTGATGTAATGATGTCGTTTCTCCCTGAGTTGTTCGTATAATGAATGCCGGCGTACCCCAGCGCATCGCGATGAAAAGTATCGTTTCGTGTGTCGCGAAATTCATTTTTTATTTTTCTCCAATCGTCAAAGCTGCCATCAATTTTTATGCTCGTAAAACCAGCCTGTTCCGGTATCGGACGCACGCCTTTGTAACGACGAATGTTTTGCGCCATTTGCATGTAGTAATTGTCGGTATAACCACCTTTCATCGGGCTTACCGTGCGGTTGAATTCGGAATTGTACTGGTCCACAAAAAAGAAGGTATTGTCGCGTCCCAGCCAGGGTGTTGTTTCACGGCCATCAGGTTGATATTTGCCGGCGGTCCATTCGTTCCAGTCGTTGATATACAAAAACTGCGGATCAGCTTCCAGCGCCTCTTCCCAGCGTTCCTGAAAATAAATACCATACCCGACCGGAACTTTCACCGTTTTACCCAACCACGGAACGTGAGCTGAATCGGGCAAATCGTATTCATTTAGTTTGGGTTCTCCGTTTTTTAACGACCACGACTTACCAACACCCATGTTTTCGCTGGTCATTGTAACCGGGTGCTGTGCCGGAGTAACCGCAGCTTCTTCCAATCGACCGTTGTGCGTTGAAACCAGCTCTTGTGTTGATAATGCCTGAATCTTTTTGTCGGCCATGCTGTACCCAAAACTCCAGTTATCCTCGGTTCCGATAAACCGTTTACCTGCCCACTCGTAATAGCCCCACCACATGGTGCGCAGCGTAAAAAACTCTTTTACTTCTTTGGTGTAGTCCTGGTAAAACTCGTCCGCATAATCCGGATTACCAAAATGAGGATTGTCTTTATCGGTTTTGGCAGCGGCATCGTAATGTGGATTCGGATTTTTTACCCCTCCTCCGTTGGCATCTACCGTAGGCTCTCCATTGTAAAGTAACAAAGGCTTTCCGTCCCAGTAAAACCATAGATCGGTGTATTTTTCTTCTTTATAAATACGATCGTACAAATCCTGAACGACTGTGATAACAGGCCCGTTAAACGCCCAAAAAATAAATTGCGGAACTTTGTTACCTTCTGCCTTCATCTTTTCCATTGTCGAGAAAGTAAGCTCCCATTCATCCCAGTAGCGAACCGCATTGGTTACATCCATCACCAAAACATCCACACCGGCATCCGAGAGCATCGACATATCTTTGCGAATCACATATTCGTCCTGACTCAGGAAGTAACCGTTTTCAGGCTCACCCCAATGATATGAACCCTCAGTCCAAAGCGGATTATTTGCCTCAAAACGGGCATTCGGATCTTTCTCCAGAATTTTGGTAACATCGGCAGTATAAGGTTGTTTCATCGAAAGCTTATCCTGCGTGTGCCAGGTAATGTAGAATATTCCAACTACCCGGCGCTGATCATCCTTCACCGGGCCAACATCAGAAAATGATGGCATTTGGCGGCCAAGCGCATCGTTTGCCACCCAGGTATCCGGATAAATATCGCGGTAATAGTCTTCTTTATTTTCTGAAATAGTAGTTTCAGCTTTTTCCCGTGGCTGGCAGGAAGCAATACCCGCTGCCAACGTCAGCAGAAATATCAGATAAATTAAATTTGAAAATACTTTCATTTTATTTGATTTTAAACGCATATTTCACGCTTTCGACGGCCACAGGACCAAATAAACCAGAGGGTTGTAACGGACTGTTGGCGTTGTACTCGTTAACCGGACACCATGTTTCTCTTTCGTTCTCCGGCAGGTTTAAATCGCCAATTAACCGGTTTTTCCAGGTATTTACCACTTCAACCTTAAGTGTGTTTTCTCCTTGTGTTACCAAATCAGTAATATCAAGCTGATACGGAGGTGTCCAAATACCGCCTGCATATTTCCCATTCACATACACTTTTGCCATGGCTGTTAAATCGCCCAGACTGAGCAGAATATTTTCTCCGGTTGGCAATGCATCTACATTAAAGTTCTGTTCATAAGAAGCTGTTCCTGAGTAATATTTAATTCTATCATCGGAGGACTGTGTCCAGTCAATCAGTTTATCAAAAATCACAGGTTCTTCGGGTCCGCGTTGTGATGGATTGAATTGAACTTTCCATGGCTGGTTAAAATCAGCAAGAACTTTTGATTCCGGATAATTGGCCTCTAATCCCTGTGCCTTGGCTTTACCGGCTTTTTTGCGGAACACGATAAATGCACTTTCGTAAGGTCCCAGTTTAAGCGGGACGGCTGTTGTATTTTCCAATTGATCATAGGCAGGAAGTTCCCGGATTGATCCGGTTGTTGCATCCCAAAGTTCGGGTTGGAAACCGCTCACACGAAACTCCGGAGTTACAAGTTTGGTTGCGTTGGTTTGGTTGCTTACAAAATAAGCTTCTGCACCGTTGATTGTCCGATGGCCAAAGTGAATACTGTGATCTTCCGGAACCTTGCAATCGGGTACGCAGTTGATCAGTGCAAAAGCCTCTGCCATTGTCAAACCATCCATAATCAGGCCGTTGCCAA
Source organism: Draconibacterium sp. (assembly GCA_047975435.1). Taxonomy (GTDB): domain Bacteria; phylum Bacteroidota; class Bacteroidia; order Bacteroidales; family Prolixibacteraceae; genus Draconibacterium. The sequence continues at coordinate 4,367 of JBKEDN010000184.1, read as the reverse complement.
CTTTGCGAGATTTTACATTCACACCGTCAACATCGCCCCACAACTGAGCAGCCATTTCGGCAACCTGCAAATCTGCTTCAGGCTGGTTTTGCTGACTGGGTGAACGTTTTGGAGCCGGACCGAGTACCGCGGCCCCTTCGTTAACCAGGTTCTTGATTTTTGCCAACAACCCGGGGCGCATGGTTTCCAATTTTGGCAATACCAGGATCCGGTACTGAGTACCGTGTGGCAAAGTGATCAAACCGTTTTGAACGGTCATGTATTTTTCGATTACCTCTGCATTCATGTAGTCGAACTGGTAACCAACCGGAAGTTCAGGATCGGTAATCCCTGTCATTTTCGGAGCGTCTTCTCCAATAAAATAAGCTGCATCGGCCACATTTAAGCCTTGCTGAAGCATGTAGTTAGATCGTTTCAGGTAATCAACAAAAACATCCATCTGACCAAACCATGTATTTTTGCGGTTGAATTCGTTTCCAAACCAGGCATTCACCCCCGGATTTTTATCTTCGTATGGTTGTGAAATATAAACATGCAGAAGGGTGTTGTTAATTCCTTCAGCAAAAAAACGGTCTGTACGTTCCTTAAATCTTGCAGGGTATCGACTGAAAGAGCCTCCTGCAACGGTATTGGATTCAGCTGATATTTTTGTTTTTCCGTAAATATGACCTGCTGAAGTTGCTGCCCGGTTCTCTATATTTCCCAACTCTCCTTCACTCCAGTATTCGCCTCCAATTTCATCCGACTGTCCGCCGTACATCAGGAATTCGCTTGGAAAGCCCCAGTGTCCGTAACATTCGAGCCAGGTATGCAGGCCGTGTTTATGACTTACATCTCGTAATCCACCCACATAATCGTAAGCTACTTTGTCTGCCACCATTCTGCGAACATCCCACAAAAAGCGGTCGGATTCCAGCTCACTGTTTACCACAAAACCGTTGTAAACGGGTAAAAAAGGAACAGGATCGTAACCGTATCTTTCTTGAAATTCAGCCAAAAAATCGTCGGTAAAGTTTTGTCCACCTGTTTCGTAACTGTCCTGAACAACCACTTTAAAAGTCTTTCTGTCGGCTTCAGGAATTCGTCGTAGAATCTCACCAATATAGCTATCAAAATGCTTGGCGACATGTTTTTTGCTCATTTTATCGATTTCCAAACCGGTTGCTTCCAGCGATGCAGGAGCGTTGGTCACACCAGTTGGCGTCATTCCGGTTCTCAGGATTACCCAGTTTCCTTCAGGCACTTCCCAGTTTAACGTACCATCTGTAGCTAACATTTCTGTTAAATCAACAACTTTGGATGCATCAATAACTGCATCATTTTCTCCGGGTTCGGGTTGCTCACGCCACTGGTATTCTTTCCAGTAAGGAAGCGGTGTCTGAAACATTTTTGCCAGTGTTTTTTCCGGATAACGCTCTACACGGGGAGCCGAAGATAATTCCACTTCAGCCAGACCATTTCCCGGATTGATATTTTTCACCACTACACGAAATGCGCTTGCACTTACCGGGGCAAACGATACAACGATGGGAGCATAGGGTTCGAAACCTACATTTAGAGCAGCATTGTACCTATCAATCTGAAATTCAGCGATGGTACGATATGTTCCCTCGCTTTCCTTTACCTGAAGTTCAGCCGGATTGTTTATCGGAACCTTTATTGAAGTGATGGAAAGACTGCGCGCAGTAAACGGCGCTTTTGCTTCAAAATCGATAATGAAGTTTCCGTTTGCCGGAAAGTTAATTCCGGTTGCAGCATTTTTATCAACTACTTTTGTTAAACCCGTCACTTTTGGGGAAGATGTGATATTTCCCGTTTTCGTATCAAAAATCTGCCCGTAGAATTTTGGCTCAGGATAAGCAATCACTTTTACATCCTGAAAAGGCTCCACCGGTTTTTCAAGTTTCTGACTCAACTTTTGCGGCCCTTTTACATGTAATTCTGAAGCAGCCAAATAACGCATTGCTTCATCAGCTCGCACCCACGGTCCTCCCGACTGGCTCCATCCCGGTGAATTAAAAATACCAATTTCAATGTCTAACTCCGTAGCTTTTTTTAGCGCCGCGTGAAGAATATCCCACCATTCGTCACTGAAGATCTTTACCTTTCCATAAGGCACATTATCCTGCCCAATGTAACCGATAAATGCCCGATTAATGCCGGCTTTTTTCATCGATATCAGGTCGTTCTCCACACCTTCTTTCGAGATATTATCAGAAATCCAATACCAGTAAACACTGGTTTGAATGGAATCGGGCGGGTTTACAAAAACAGTTTCCATTTCTTTTGCGGACTCTGAACTTTGGTTTTGCCCACAAGAGACAAAAAGCGCCGATATTATAACTAACGACAGAGTGATTAAAAATAAAGTAGGCTTCATTGTTTAACTTATTATTTAGTTGATTGATAATCCTCTTTCTTTCAGGCTCTGTTATTTACAATGTTGTTTTCACTTGTTATGAAGAAGCGTTTTAGAGCCAGTATTTTCAGGTTAATTCTAATATATTTTTCAAAACAAGCTAATACGAAGAAATTACAAACATAAATATTTTGCATCCTGTGCTATCTGTTTCTTTATTTGTATTTTTAAGGATAAGTATCATTGAGAGAAATTGAAAATCAAATTCAATCCCAGAATACATCTCATAAAATAAATCAAAATATTTCCGATGTTAAATAAGACCAGCTGACGAAGAACTTCTCATATTAAAAGCAAAACCGTTTGGAGAAATCTTTTCGGACTTTGTGTTTCGTGATGATAACGAATGTAATGATTATCTTTTAAAGAAAATACCACAATCGAAATAACTGAACAATCAGTTAATAACGATAAGATTTATAAAATGAGCATGGTGTTTTGATTAATATCAATCGCTTCTATAACCTTTCTTCCTAATACCGATCTCATCCCACAGCCAAAATATTCCTTAATGTGGTAAATCGATATAATTATAGTTCATACAACGGGGATTATAGTATCAATAAAATGGGTTACATTGAAAAGTAGGTGGAATAAAAGCCTGCAATTTGTTATCAACGATTTTCTAATTATGGCAGTTGCTTCGGTAGCTGTCAATTTTCTTACCACTAAGCACACGAAGCCACAAAGTTGAAGAAAGGCCATTAACTTAAACTTTGTGAACTTCGTGGATTTGTGGTATTATTTGCAAATTTTATTCGTGTATTGCGTACCTGCTTACAGTAGGCAGTGAGATTCATGCCCAATCGTTTTTTCGGAAATGCCTCTCCCATGTTTACGCTTTAGACTAAAACAAAGCGTAAAAATCCGTAAGATAAGATAAAAGGATATTGCTTTTTGTTGCTTACCGATTCAATTCTGAAACTCCTTGAATGATCTATTTTTCCCCTCTGTAATTTCTATTTAATCCGGTAAGTCCACCGTTTTTCAATGTGATCCAATAAAATTTACCTATTTGAGGGTTCAGTCAAAACAAAAAGGCACTTAAAGCATTGATTTTAAGTACCTTTAATTAATTCAGGTTTTAATACCTTGTACACCCAACCGGAGGAATTTCGAACCATCTAAGTGAGGATTATGAAGCAGTATTGAGTTTTATGAATGCTGAAACCCAAAAGAAGAAACTCAAATTATAATTACCGAGGCATCTGGTAAAACTCAATTTTATTGGTATCAAAAGATTTTATGTAGCTTTAAACACTTATTAGTTTTCAATTATTCATGAATTGCATTAACCATCCATCCGAAAGTGCTGTTTCACAATGCCAGGTTTGTGGCAAGGGACTGTGCACTGATTGCACCAATAAGTTCTCAAAGCCAACTTGCTCCGAATGTTTCTCAGCTTCCCGGAAGAAGCGGAAAAGGGCAATTGCAACTGAGATATTACTGACCCTTCTGATCGGGTTCCCCGTAGCAGTTATTCTTGACTTGCTGGTCAATGATACTTATAAAACCCCTGACAGTTTTTGGGAAAGCCGTTTTTTCTTAATTTACATGGGGCTGGGACTGGTTTCCGGTTGGAAGACCTTAACCCGTGTAACCCCGCAGGTATTCCTGTTTCTACCCATATTGGGCTGGGTATTTTATTTCCTGGTAAAAACCATCCTGTCCTTGTTTGTTGGCTTAATTGCATTCCCGGTAAGGATGATCAGGAACATAGCTCTATTGTTGAATTAATACCACCTTGCTTGTTAAGGTGCATTCCTAGATAAACACACATTCAGACCCCTTTTCTTGCTTACCTTCAGGACAATTTCCCAAAAACAGTTTTAGGTAACCTCTAAAAATTAGTTTTATGAAGCATGTCTATTCTTCTGTTAATGAAGTTGCCATCCATTTTCAATCATCATTTTCCTTTTCGTTCAATTTTCAGCCATAATTTCATTGG
>JBKEDN010000183.1:0-43031 GCA_047975435.1 Draconibacterium sp. | reverse complement strand
ACCAGGAGAGGAAAACCTGCTGGCTCTGTATTGCCCGAAAGTATTATTTTGAATAATTATAAATAGCTGACAATTAGCAAATTACTAAAAACAAAATTTGGATTACAACATAGAAGGGACAGTTATTTAAGAGGGACTGAATGTGTAAGCGGTGTGAAGGTTGATAAAGGAGGCAAATGTAGTTTGTCGGATACTTCATGTAATATTGTATGCCGGGAGTTGTAATATGTTCTACTTTGTTTTTCATTGTTTTCTTGTGACAAAGCAAATTTCCGAAATAAGTAATTTGAATAAAAGAGTAATTCTACGGGAAAAAATACGTAGTTCTACGTAAAGTTTGTTTTTGGGATATGATGTCAACCCATCTGGCAAAAAAAAGAGCCGTTCCGGTTGGAACAGCTCCTTCTGTATTTTACGTTCTGTATTATTTCAGATTTGCCTGAGCGGCAGCAACACGTGCAATTGGCACGCGGTATGGCGAACAACTCACGTAGTCCATTCCAACGCTGTCGCAGAACATCACTGATGATGGCTCACCACCATGCTCACCACAAATACCAACTTTCAGATTTGGTTTTACACTTCTTCCTTTTTCTGTACCCATTTTAACTAGAATTCCAACTCCATTTTGATCAAGTACCTGAAAAGGATCTTGTTTCAGAATACCCTTCTGTAGGTAAACAGGTAAGAATTTGCCCGCATCGTCACGTGAGTATCCAAGAGTCATCTGGGTGAGGTCGTTCGTCCCAAACGAGAAGAAATCAGCATTAGCTGCAATATGGTCTGCAGTGAGAGCTGCGCGTGGAATTTCAATCATTGTACCAACTAAAAACTCTACGCGGTCTTTTCTTTCTGCAAAGACAGCTTCAGCAGTTGATTTAATTATTTCTGCCTGGTTGTTGAATTCAGCTACCGTACCCACCAATGGAATCATAATTTCAGGTTGGGTGGTAATCCCTTTTGCTTTCAGGTTTAAAGCGGCTTCAATGATCGCTCGGGTTTGCATTTCCGTAATCTCAGGATACGTAATTCCAAGACGGCATCCGCGATGTCCCAACATAGGGTTGAATTCTTCCAGATCCGAAATTTTTGATTTTACCTCATCAATGGTAATTCCCATATCTTCAGCCAGTTCTTTTTGGGTGGCCTGCTGGTGGGGGACAAATTCATGTAATGGAGGGTCTAATAAACGAATTGTAACGCCATAACCTTTCATCGCTTCCAGAATTCCTTCAAAATCTTCGCGTTGGTAAGGCAATAATTTAGCCAAAGCTTTACTGCGCGCTTCTTTGGTTTTCGACAAAATCATCTCGCGCATTGCTTTAATTCTTTCACCTTCAAAAAACATGTGTTCAGTACGGCACAGCCCGATACCTTGTGCGCCAAAATCGCGTGCAACTTTTGCATCTTTTGGTGTGTCGGCATTGGTACGTACCTTCATTCGTGAGAATTTGTCAGATAAATCCATTACCTTGCCAAAGTCGCCGCTTAAGTCCGGATCCATCGTTGCAACTTTCCCTTCGTAAACTTCACCTGTCGATCCGTTTAACGAAATCCAGTCACCTTCGTGAAATTCTTTTCCGTCGATGGTCATCACACGGGTTTTGTAATTTATTTTTACACTGCCTGCACCCGACACACAGCATTTACCCATTCCGCGGGCAACAACCGCTGCATGCGATGTCATACCTCCACGGGCGGTAAGAATACCTTTTGAAATGTGCATACCTTCGAGGTCTTCAGGAGAAGTCTCGACACGTACCAAAACAGTTTGTTTGTATTTGTTTGCTTCGTCAGCAAAGAAAACAACCTGGCCGGTAGCTGCACCTGGCGATGCCGGCAATCCTTTTGCCAGAACAGTAGCCGTTTTCATTGCGGCAGTATCAAATACCGGGTGAAGCAGTTCATCCAGTTTGGCAGGATCTACACGTTTCAGTGCAGTCTTTTCGTCGATACGGCCTTCGTTCAGCATATCAACAGCAATTTTTACCATGGCAGCACCGGTACGTTTTCCGTTACGGGTTTGCAGCAGCCACAGTTTGCCTTCCTGGATTGTGAACTCCAGGTCCTGCATATCGCTGTAGTGATCCTCCAGTTTTTGCTGAGTCTCGTTCAACTGACGGTATAAATCAGGCATTGCTTCTTCCAGCGATGGATATTTTGCAGCCCTGTCTTCTTCGCTTACTCCCTGAAGTGCAGCCCATTTGCGAGAGCCTTCGAGTGTAATTTCCTGTGGTGTACGAATACCTGCAACAACGTCTTCTCCCTGAGCATTGATCAGGTATTCTCCGTTGAATACATCTTCGCCGGTAGCAGCGTCGCGGGTAAAGGCAACACCGGTAGCCGAAGTTTCGCCCATGTTACCAAATACCATGGCCTGAACGTTTACGGCTGTTCCCCACTCATCGGGAATTTGCTCCAAACGGCGGTAAAGAATTGCACGGTCGTTGTTCCAGCTATTAAATACGGCTGCCACAGCACCCCAAAGTTGTTCCCACGGATCGGTTGGGAAGTCTTTTCCGGTTACATCTTTTACAGCTGCTTTAAAGCGTTTTACCAGCTCCTGTAAATCTTCAGGGCTGAACTCTGTGTCGAGAACAATCCCTTTTTCTTCTTTTAAATTTTCAATGATTTCCTCGAAAGGATCAATTTCTTCTTTGCTGGCAGGTTTCATTTCCAAAACCACGTCGCCATACATTTGAACAAAGCGACGGTATGAATCCCAGGCAAATCTGGCGTTACCCGATTTTTTTGTAATTGCTTCAACCGCATCTTCGTTCATACCAAGGTTCAGAACAGTATCCATCATACCCGGCATTGAAGCTCTCGCTCCCGAACGTACCGAAACCAAACAAGGATTTTCTTTATCGCCGAATTTCGTTCCGGTTAGTTCTTCAACCAGTGCAACGGCGGCTTCAACTTCGGGTTTAATCAAATTAAAGGTCGCTTCCTGTCCCTGCTCGTTGTACATGGTACAAACTTCGGTGGTGATTGTAAAACCCGGAGGAACCGGGACACCGATCAGGTTCATTTCAGCAAGGTTTGCACCTTTACCTCCAAGGAGGTTTTTCATGTCTGCTTTACCTTCTGCATTTCCAGCTCCGAAGGTATATACATGTTTTGCCATAAAAGTACTTTTTAGTTATAATATTAGAATTAGAATCGTTCTGGAAAACGGGGTGCTAAAGTAATCTTATTTTTTAAAAATTGAAAGTTTTTAGACAGGTAAGTTGCTGTTCTTTAGCTCTGAATAACCTTGTATGGAAATAGTGGTATAGTTAAATATGAATGCTTCATTTAAAAGAAGTTGAATAGTATTCCGGCAATTGAACAACAGAAGTTTTTACTCTTAACATTCTTTAACTTCCGTTGATACGAGTTAACTATTTTCCACCGTATTTTTGTTCATAGAAATTTGAATAGTTTTAGTGTTTTTTCATAGAGAATAGATTTGGTTAGGTTAGGAAACAGAGGTAATATTGGTTATCTCTGTTTTTTTATGCTCAAACTGCCAAAATTTCTGGCAAAATAACTTTCCCCTGAAATAATTTCCTGTTTTCTGATTTTTGTGTGACATTCTGTCTTTCAGTTAGTTGTGGCTTGGGTTTTGACTGATGGTGAACAATAATTTTAAAATAAATACAGCCATGAATTTGAATAATTTTACTATAAAATCGCAGGAAGCCATTCAGCAGGCTTTTCAAATTGCACAAGGAAATAATCAGCAAGCCGTTGAAACTGGCCATCTGATGCGGGGATTGTTGCATTCGGCTGAAAATGTAACTGAATTTTTGTTGAAAAAATTGGGAGTGAACACCACAATCTTTCAACAGGCTTTAAATAAAATCGTTGAATCGTACCCAAAAGTCTCAGGAGGGGAACAATATCTTTCTTCAGGTGCTAATCAGGCTTTGCAAAAGGCCTTGGGTTTGGCGCAGGAAATGGGTGACCAATATGTTTCTGTTGAGCACATTTTATTAGGGTTGCTCGAAGTAAAAGACTCGGTGAGCAGCCTGATGAAAGATAGTGGAATTGCCAAAAAGGAGTTAAAACTGGCCATTGAAGATTTGAGAAAGGGATCGAAAGTGGATAGCCAGACAGCAGAAGATAAGTTTAATTCGTTAAACCGTTTTGCCATCAACTTGAATGAGCGCGCACGTTCGGGAAAACTCGATCCGGTGATTGGGCGCGACGATGAGATCAGGAGAATTCTGCAAATACTTTCGCGGCGTACAAAAAACAATCCGATTTTACTGGGCGAGCCCGGAACCGGGAAAACGGCCATTGCGGAAGGGTTGGCACACCGTATTGTTCGGGGCGATGTTCCTGAAAACCTGAAGTCGAAACAAGTATATTCGCTTGATATGGGGGCACTGATTGCCGGTGCGAAATACAAAGGCGAGTTTGAAGAGCGGTTAAAAGCCGTTGTAAACGAAGTTGTTCAGTCAAATGATGAGGTAATTCTTTTTATCGATGAAATCCATACCCTTGTTGGGGCCGGGAAAAGTGAAGGAGCCATGGATGCAGCCAATATCCTGAAACCTGCCTTGGCTCGGGGTGAATTACGTGCAATTGGAGCAACCACGCTTGCCGAATATCAAAAATACTTTGAAAAAGACAAAGCTTTGGAACGTCGTTTTCAGATTGTTCATGTGGATGAGCCTGACACTTTGAGTGCGATATCAATTTTGCGTGGTATTAAAGAAAAGTACGAGAATCATCATAAAGTGAGGATCAAAGACGATGCAATTATTGCTTCGGTTGAACTTTCGCAGCGTTATATTTCGGATCGTTTTTTACCCGATAAAGCCATCGACCTAATGGATGAAGCGGCGGCAAAGCTACGGCTGGAGATTGATTCGGTTCCGGAAGAGCTGGACGAAATTGAACGCCGTGTAAAACAACTGGAAATTGAACGTGAGGCAATCAAGCGCGAGAATGATAAGAAAAAACTATCGGCGCTGAACGAAGAGATTTCAAATTTGAAAGAGGATCAATCGCGGCTACGGGCCAAATGGCAATCAGAGAAATCGGTAGTTGAAGCCATTCAGCAAAAGAAAGAAGAAATTGAAACTTATAAGTTTGAAGCAGATCAGGCTGAACGTCAGGGTGATTATGGTCGTGTGGCAGAACTACGTTACGGAAAGGTGAAAGAAGCAGAAACTGCCATCGGGAAATTGCAGGCTGAACTCGACGAAATGAAAAAGGGAGAAAGCCTGATAAAAGAAGAAGTTGACTCGGAAGATATTGCTGAGGTGGTGGCACGTTGGACTGGAATTCCCGTTTCGAAAATGCTGCAGAGCGAGCGCGAAAAATTGCTCCATATGGAAGAAGAATTACACAAACGTGTGGTGGGGCAACACGAAGCGATTACAGCCATTTCGGATGCTGTGCGACGCAGCCGTGCCGGGTTGCAAGATGAAAGGCGCCCAATTGGATCTTTTATTTTCCTTGGAACTACAGGCGTGGGAAAAACAGAGCTGGCAAAGGCTTTGGCGGAGTACCTGTTTAATGACGAGAACATGATCACACGTATCGACATGTCGGAATACCAGGAAAAATTCTCGGTAACACGTTTGATCGGCTCGCCTCCCGGATATGTTGGTTACGACGAAGGAGGCCAGCTAACAGAAGCTGTGCGGCATAAACCTTATTCGGTGGTTTTGTTCGACGAGATTGAAAAGGCACATCCCGATGTATTTAACGTGTTGCTACAGGTACTCGACGATGGCCGCTTAACCGACAACAAGGGGCGTACGGTGAATTTCAAGAATACAATTATTATTATGACATCGAACCTGGGATCGCACATTATTCAGGAAAATTGTGAGAAACTGAATACGACGAACAACGAAGAAGTTCTTGAACAGACACAAAACCAGCTGATGGAATTGTTGCGAAAAACCATTCGGCCCGAGTTTTTGAACCGAATCGATGAAACGATCGTTTTTACACCCTTGTCAAAAGAGGATATTCACGAAATAGTGAAACTTCAGTTTAAACAGGTGGTAAAACGTTTGTCGGCCGCCGATTTGAAAATTGAGATTACCGATGCGGCAATCGATCTATTGTCGGATGTTGGTTACGACCCGCATTTTGGGGCGCGCCCTGTAAAAAGAGTTTTGCAGAAGTATATTTTGAACGAACTATCAAGGAGAATTCTGGGTGGCCAGGTTGAAAAAGATAAGCCGATTGTAGTAGATGCCGAAAACGGACAATTGGTGTTCAAAAACTAGCCATGTCAACTTTAAATTGACGCACCGTCATTGCGAATTTATTTCGCAATATGCATTTTGAGCAGAGATGCTGAAATGAATTCAGCATGACGTCGTGATGAGATACGTTTGACACGACACTGAAAAGTCAGCGAATCGTGTATTTTTTCGGATAGAAATATTTGGCATAAATCAGGTAAGCAGCCATAACAATGTTTACCAGATAGTTGAAATAGAGCGGGAAATGGGCGATGCCTGTTTCCCGGTCTCCTAAAAGGATGTATGTAAACGTAAGTATTTCACCCCAAAACCACATCCACAGAAATAAAACACTAAGGTCTTTTACACTTTTCGAACGAAAGGTTTTTACAACCTGCGGGAAGCCGCAAATGGCAAATAAAATATTGCCGATCCAGCCAATTGTTTCATTGATCATGCGAAAATTGTTAAAGCGAGTTTTTTAATTCATGAAGTTCGGGAATAGCGGCTTCGAGATCAGTGATGGCCTTTTTTACCAATTCCGGTAGCTGTTCCAATTCGCTCTCTTCGGCCAGCAATTGTATTTTTTTTAGGTTTGCGCCGGTTGTTTCCATCCCAAAAGTAAGTGCCGACGATTTTGCAGTATGTGCTTCACGAGCCAGTACAGGCCAGTTTTTTTCGTCCAGCGAAGTTTTCATTTTCTCAACAAAGTCAGGTATTTGAGTAAGGAAAATCTCAATAACTTCTGAGTAAAATTCGGTATCGCCCGCAGCTAATTCTTCAATTTTTGTGGTATTTATGTGCTGAAAGTGTTGGTTCATTTTGTTCATTTAATGCAAATTTGCAAAATATTGAAAAAAATCGAAGTGATTGAATGATAAATTTCATGGTAGTATATGCTTTGAATACATAGTTTTGCCTTAAATATCGATATGAAGAAAAATAAAAAATGAAAACAACAGCATTTAACAGGATACACAAAAACGTTGGAGCAAAATTAGTTGAGTTTGCCGGGTATGAAATGCCCATTGAGTATAGTGGCATTAAAGATGAACACATGGCGGTTCGTGAAGCAGTAGGGGTTTTTGATGTTTCGCACATGGGGGAGTTTTGGGTAAAAGGGCCGAAAGCTTTAGACTTGGTAGCGCACATTACCTCCAACGATCCGCGTATTTTAACACCCGGCCAGGCTCAATACAGCTGTTTTCCAAACGGGAAAGGTGGTATTGTTGACGATTTACTGGTGTATTCGTACGAGCCCGAAAAATACATGCTGGTAGTAAATGCTGCAAACATTGAAAAAGACTGGAATTGGGTGTGCAAGCAAAACGAAAATATTGGCGCCGAAATTGAAAATGCTTCTGATCACATTAGCCAGTTGGCAATTCAGGGGCCAAAGGCAACTGCCACGCTCCAGAAACTGACCGATATTAACCTGTCAGATATTCGTTTCTACACTTTTGTAACCGGTAAAATAGCCGGAGTTGATGATGTTATTATCTCAGCAACCGGATACACAGGAGCCGGTGGTTTTGAGCTCTATTTCAGGAACGAAGTGGCCGAGCAGATTTGGAATGCCATTTTTGAGGCCGGCGAAGAATTCGGAATTAAACCAATTGGTTTGGGAGCTCGCGACACACTACGCCTCGAAATGGGATATTGCCTGTATGGAAACGATATTGACGATACTACATCGCCAATTGAAGCTGGTTTGGGATGGATAACAAAATTCAATAACGGTCGTCAGTTTATCGACCGCGAATTCCTGACCATGCAGAAAAATGAAGGTGTTTCGCGCCGCTTAAGAGGTTTTATGCTTACCGAACGTGGAATTCCGCGGCATGGGTACGAACTGCTTAATGCCGAAGGTGAAGTAATTGGAGAAGTAACTTCAGGAACCATGTCACCGGTATTAAATAAAGGAATCGGAATGGGATATGTAGCCAAAGAGTATTCAGCTTTTGGTACTGAGGTTTTTGTGAAAATCAGGAACAAAAACATTCCGGCAGAAATTGTAAAATTGCCTTTTATCTAATCAATAAAACATATCAAACCGATGAAGGCCGCTTTTTGATATTAAAGAGCGGCCTTTCGTTTTTTAAGGCTTCACTTTAAATTCTTTTTAAATTAATCGAAAAAAAGTATTTATAAAGATGTAATTCGGTATTCCTGACCAGAATCCGATATTTTTGTAGAAATAAGCGGCTGAAAACGAAAAAGTTAAGCAGATAACGACAGCTAAAATGATATTCGTCAGCCTGATCCGTGTTGTATATCAATGTTTTAAAACTCATAAAAATAAAAATAAACTTGACTTTTCTCATCTGGAAAACAACCGTTATTTAAGAACTTTGAAAAAGGGTGTTTTAACAATGGGAAAATGAATTATTCACCTTAATTGACGTATTTATGAAGAAGCACAATTTTTATGCAGGACCTTCAATTCTGCCGGAATTTACAAAAGAAAAAACTGCCGAGGCGGTAGTTAACTTTGCCGGAACAGGACTTTCGGTAATGGAGGTTTCACATCGCAGCAAGGAATTTGTGGCTGTAATGGACGAGGCCGTGGCGCTGGTAAAAGAACTGTTAAAAGTTCCGGAAGGCTACTCGGTACTTTTCTTACAAGGCGGTGCCAGTCTCCAGTTTTTAATGGCTCCTTACAACCTGATGGGTTCAAAGGCAGCTTATCTGAACACAGGTGCATGGTCGAAAAAAGCCATCAAAGAAGCAAAGTTTTTTGGCGAAGTAGTAGAAGTTGCTTCATCAGCCGACGCCAATTTTAACTACATCCCAAAACAGTTTGAAACTCCGGCCGATGCAAGCTATCTGCACTATACCAGTAACAACACCATTTTTGGGACAAAAGTAGATGCTCCGGAAGTAAGTATCCCACTGGTAGCCGATATGTCGTCTGATATTTTCTCGCGTCCGGTTGACGTGGCAAAACATGACCTGATTTATGCAGGGGCTCAGAAAAACCTGGGGCCATCGGGTGCTACGCTGGTTATTGTGAAAGACGAGGCATTGGGCAAAATCGATCGTCCGATTCCAACCATGCTCGATTACCGTACACACATTGCCAGCGAATCGATGTTTAATACGCCTTCAACATTGCCGGTGTTCGCCAGTTTGCAAACCTTGCGCTGGCTGAAAGAATTGGGCGGAGTGGAAGCCATTGAAAAAATAAACATTGAAAAAGCTGCCTTGCTTTACAACGAAATTGATCGGAATAAATTATTTCAGTCAACGGTTCCGGCAGAAGAAGACCGTTCGTTAATGAACGTAACTTTTGTAATGGCACCCGAATTTGCTGAACTGGAAAAAGAGTTCCTCGATTTTGCCACATCAAAAGGAATGGTCGGAATTAAAGGACACCGTTCAGTTGGCGGTTTCAGGGCATCTATTTACAACGCGATGCCGGTCGATAGTGTAAAAGCACTGATTGACACGATGCTGGAATTTGAAAAGGCGCATTAATAAAATAAACAGGGAAATGCAGGGTGTTGATCCTGCATTTCTTTTATAGACAGATTTCAAGTTGCTGTCGCAAAACAAAAATTTTTATGAGTTATGACTAAAGTATTAATTGCTACTACCAAACCATTTGCACCGGTTGCTGTACAACAAATCAGTGACATATTGAAAACAGCCGGTTACGAAGTAAAAACACTGGAAAAATATTCAGAGAAACAGGATTTACTGAAAGCCGTTTCTGATGTTGATGCAGCGATTATCCGCAGCGATATTTTTGACAGAGATGTGCTGGAAGCCGCTAAAAACCTGAAAATCGTTGTTCGTGCAGGGGCCGGATACGATAACGTGGATTTACAGGCAGCTACCAAAAACAACATGGTTGTAATAAATACCCCGGGACAAAACGCAAATGCGGTGGCAGAACTGGCTATCGGATTGGCAATTCTTGGACTTCGTGAGATGTTTTCAGGAAAACCGGGTGGCGAAATGAGGGGGCGCACACTTGGCTTGCACGGATTTGGTTTTGTGGCCCGCAATGTTTTTCGGATTGCAAGGGCAATGGGAATGGAAGTAATTGTTTATACGCGTTACAGTAAAACAGCAGCGGCAGCTATCGGTTTGAAAGTGATGCATTCGCTGGAAGAACTCTACGAAAAGAGCGATGTTGTGTCTATTCATGTCCCGGCACGCGGCGAACATCTGAAATCGGTGAGTTATGAAGTATTGCAACATCTGAAAGACGGAAGCATAATTGTAAATACCGCCCGCAAAGAAGTGGTGAACGAACCCGATTTGATAAGAATTATGGAAGAGAAACCCGGCATAAAATACATGTCGGATATAACACCTGATTGTGAAGCTACCTTTGAAGAAAAATTCCAGGGACGTTATTTCTTTACCCCGAAAAAAGCCGGCGCGCAAACTGCCGAAGCAAACCTGAATGCAGGAGTTGCAGCAGCCGAGCAGATTGTAGCTTTTTTTGAAAAGGGAGATAAAACGTTTCAGGTGAATAAATAATCCAGGGGCTAAAATTTTAAAATTCATTCTTGCGTTAAATACACTCAAATTATCAGTGTAACAGTGAATTCTGAGTGGAAATAAACTATTTTTGGCTCCATCTTACTGAAGAAATATAAATTATCATGGCAATCATTAAACCATTTAAGGGGCTTCGTCCCACACAAAGTATTGTTGAAGAATTGGCTTGTCTTCCTTACGACGTAATGAATTCGGAAGAAGCAGCACAAATGGCAGAAGGAAAAGAAAAATCCCTGCTGCGTATCACCAAGGCTGAAATCGAATGTCCCGGAGTTGATGATATTCATTCCGAAACGGTGTATAATAAAGCCGTAGAAAATTTCGTGGCCTTCCAGGAAAAAGGCTGGCTGAAACAGGACGATCAGGCAAAATACTACATTTATGCGCAAACCATGAACGGCCTTACGCAATACGGGATTGTGGGAGCCGCTGCCTGTGCCGATTACGAAAACGGAATTATTAAAAAGCACGAGCTTACCCGCCCGGAAAAAGAGGAAGACCGTATGGTGCTAACACGTTACCTGAATGCCAATATCGAGCCGGTATTTTTTGCTTATAAAGCCGTTCCGGAAATTGATGCGATCGTTGAATCGATTGTAAAAAACCAGGAAGCAGATTATGATTTTACAGCCGAGGATGGTTTTGGGCATCATTTCTGGACCATCGACAATGCTGAAACAAATAACCAACTGGAGCAGCTTTTTACCGATAAAGTGCCTTTTACTTACGTTGCTGACGGACACCACCGGACAGCAGCTGCAGCTCGTATCGGTTTGGAAAAAACAGCGCAGAATCCAAATCATACCGGAGATGAGGAATACAACTTTTTTATGGCTGTTCATTTTCCGGATAACCAGTTACAGATCATCGATTACAACCGTGTGGTGACTGATTTGAATGGCTTGTCGGAGATAGATTTTCTGGCAGAACTTTCGAAAGGATTCGATGTGGAAAACATGGGAACCGAAATTTACAAGCCGGGCAAATTACACGAATTCAGTTTGTACATGGCCGGAAACTGGTATAAATTGACAGCAAAAGAAGTAACATACAATGACAATGATCCAATCGGAATCCTGGATGTAACCATTCTATCAAAGCAGGTTCTTGATCCGATTCTCAATATCAAAGATTTACGTACTTCGAAACGCATCGATTTTGTAGGCGGAATCCGTGGTTTGGGCGAACTGAAACGCCGTGTTGATTCGGGTGAAATGAAAGCTGCTTTTGCCTTGTATCCGGTTTCTATGGATCAACTGATTAACATTGCCGACAGCGGAAACATTATGCCGCCAAAAACCACCTGGTTTGAGCCAAAACTCCGCTCAGGGCTGGTGATTCACAAATTGGATTAGTTTTCAGGAATAGTCATCTGCTCAGTCGGTGATGCATCAATCGGTGAGCAGATGACTTTACTGTTGATTACCAAGCTACATATAATCCGAAATCCCATTCGTTGCGGCAATACTTATGTTTGTCGCTTTTTATTTGTTGAGTCGATATATTATCACTTGTCCAGATTTGTACCGAACGCTGGTAGTCAATACTTCTTTTCCCGTAGAAAAATGCTGAATTACAAACAAGCCCTGCCGAAGTAGATTTAATCTTAAAAAGCTTTAATCGAAGTTGAACCGAAGGATTGATAAAAGGCTGGAAATCCCGTGTGGTTGAAATGGTATATATGCGTCTTTCATTCGAGTTGATTCGTTTAAAAGAGTATGATGAGTTAAGTTCTGAAAAACTGCTTAATCCTGCTTTAAATTTTATCAATGCCTTAAATGTGTCGGAGTAAAATGGGCGTATAACCGGGGTAATGTAAAATCCCCAGTCATAAATCCTAAAATCTCTTGACAGGCCATTTGTCCAGTGATAGTCAGTCAGATTTTTCAGGTAATTGTCCTCTGCCGAGGAAATCCAGTTTTTATAAAGCATGGTGCCAATCCCAATTCCAATTTTAGGCGATGGGTTGTAATAAAATGAAAGGTCAAAATTATCAGGGAAAAGGTCGTCGGTAAGGATAATTACGGCCTCTGTTGATAGTTTGTTTAAAAAATCGAAGCTAAGGCCAAGTTTACTCGTAATTAAGTCAACACCACCGGGATAGGTGCTAAAAAAGTTTAAGTAATCGCCATTCTCGTTAACCGGAAATTCTTCAATATCCATTTCTGCGAAACCAACTGTCCAGAAAATCTCAAAATTTCTGAATTTCTTTTCCTGTGCATTAAGCCTAAAGCACAAAAAAAGAATTAAGAGTAAGCTAATGGTAGTTTTCATGTTACGGGGTAATAATTTGAAAGGTGTTTGTAGTATCTGATAACGTGGATCCATCTTCAAATTGCACTTCGATATAAAATTGTGCTTTGCTGTTTTCTACTGCCACTTTTAAGGCCATAAAAACAAAACTTCCCGGGTTGCTGTGTGCGCTGTTAAAACCCGAAATAGCCCATTTTTGATAATTATAAAGACCGGATGAAAAACGTTTATCCGTATATAGGAACATATCTGTAACATCATCTCCTGCTTTTATTTCGTTATTAAGATTATAATTGCTTACAACTTTTATTGAAGCAAGTTTTATCTCTGGTGCATAGGCAATTACATCTTCCATAGCCATAGCTTTTTTAAACGATAACAAAGGTGCATTGGCTTTAAAGTTGGACTGCGCATAATATTGAACAGAATCAAACAATGACAATTTTAAACAAAGAGCCTCGGCATAAATTGTGTCAGTAATGTTGTCTCCGATGTATTCGCTATTGTTATTCACACCTTCAATTTTTATTGAGTTGTATTTGAAATCGATTGGAGGCGGAAGTTTACAGCTTACCAATATTTTTATAATTATCCAACACGAAACAACAATTAATACTTTTACATATCTGGAATAAGTAGTGGATTTTCGGTGAAGCATTTTTTTTGTAGGATTGGAAAAAGTTTGGTGATTCATATTTAAAGGATAGCATTAAGAAAATAGAACTTATCATCTCAAAGATGAAAAAAGTGGATGAAAGGTTGCTTACATTAATAAAAAATTTGTTTTCCTAAATTTGTTTAATAGGGTTTCCTAACTTCAAAAGCTAAATAGAACAGTAATGGATATCGACAACATTTCTCTGGCAAAAATTTATAAGAAGCGCAAAACCGATCGCGATATATTTCAGGTATTTATTGCTTCGATGATTTACTTTGCGGCAATTTCCCGAAGAAACCGGGCTGTTTCAGCAGGTACATCTTTCGGTACAAAAGTTATTTTTTCAGGACTAACACCAAACAACTTTCCAAACCAAACACAGCCGGTAAGGTAACATCCGTTAGGGCTGGCATGGTAACGGTCGCTTGGGCTCCAAAGGTCAACATCTTCGTTTTTTTTATGTGCCAGATAAAAGGCATCTCCCGATTCCAAACGCGGAGCATCGTACCTCTTTGCCAGGGTTTTATAATTCTTGTTCAGTTTCCGGTACATTTTGTTGAAAGAAACATTGTACTCTTCCAGCCTTTTGCAGTCGGGTGCATAAGGCCAAGTTTCGTGAATGTAAACCTTCGACTCAGGTGCATATTCTTCAACATAGCCTACAATTTGGTCGGCATATGGTTGAAAGGTTTCTTTCCGAAAACTGTTGCTGCTAACCTGCTGGATGGTGACAACATCCCAGTCGTTGCTCTGCAGCAGTTCTTTTAAAGATTTGCCGTTGTAGGGTTTGTTTGATGGGTCTTGCTCGCTTTTTTCAATCAGTCCTGCATGCCTTTCCAAAGAGCATCCCCCCAGGTTCGCTTTTTTTATCAGAATATTGCATCCTTCAACCGATTGGGTGATCTCGTTTAAATAATGGCACGCATTGTCCGCAAAACTATTCCCGATCGTCAGGATTTTAAGTGTATCCGATTCACTTTGCGAATTTCTGTTTTCAGCTAAAGTTTGTTTTGCAGTGAGTACAAGTGTAGTACAAAATACAAATGCAAGCAGAAGCAATGATTTCATCTGTCTCATAGTAAAATGTTCGAAAAGGCCTTGTGATAGCCGATTTAGGTTAAAAAATAGTCTCAAATTTACCGATTTATTCCGGCCATTTGATCTCTACGCCCTGTTTTTGAATAAAATCCTGAAATTCATTTAAATGATTTGTGTTTTCCCAAACCTGACGCGGAGTCACGTTTTTCTTTTCTGAAAAATGTACCAGCATTCCAACCACTTCGCCAATGTTCCATTCAACCGGATGCAGACGGTAGCACCCGTTGGTGATATGCGTGGTTCCGATGTTTTTTGCAGCCGGAAGCAGGTTTCCCATTTGCTGTGGAATTAACGATCCCAGCGGAATCTCAAAGGGAAGCGAAGGCAAATCTATGTAATTGTCGCCCTGAGTTGTCGGATGTAAATCAAGGTAATAAGAGCCAATGCCAATGCTGTCGTAAAAATTTTCCGCTTTTTTCGATGCGGCTTCTCCTTTTACCAGTTTTCGGTTCTCCACCCCAACATGTTCTTCCAAAACGGTAAACATTGCTTTTATGCGTCGTCCTTCGCGGATGTAAGGATATTTTGCCATTCCGTTTTCGGTTCCGAGTATGTCTTTTCTCAGGCGGATTCCCTGCCAGCCCGCGCCTCCATCCGGGCGTTCAACTTCGGTTTGCAGCCAGTAAATCAACGATCGGTTCAGTTGGTGCGCTCCTTCCACATGTTTCTGAAATTCTTTCTCGCTAACATCTACCAGGTTTCCGAGCATGTAATCGTTTTGCGGCCAGTTTATAATCGTAATATCTCCGGAATAAAAACCCGGTGTGAAATTATGCCGGTTGATGATTTTCCGGTAGTTCCACAAATTCAGTACGCTGCCGGTGGCACCGCCCTCGGGGTGGAATCCCAGTTTTTTAGGCTGTAAGGAGGAGGGGGAAGAGTAGGTCAGGTCGAGTAAACGGCCGGGCCACGATGGTTTTAACTGCGGAATATAGTTTTTCCAGAAGTCGTAATTCTCCGGTTTGTCGATCACATGGTTTTCTCCGGGGCAGTAATCCAACGCAAAACAGAGTGTAAAAGCCTGTTGGTTTTCGCGGCTACCTTTTTCCGGAGCATGTAACTCGCCGGTCTCTGCTTTTGATTCGGTTCCGAGATGATATTCAGTGCCTGATAAAGGCAGTAGCTCGCCAGTCTCTGTGGCATCTGCAAAGTAGGGGGCTTTTAGCCAATACTCTTTTCCGGTTAACTGGTTTTGTACCGCCAGTACCTGAATTTTACTGTCGGTTACTTCGGCTTTGGTGGCTTTGCTGTTCAGTAATAGTGTAAGTTTGCCTGTACTGAGATAAGGGGCCAGCATTTCGTACAATACAGCCAATTCTACACGCGGTTCCACACACAAGCGCGAAACCGCTCCGTCTCCCGGATTCAGGTTTTCGCGGGCAGCTGCATCGGGGGTAAGCGGATAGTTTTTTTTGTAGTAATTGCGTAAAGCAGTCCTGAATTCGCGGTACAATTGGGTAGCACCGTGCGTTTCAATCCAGCGGTGCTCGTCAAAAGGCACGCCTTGCTGGGTTAACTGTCCGCCAATCCAGTCGGTTTCTTCAGTCATAATCACCGAAAGCCCGTTTCGGAGTGCGCCCAAAGCGCAGGCACAACCGCCCATTCCTGCACCTGCAATTACAAGGTCGGCGGTCGTTTCTGTAGTTCCGATTCGCTTTTTTGATGTATTGCTTGCTGCCGCGGTTGTGGGGATTGTGAGAAAGGGAGTTGCCGCCAAAGCGCTGCCTGTAGCTCCCAGTATTTCTATAAAATTTCGTCGTTTCATCGGTATAAAATTTTTTGATTTCTGAATGTTCAATCCCGAAACATCGGGAGAAGACATTCAGGAACTCATATAAATTTTAATCATTCTTGCTTTTGAATTTAGAATGAAGAAAATTCATGTTCGTTTCATCTTTACTTTTTCAAATTTTCCAGAATTTCATCCAGCGAATAATTCCAGTTGAGCATGGTGCCCAGCACCGGGATAATCATATGTGCCGATTTTAACTGTCCGCGGTAGGAGGGGTGCCAGTCGGAACCCAGGTCTTTTTCTGTATTTAACAGGTTTACCGGTATTCCAATAAAAACGATGTCTTGTGTTGCCAGCTCTTTTCGAAGGTCTTCCACCATCTCTTTTGTGTAGGAAAAGCAAGGTTCATTGATCATTGGGCCTGTTACGCAAACGATTTTTGATGTCGGGAATTCCTGTTTCAGTTTTGTAATAAGTTTTTTCCCCGCGCCAATAAAATCGGCTTTATAGGGAGCCGGTTGTGTGCTAAAATCGTTGGTTCCGAGGTTTACTACAATCGCATCCGGAATATACTCCTGCAAAGGGTAGGTTTGCGTTGGATCTTCATCAAAAAGATACTCCAGGCGTGCGGGCATTGGCTCAATTTTGGTTGAAACCCTGTCTTCATCGCCATAATTGCGAATCATCCCAAGTCCTGAATGCGAAATCAGATGGTATTGCGCATCAAAAGCCCGTGAAATAATGGGCGCATATGATTTCTCGCAATTTTCGGTAGAAGGCTTAAAGTGTTCGGATTTGTCTTTCCCTTCGGTTCCGTAACCACAGGTGATTGAATTTCCAATAAACAGAAGTTTCTTTTTGGGGAGTGGAGCCGGTTTTTGCAGCTTTTCTTTTTCGCCTACATAAATTCCTGAAAACTCAGCAATTCCCATACTTCCTTCTGTTCGTTTTACAATTCGAAGTTGATGCGTTCCTTTTGACAATTTTTCGGGATACCACCAAAGCGTATCGTTTACTGCATGTAAAACCAGTTCCGGACGATCGTCAACCCAAACATTAAAATAATTGCGCTCGCCACCCTTCATTTTAATCCCCAGCTCTTGCCCGGTAAATGCTGTAATAATATTTACTCCCGGCCAGTTGAATTTTGCCCGGTCAGCAGTTTGCTTCACCCGGCCCATATACAAAATAGCTTCGTCATTGGCTGCATAAAATTTTGCATTGGTTTGTGCCTGAACTGTGCCCGGTGCGATCCAGACAAACAGCAGAAGTAGGATGATTCCGGCATTCTTCATAATTATTATTTTAGTTGATCAATTTTTTGGAGGGTTTGCCAGCATTGATACAGTCCGCGCGGCACGTGGAAACAACCTTTCCATTTTCCACCTTTCAGCGGGAGCAACACTTCGCCACATCGGTTCAGGTAGCCAAACCACTCGGGGTGTTCTTCATCTTTAAAATGACTCCAGGTGTAGTCGTGTACTTTCTTAAACCACTCCAGACTTTTCTCCGAGCCGGTAAGCTGGTAACCTTTCAGCATGGTAATGAGTGTTTCGATGTGCACCCACCACAGTTTCTGGTCCCATTCCAATTGTTGTGTCGGGTGCCCCAGACGATCCATAAAATAGAAAATGCCGTCTTGCTCTTTGTCCCAG
Source organism: Draconibacterium sp. (assembly GCA_047975435.1). Classification (GTDB taxonomy): domain Bacteria; phylum Bacteroidota; class Bacteroidia; order Bacteroidales; family Prolixibacteraceae; genus Draconibacterium. Next base: position 24,929 of record JBKEDN010000183.1, on the reverse strand, counting down.
CCGTATTCCACCATTTTTATGGCAATATCGTTGGCCTGAGTTACAAGCTCAGGACGGTTCAGGCGAACACCTAGATCCATGATAAACCACATGGCCTCGATTGCATGGCCCGGATTCAGAAGCCGGCCTTCAAAAGTATCGGAAAGCGTTTCGTCTTCATTCAGGTTTTCAACCACCAGACCAAGTTCCGGCCGGTAAAACACGTCCATCACTTCATGAATACAGGTTTCGATTGTGTCTTTCAGAAATGCTTCATCCAGCAAGTGTTCAATTTCAAGTGCGAGGTTGCACAAAATCATGGGCAACGCAAAGTTTTTCAGGTTTCTGGTTCCTGGGTACGCCTTGTTCCACTTTCCTTTTGGATTTTCGGTTTTTGATAAAACAAGCTCGAAAGTACGTTTTGCAATTTCTGCATATTCCTGGTTCCCGCTTGCTTTGCTTAGCTGACCAAAAGCCATGCTTGCAAAGGTGTACGAAAAAATATTGTATGGTTCAACAATCGGTTTTCCTTCGCGGGTAAGCGAAAAGTACCAGTTTAGGTTGCCGTCGTGGCCGTATTTTTTTAGAAATTCAGCTCCCTGAATTGCGGCATCAAGCCATTCCTGCTTTTTCTCCACCTGGTTGTAAAGCATGGAAAATAACCATACTTCGCGCCCCTGTAACCAAATAAACTTATCGGTATCAAAAACTTCACCTTCCCGGGTTAAACAGGTATAAAAACCTCCCAGTTCCTTGTCCTGCGACTTGTTCAACCAAAAGGGAACTACATTATCGAGTAGTTCCGCTTTGTATTGTTCAGCTAATTTTTTAAAATCCAAAGCTTCCATATTATCCTTCTAAAGTGGCCAGGTATTCCAGGTACCGATTGTACAAATGGCCTGCCTGCAGATAGGCTGATTGCGGGCTCATAAAATGCGAAAACTCAAATGTAATGGCTTGTTCCATACCCACGCGTTCGGCCGCTTTTAATTTCATGAGCAGTTTTTCCCATTTTATTGGTAGAAATTTGATGGGCATGTCGCGGTCAAAGGTTTCGGAGTTGGTCCAGCTTCGAATGCCGTGTTTATCAGCCAGTTGTTTGTTGATAGTCAGAAAATCGTCCAGTTCATCGAAATCGATATGCCCGTCCTGGAAAGCAACAATATCGATGGCATTTTTTATTCCGGTGAATATCTCATCCCAGTCCTGTTCGTGTTTTTTTAAACTTACTCCAACTTCACGGCTGGTTTCTTTCTGATACTGACTGATGTTTTTAATTCCATCAATATAAGGTGAAATGAGTGTTGTCAGATTTCCGGAAACTGATTTGCAGTACTCGCCCAGACCGCGGTACATTTCGATAATTGCCCCGGTTTTCCGGCTGCATTCCTGCGAAATATACCAGCCCTTAAAAGCACTGCGTTTTCCGTATTTTGACCACACCTCGTCAATTAGCAATTTGTTTAAATCCAGTTCGTTCTGAAAATCGCCGTTTACCCAGTAGCGCCCCGAGTCATACAGCCCAAAATAGAAATCCATTTGGTGTTTTTCGCTTAATTCCAGAAACAAGTTAACAAGATCCACTGACGGATGGTAAGCATTTTCTTTTTCCATTAAGACTTTTGACGGATAAGTCAGCCATTTTTTATATCCGCTTCTGATTAAAACCACCGTGTTTATACCTACCTGTTTCATGTAGGCAAAATCCTGGTCCCATTCTTTTTCACCCCAGTTCTGGTGGGGTATGTCATGGCTTATTTCGTCTAAGAAAGTAGCTTTAATTTTCATCTGCTTCAAAGTATCTTTAAGTCTGTTTACTAATCTATAATTTAATTCCCTCTTTCTGAAATACTTGACGCCATTTCAGGTAGCCGGCTGCACTCAAATGAATTCCATCGGCAGTGTATTCAGGGAGGAGTTGTCCGTTTTTGTCTGCAAACCTGGTGTACAGATCAATGTAGGGAATATCTTTTTCTTTCGCTATCGGCTTAAGTTTTGTGTTCAGTTGCGCAATTTTGTCCGATTTGTTTTTCATGTAATCGTACCAAATCACCTTTTCGTTGATCGGGAGCACACTCTGCAAATACAGCTTTGTTTGCGGCGATTTAAGTTGTATCGTTTCAATTATTTCCTTGATTTTTTCAGCAATCACATCTACCGGTACACTTCTGCCAATGTCATTGATCCCGATCATCAGAAAAATGCTTTTTGGTTTAGCGTCGAGCACTTCATCGATTCGGTTTAAAAGGCCGAAACAAACATCGCCGCCAATTCCGCGGTTAACGATGTGTTTGTTTTTGAAAAGCTCGTTCCAGTCGCCGTTTTCAGTGATGCTGTTTCCGAGAAAAACAATTTCGTTTTTGTTGTTGGGCAATCCTTCGTAAAAAGCCCGCCTCACTTTATAATGCGCAAAAGTGTAAGTGGTGTCGTATGGAAGCGTACTTTGTGCTTCTGTTGTTTCTGAAAACATGGTTCCTGTTAAAACGATTGCGATAAATAAAAGGAATGTAATTCTATATGTTTTAAATTTCTTCATAATCTTTAATCTTATCCAGCCAGTTAAATTTTAAAATAAGTGATGTTACGGCAAACAATACCGCAGAGATAATCAGCCCGTTGTAATGCCTGATGACGAGGTAAATGGGAGCCACAATAAGTGTCATTTGCCATACAATACCAACTAGAACGTTGAAACTGTCGCGTGCCAAATCTTTGTTTTTGGTCAGGTTTGGGTATTTCTTAAGTGCTTTTTCATGAATCGGATTCCACCAACCCCAGGGGCGTACATTTTTGTAGAACTCAATCAGGATTTCATCATCCACCGGTTTCGAAAGGAAACAGCCCAGGAAACTTCCGGCAGAAGCCATAAACAGGATGAGCGGAAACAGGTAAATGTCGGGAGTATTGGGGAAGAACAGGAATTTGAGTGTTGAAGCCAGCAGTCCGGCCAGCATTCCCCAAAAATATCCGTAACCGTTAAAGCGCCACCAAATCCATTTTAATACATTGGCGGCGACATATCCGCCATAAAGCGATGAGGTAATCCAGAGTGTCAGCGAGTTTATCGAAGAGGAGAAAAATCCAAAAATGATTCCCACAATTACAATTCCGATGGAGGCGATGTAGCTGATCTGAATGTATTTTTTGCTGGAAGCGTTTGGATTGATGTACTTTTTGTAAAGGTCGTTAACGATGTATGCCGGGGCTGCATTTACAAATGCCGAGAATGTTGACATAAAAGCTGCCAGAAGCCCGGCCATAATAATTCCTTTTAGCCCCACCGGAAGCAGGTTGTTGATCACGTAGGGCAGAATTTTTTCGAAATCAACTTCGCCGCCGCTTGCCTTCATGATGGGGGCGACCAGCACAATTCCGAGTATTCCCAGTCCGGCAACCATCAGGTAACGTGGCGGATAAAGTACCAGCGAAGTAAGTCCGCTCATTTTAGCGGCGTCGCGCGGTGTTTGTGTAGAAAGCACGCGCTGCATGTCGTAACCTGGTACCGGTCCGGCAAGGCTCGAAAAAATGCCTTTGAAAAACATCATCATCACCAAAGCACCCAGCATCCCAAAACCATCCTGGGCGATTTTTTCATTTACCTGATCAAAAATCCCTGACCAGTCGAGACTTGTTTTCCAGCCTGGCATAATATCGAACCAGCCATTGGGTACAGCAGCATTAATTTCTGCTGCCGAAACTTTATTCATTGCAAACCAGGCTACGGCAATGCAGGCAATGGTCATCACAAAAAACTGCATTACTTCGGTTGCCACAACACTGTACATTCCGCCTTTTATAACGTAAATAGTTGTGAGCGCCAACAATATAGTAGCATACACATATTCCGAAATAAAATGAACAGAACCCATGTAAAACGACAAATCCCAGGGGAAAATGGTAACGGCAAATTTTCCGATTCCCACAAAAAAATAGGCAATAAAGCCAATGGCGCTGATGATGGCAAACACCACCACAATAATGTGAGAGAGCTTTCCTCCTTTGTCATTGCCAAAACGGGTAATGATCCATTCAGCACCGGTCATTACGTTGGAGCGTCGTAGCCAGATGGCCATGAAAATCATAATGAAGATCTGGTTCCATACGGGCCAAAGCCACGGAATCCAGACACTTTTCAGTCCATAAACAAAAAAGATGGTGACGGTCCAGGTAGTTCCGGAAATGTCAAACATACCGGAGCCATTGGAAAGCCCCAGGAAGTACCACTTTAGCTTATTTCCTCCCAGAAAATAATTCTGAAGACTTTTGCTGGCTCTTTTCGATATCCAGAAGCCAATGATAATACTGAGTAATATATACCCGATAATGATGGATATGTCGATTAAATCAAAGTTCATTTAGTTCTTTTTTCACTGTTATCTACTTTCCGGATTTTATTGACACTCAGGTCTGCCGGAAGTATTTATTTGTCCTGCAGTCTTTGTTTTACAATACTTCTCCGCTTATCGTATTAAAATACAGAATACATTTCTTTATATCGGGAACCGAGTTGGTCCAGTTGTATTCGTATTCGATGGAAAACAAGCCTTCAAACTTTTGCCGTTTTAATTCATCCAGCATTCCTTTTAAATCCAGGATTCCGGTTCCCCAAATTACATCGTGCTGTTCGGTTTCTCCGGCCTCTTTTGCTTTTATATCTTTAAAGTGCAGAGATTTTACCCGGCCATTTATCTTTTTTAAGCACTCTACCGGATCAAGCCCCATACGTGCCCAGTGCCCAACATCGGCGCAGGCTCCGATCCGTTTACTCAAACCATCAACTTCTTCGAGAAATAAGTCGGGGTTCCAGTACTTCGAAGGTTTGGGATGATTGTGAATGGCTACATCAATTTTGTATTTATTGGCCAGCTCATCAACATATTTCAGGTGATCGTATGCCGGTTCACAGGTAATTAGTTGAATGCCCATGGCATCAGCAAATTCGAAGAGTTGATCCCATTCGGTATTGTCCTTGCAGCTTACAACGCCTGATGCCATTATTTTTACATTTTTTGAGCGGGCGTATTTGAGTACTTTTCCGCGGGTTTCTTTGTCCATTTTATAGGTCATGGTACCTTCCATATCTCCACCCAGTTGTTGTCCGTAGTAGATTTCAATATTTTTCAGCCCCAGTTCGTGTACTTTATCCACCGCTTCGCAAAAGGTAAATTTGTGGAAGGTGTAGCTTTGTACGCCTAATTCCCATCCTGCTTTTTCGGCTTTGTTTTTTTTCGCAGAAGCCGCCAGCGATACAACTGTTATAAAGAGAAATAAAGCAGCCTTTCGGAATATTTGTTGATTCATTTTTTCTTTTTATTGGAGTTTTGATTTGTTACGTTTTGTTTGTAAACATTACCAAACCGATCAATTACTTCAACAGTAATTTTTGCTGACGGAGACTGTGGCTTTGCGCGAAACATGTGTTTTGTATTGGCCGAAGTCAACCATTTGTAATCCAGTTTTTCTTTGTCGGCATAGGCTTTTGTTGTAGCCGGATCTCTTCCTTCGTACTGTTCCATTTCTCCCATTTTCTCGCCGTTTTCGTACCAGAAAACTTTCCATTCCGGATCCCAGTTCCAGATATTTACCGTAATAAATCCGGATTGTTCCGGGTTTTCATCTATCGAATAAGTATTAAACTGGTGGCCTTTATCGAAACCAGCACTTTTAAAATACCAGCTCAGGTTCGGGCCGTCGGCTTCAAAAACCGCATAACCTTTGGGAGTTCCGTCCTGAGCAAAAGGCCCCTGCCACCACGCACCACAAACCGATGAAACGTTGTGCTCAAAAAGTGTTGGAGAAACGACGAGGTTGTTCGAAACATGCATGTGTCCCGAAATAATATGTGCATTAAACGGTTCCAGAATTTTATACAGTGCTTTTTTATTCGACAATGATTTTGAAATGTTGGGATAGGAGAATTGTTTTATATCCTGCTCATCCAAAGCTGTTGGAATATGAAGTACAAGCACTACCGTTTTTCCTTCTTCCACAAACGAGAGATCTTTTTCGAGCCACGAAAGCTGTGTTTCGGGCAAATACCCGATGTAGAAATAATCCCTGCCAATGTAAAATACATCGTTTAAAACCACATAATGAATGTCTCCCCGGTTAAAAGAATAGTAATCGGGGCCGAAATTTGATTCATAAACATTACGCGAAGCTTCGTTCGACCTTGAATCGTAATACAAGTCGTGATTCCCGATTGCCTGGTAAAAAGGGATTTGCAAGGGTGAAAGCATGTTTTTTATGCTGTCGTACAGGCTTGGGTTATCGGCAACAATGTCGCCGCACCCCAAACCGTGAAATGACACCCCATCGTACTTTTGCAATAACTTTTTTACATCGCCTGCTACCTCTTTTGCCTGCTGCGCTTCGTCAATCGTTTTTACCTGCGGATCGGCCCAAACTATAAATCCGTGCTTTGTGTCGTCTGTCGGCGCGTGTTTTAGCTGAAAGTCAATCTTTCCGTTTAATTCACTGTCCGAAGAAAGAGCGTGAAAAAAACGAGGCACCGAATTGTCTGTTTCAACCATGTAACCTGCCGGAGACGAGATATATACAAAGCGGCTTTTTGAATCTGCATTCAGTAAATATTGCCCTTTGTTATTTGTGAGGCAAACAGAATACCCGTCAGTTACAGGCACACCGGCAATGCCTTTGCCATTGCAGCTTACACTGCCTTTTATTATGAAATTGACTGCTGACGAATACAGAGCCAGACTAAGGAGTGATAACAGGAGAATATTCCGTTTCATGTTCATTAATTTCGCTTATTCCTGTTTTGTTGTTCTCTTTATTCTTTTTCTTTTTTGAAATAGTCGGGATCAGCAGCCATTTTAAAACCGTCTTCCACTTCTTTCCACATGTTTTTACGGATGATGTGAACGATGTCGAACACCATCAAGCCGTCTGATGCCTGAAAATTCATTGCAATGGAACGCGAGAGTTGCGGGCGGTTTTCATAAAACTGATCAACCAAAATACCCCCGTAAAAAGGATGGCCTCCCAGGATACCTTTAATTTTTTCGCACGATCCTTCCACGCAATACCAGGTTCCGCGGGCGGCTTTACTATCGGTTTCATTTTTTACCAGGTTGTTGTTTTTAAGGTATTCATCCATGGTTACGTTGGTGTAGTAGTTCCCAACGGTAAACAGGTCTAGCACTTCGGCATAACCATAATTCTTGTATTCGGGCGTAGCCCAAGCAAAATCTTTAGAAACATCGTATTGGTTACTGGCCCAGTTTACACCAACTTCGAAGTACGAAGGATACCAGGCACCGGTGTATGTTCCAAAAGAAATTTTTGGATTTGCCTCTTTTACGGTTTTTGCGGCAAGCGACATGAAGTTGTAAATATTCATAGCCCGCCATTCGAGCCATTTTTTGAAATATTTACCTTGCACGTAATCGTATTTGCCATTATCAGAGGATTTCCATTCGTAAATATCTATCGGGAAATTTTGAATTTTTTCTCCGATGTATTTCTCAAATGTTTTTCTACTCAGATCCGAGAAATCGGCCATAATTCCATCGTATCGTACACGGTCCAGGATAATTCCGTCGAGTTCCGGATACTTTGTAGCCACTTCTTTGAAAATATTCAGAATATATTTCTGAAAATCGGGAAGAATTGGATTGACCATAGCGGAATATTTTTTCTTTTGGGTGGTAATCGGTATGATTCCTTCGGTGGGGGTATAAACCATGGTTGCCCATTCAGGGTGATCAGAATAAACCCGGCCGCGATCGAAAAAGTTATGACCGTCAACAAAGGCATTCATCGAAGCATGAACGCGGATTCCCAGTTCGTGCCCTTTTTTGATAAAATAGCCAAGGAAGTCGAAGTCAGGACGCTCAAAGCCTTCCCATTCTGTTTGTTGCGGGGCATATTCACTTTTGTAGAGTACTTCGCCGGTAATCGGGCGGATATCTACCACGGCATCGGTAAAGCCAATACTTTTAATTTTTTCGAGGTAAAAATCTATTGAGTCGGGATAGCTTAACCGCTCAAAATTTGCTTCGGCGTCAAACCACATAAGTGCCGGTTTATCAATTTTAGCAGGAGTTTCTGCCTCTTTTACGCTTGGCGTGCAGGCCGAAAGCAAAACAATTGAGCAGAGCAGTGAAAATATAATTGAGTTTCTCATCGGAATAATTTTTATTAGAATATGATATTTTTAATATCCCCATTTCAGGGGCTTTATCCATTTGTTTTTTACTCTTCAGTAATAGCAGCGTCAATTCCTTCTTTTACATATTGCCATTGATTTTTTTGCTTCAGGTGAATCATGTCGAAAAGAAAATAACCGTCGCAGGCATTCATGGCAGCATCCACTGATTGGATAATTGCCTGTCCGGTAATCGCATCGCTAGTGGTTGCCCAGGCACCGTTTCCAACATCAGGACCTCCGATAACCGTTGCATCGCCTTTAATTTTTTCAACCGCCTGAGAGCAAAATCCCTGGATAGTCCATTCTGTAGAACCATAAACTTTGGTTGGTGTAGCATAAGCACCAATAATGATAATGTCCATCAGATCGGCATAGCCGTAATTTTTATATTCGGAGCTTGCCCAGGTTGAATAGCTGGAAGGAAGTGTATATTGAGGGCTTGCCCAGTTTACACCAACTCCGTAATAGCTGCTGAACCAACCGCCAACGTACACCCCAAACTGAACCTCCGGATTTACTGCCTTCACCGTATTTCTGGCTTTCTCCATAAAATCGTGAATAACTTTCACCCTGAACTCCAGCCATTTTTTCAGGTAAGTGGGTTGCGGGCTGGGGAGGCTTCCTACGGCAGTGCTGGGTGTCATAACATCATCAGGGAAATTTGAGATGGTATAGCCTAAGTAATTTTCGAATTTTTTTCTGGTGTAATCTGAAAAATCACTATCGATTCCGTCAAAGCGTCCCCTGTCAAGAATAATTCCATCCAAATCCTGATAGGCTGCCAGATCAGCGAGCATATCGCACAGGTAATTTTGAACGTCTTCGTTTACCGGATTAAAAAATTGAGCTCCTGAGTTATTCAGATTGAGTACGTTCACAATACCGTCGTTATCAGTGAGTAATGAGGTTGCCCATTCTTTTTTTGCTGCATCGCGGAATAACATTCCTTCCGATCCAAGCGAGGATTTATTTCCCCCGGAAAAGGTATTTACCCCTGCATAAACATCCAGCCCGAGACTATGACCTGCATCGATAAAAGCCTGTAAATAATCCCAGGTAGCCGTGCGTTCAATTTTTGTATAACCGCTTGTTAAATGGGCTCCCAGCCAGGAAACCTGGTTTACAACATCGGTTTCAAAAAGCACATCGCCTGAAGTTGGTCTGACATCCACCACCACGCCTGTAAAGCCGGCATTTTTTGCAAGTGTCAGGTCTCTGAGAATATTTTCTTTACTGTTGGCAAAGTCCGGGAAATTGGCAGCAGCATCAATCCAGATAAACCTTGGTTTGTCAGTATTTGAGATATCATCTTCATTATCCCATTCCCAGTCCGGTATGCCCGAATCATCTCCTCCACATGCGGTCATACTCAGAATCATAAATACAGTGAGTGACCAGAAAATAATAGATCGTACTTGTTTCATTTTATTAAGTTGCTTTATTTAAAAGCCACGGCAGTAACAACAGATCGTTGCTTTCCATCGCTTGGCTTAATTGTTTCTTTTCCGTTTATTAACATACAGCTTGACCCGCCTCCGTCGAGGTTCAAAGCCTGTGTGCATCCAATCTCCAGTAAAACACCGGCTACATCTTCCAGTGTTAAACCTTTTACTCCCTCGGTCATGTTGCGCCCTTCGCAAACAAAGAATACCAGTTGTCCGGCTTTGGTTACTGCAATGGCTGATCGTGGGTTATTCGCCGTAGGGCCAACGCCACTGCTGGCATCAAATAATTCTGCTTCGTAGGTATTTACAATTGTTCCGTCTTTTATTAATACCGGACCTCCGCCAATTCCGTTTTTTGCATTCCATAAATATCCTCCCTCGGGGTAGCTCGCAGTGGGTTGTGGCAATGGTGTTAATCCTGATTTATTGTTGGCCGGGCTCGGATAAGCATATGTGCTTCCACTTACTGAGTACACCCAGTCAACCTGAAATTCTCCGTTATTCATTTCGGCAAAAGCGCCTTTGGTAGGATAATAAACAAGTTCTCCGTTTTCGCGCCAAACATACGGGTTGTTTGGGCACAGCGTTTCGCTATTTCTACACAATAAACTAACAGAAGCCCCGTCCCAAAAATATCCGCCATTTAAAATTACGGTTTGTTTTCCTACCTCGTAAAAAGCATCGGGAGTGTTGTATCCTGAGGCATTTCCCAGAACTTCAAAGTTTACATTTTCTATATCTGCAACTGCCAGATAAGCCACCGCAGTTTTATTCTGAAGTACCCCAGGCGACTTATACACCCGAATGTACTCGGGTAAATCTCCAAAACCTGTTTTCAAGGTCCACCCGCTTTTTAAAATTAATGAATCGGCTAAACCTTCAATTTCGTCCGGGTCATCCCACTCCCAATCATAATCTTTTTGGTCGTTCCGGCATGAAGAAATTGCAAGCAGAAAAGACAGGCTTACTGCCAGCAGAGAAATAATTCGCGTTGTTTTTATGTACATGTTAAGTAGAAGGAAGAATTGGCAGCGCTATTTTTTAGCGCTGCCAATTTGTTTATAAGCTGTTTAAATATCTACACAGTCGAATTGGTATCCAACTACGTATCCGTTTGTAAACATGAAATACAAATACATATAGTATCCATCTTCGGAAACGGTTAAGGCTACGTCACCCGTTCCATTTGCGTTAACAACGGCCGGAGTAACAGATTTACCACCGTACACATTTCTGTCACACTCCCAAACCACTGCCGGGCAGGTTTTGCTGTCGAGGTTGCCGCTGAAGTTGGCGTCGGATGATACATCCAACAACCAAACGGCATCCGATGAACCCCAAGAGAAACTGTTCACCCAGTTGAGGGTTGTATAACTTGCGTTGTTAAACTGAATGTAATCAACCGCATTCGGAATGTAGTTGGCGCTGATGGCATCAAGCACAGCTTTTACCACATTAGTGCTTCCATTTACCCAGGCAAAAGTATTGTCGGAGTATGAAGCCACAAAGAAGTCGCTGTTTACATCAGTATTAGATGTATAAATAACATCGGCATTGGTTGTCCATCCTTTGGTTAAGCCGCTCATTGTCACAATTTCGGGAGTTTGCGACGCCAGTACACCACCGGTAACCGTCCAGCAGGCAATTTGCTGACCGGCAGCCAGTATTGGCGCGGAAATAATTGCGTCACCATCAATACTTCCCTGGATTGAGAATTTACGTCCGATTGCAACACCTCCGTCCCATTCAATGTAAGGTTCCGGTGTTGAAGTAACCGATGTAACTTTCCATATTTTGAACGATCCTGCATTTGGAGCCAGGTTACAGATCAGGATATTTCCGTCGTCGTCGGCTGTGTTGTAGAAGTTGGTCAGCGAGCCTTTAATCGTTCCTAACTCAATCTCTCCAATTTTCTCACCTGTTTTCGGATCAATGTAAATACTGTTTTGGTTCCGTGTGTTTATAACCACGTAATCTTTGGTTGCTGCAATACCGCCGGTCAGGTGATCTACTGTTATTCCCAGGTCTGCTTTCAGGGTTTTAGCAAAAAGCAGTTTGGCGCTTCCTGCCCGAATTCCATAGGGCAATTTCTCCGGAACTTCCTTCTTCACCGTATAAACGTTTTTAGTAACTCCATCGTGGGCTGTAACAGTTAACTCTACATCTTCGTTGTAATTCAGTGCGGTTGTTCTTGGATCAGGAGAAATGGTAGCATGATAGGAGATTGTTATTTCAGCCAAAGCAGGCTCCAATTCTTCCAAGGCAACCAGTGAGATCGTTTTTGCTGATTCGTTGATAACTCCTGCAAGACCCAGTGAGGGCAAACTGAAATCAGTGATGTAGGCATTTGAGCTTTTTACAATCTGGCCGCTTACCGTATATTGCTTTTTCTGTTTTAGCTGGTTGGTAACGGTAATTGTATTTTCCTGCGTCAAATCCAGGTAAAGCAGCGATGGTTCAACGATCACGTTGTCGTCCAGGTTTGCTGAAATTCTCATGTGTTTTAACTGAGCTTCAGTAACCTGGTTGTTACTACTTTCAGGGAAAAAGTAAGGAATCGGGATCACAAAGTTAGAACTGTCGCTTCCTGAAACGTATCCGATAAACTCACCTGTTCCGTCATCGAAAGTGGCTTTTATACTGTTGATTCCACTTCTGGAAACCGAAGGAAGCAGATCCTCCGGTTCCTGGCAGCCGCTTACCGCAATAAACAGCCCCATTATGATTGCTAATATTTTTCTATTCATCATCTTCGGTTTTATTGTTTCCATTCATCGTATTGTTCAATGGCCGAGTTATTGGCCAGTTCACTGTAAGGAATCGGGAATACATATGTTTTCTGGAGGAACTTACGGTCTTGTAAGTCGCAATCAACATATTCATACAGATAATCGGCTCCGGTTTTTGTTATTTTGAAACCATGAACTCTGTAGCTGTTGTATTCAGTATGGGCCAGTTTCCATCGGCGCATATCCCAGTACAAGTGGCCTTCGTATGCCAATTCAATTTTACGTTCCTGGCGGATGGCATCAAACAGGTCATTTCCTGTTAATCCTGCTTTAGTTGGTAATCCAACGCCCGGACGTGTTCTGATGGCATTGATGTCGTTGATAGCAAGTCCGCTTTTGCCGAGACGATAATAAGCTTCCGCCCTGTTTAAGTAAACCTCTGCCAAGCGAATTTCAACCCAGTCCTGGGTACTTCTGTAGGTTTCCAAATCGGTATGGGCTTCGTCTCGTAGTTTACGAAGGTAGTAACCTGTAACGGTTCTGCCTTTTGTATAAGTATCGTCGCGGTAACCCATGTAGCGACCATTGGTACCGTTAACCGAGTTTTCCATGGTTTTACCTTGCCAGTCGGCGCCATTGTAAATAATAGAGGCTTTAAAACGAGGATCAAGTTGTTCATACGGAGGGCGTTGGGTTGTTCCTTCGCTGGTGTGCCAGGCAGACCAGTCAACGGTTTGCCCTGTTGCTGTTTCGTATGATTCCACCATTTCTTGTGTTGGCACGGCATTACCACCTTCATTTTCTTTCTCTCCAAAGGTAGCGTAAGTTCTATCGAAGGAATGGTTGGGACCTGTAATCAAATAGTTATATTCCAGAATAGACTCTGAATTGTCTCCTTTCCAGGCTTCTTCATAGCTATCAGTAAGATCGTAAACCAGTTGGCTGAATACAGAATCGGCAGCATCAACAACATCCTGCCAGCGCTCGGCATAAAGCATTGCCCTGCTTTTTAGTGCAAAGGCTGCTCCTTTTGTAATTCTTCCCTTGTTGGCGGCATCCCACTGCTTGGGCAGTACCGAAGCAGCATAATCAAGATCTGATTCGATTAAATCCCAGGTGGCTTCTGCTGAAGAGCGGTCGATGTTTTTTTGCAAATTCATGTCGGTATATAAAATTACACCACCATGACGTTTGGCTAACTGAAAATAAAGAAATGCCCTGAAAAAACGTGCCTGTCCTTCATACAGATGATTGGTTGCTTCGTCCAGTTGCGAATATTGCTCCAGTCCTACCAGGAATTCATTGATTCTTCTGATGCGTTCGTAAGTATCACCCCAGGTTCCGAGCAGGTTTCCTGTGGATGACATTGTTTCCGGAGTAAAAACATACAGGTTGGCATTCCCTGCTGTTGCTCCCGGTACGTACGATCCGTATTTCAACGTCTCTGTTAAACCTTCTGTAAGTGCTCCTGAAAACTGTGAGCTCCCAAAGTTGCCATACCTATCGATGTATGGATAAAAGCCATTGATGTACATTTGAACGTTTGATTCGTTCTCCCATACCAGTTTATCAGAGATACGATCGGTAGGAGTTGTGTCCAGGAATTCATCGCATCCTGTTAAACTGACAATTCCCAGTAAGAAGACTATTTTAATTAAATGCTTTTTCATAATTCATTTACCGTTTAAAATGTCAATTTAATACCTGTTGAAATAATCCGTTGTTGCGGATAATATCCGTTTGAAACACCCGGTTGTTCAGGGTCGATATTGTACTTGTTTAGCTGACTGAATGTTAGCAGGTTCTGGCCTTCCGCATATATCCTGAGGCTTTCTGCACCAAAACTCTTCATCCATCTGATAGGGAAAGTATATCCTACCTGAAGTGTTTTCAGGCGGATGTAATCACCGCTTCGGTACCAGAAAGTAGAAGAATAGGCGTTGTTTGAACTGGCGGGAACCAGACTAAGACGTGGAAATTCTCCATTTGTGTTATCTTCTCTCCATGAATTTTCTACCAGGTAAACCGGAGAGTTCCCTCCGTGGTAGAATGGGCGAGTCATGGATGTATTATCCATTACTCCACTGCTGTACACACCTGTAAGTGCCACATCGCGACCTAAACCTGATTGCCATAGCATTGAAATGTCGATTCCTTTCCATGCGGCATTAAACGTGATACCACCTACAAATTTAGGATAAGCTGATTTTCCAATGTAGCCGCGATCCTGTTCGTACGAGATTACTCCGTCCCCGTTTCTGTCGAGGTATTTAATGTCTCCCACGCGAACATCTTTCCCGGTGATTAAGGCAGAATTGTCTATCTCGTCCTGAGACTGGAACAAACCTTCAGAAATAAATCCAACCTGTGCTCCCACCTCTTTTCCTGTTAATTTGAGCCAGTCGGGAGTATTGGGGGAGTCACCGTATTTCAGCCAGCGTCTTTGGGTATAAGTTCCGTTTAAGCCAATGCTGTATGAGAAATCACCGATTTTGCGTTTATGAGACAAAACGAATTCAAATCCTTTGTGATCTTGTTTGTTTTCGTTGGCATAACCAAATACGTAACCTCCGTATGAATCAGGGTAAGTGGATGAAACCGATCCCAGCATGTCGTAGATGTATTTGTAAAATACGTCAAACTCTGCACCCAGTAATCCGTTCCACATTGAAAGATCGAACCCTGCATTGTACTGGAGTGCTTTTGCCCAGGTAAGGTTAATGTTGGCGGGTTGTGACGTATAAAGCCCGCTTTCTCCCGTACCATTAATAACCAATGCCGGATTATCAAGAAATGACATCGTGCTCAGGAAATAGTAAGGACTGATACCCGTTGTTCCGGTTAATCCAACACTTCCTCTGAGTTTCAGATTATCAACATTGCCTACTGAGTTTTTAAACCAGTCTTCTTCCGAGATCCTCCATCCCAGTGAACCTGCGGGGAACGGACTCCATCTTTTTCCCTTTATCATACCGCCAAACACATAGCTTCCATCGTAACGGAAAGAAACTTCAGCTAGGTATTTATGTTGGTAGTCGTAATTCAAACGCCCCAGGAAACCGGCTTTCCTTTTTGCATAGCTTGAACCGGAAACTTTGGTTTTGTCGGCTAAAGTGGCATAGTCCAGTTCATCAAGCTCAGGAATGTCAAAACCGTAACCGTAAGCCCCGAAAAGATTTCCATCCTGCTGGGTAGTTTCCACCAAGGCTAAGGCTGAAATTGCATGATCGCCGAAAGTATTGTCGTAATTGATTGATGAGTTTGTGGTCAGTATTGAATAGTGTGATAGCCCTTCAACCAGGCTGGTGGTTGTTCCCCTAGCATCGTTAGTGTAAACATACGAAATGTCGTCGGTTGCTACGGTTGGCAGGGTCGCTAAATAAGTGTAATAAGGTGTTGAGAATGATTTTGACCGCTGGAACGAAAAGTCATAAGCTGTCATAAACTTTACGCTTAGTCCTTTAATTTGCGGAATGTTGTATTTCAATGCAAAGTTTGTTTGCACAATGTTGGTGTTAACATCGCTGTATCCCGTTAATGCCGAAGCAGCCAGGGGGTTTACGTAAGAACTCGCTGTTCTTGTTGAAACCGGAACACCGTCGATTTCTGCGGGAACATACGGATGAGCACGCATTGCCTGTTGTGGTATGTTGTTCCAGTCGTTGGGGCTTGCTGTGTAGCCCGGGCGTTGTCTTTTTTCAATCCTTCCGGCAACATCAAAAGTTAACGTCAGGTTTTTTGCAATTGAGGCGTCAATATTGGAACGAAGGTTTAAGCGGTCGAAAGAAAATCCTTCTACGTTACCTTCCTGCTGATAATTACCCAGAGAAACAAAATATTTGATTTTTTCTGTACCACCTCTGGCGTTCAGGTTTAATGTAAGGTTATTTCCAACACCAAATGTTTCATCGTACCAGTTTGTATTTCCCCAGCCATCAGAAGGATCATTATTCAACATTTTTTCAATGTGTTCTGAAGAAAATACAGGCTCATCACCGTCCATTTCACGGGCTTTATTGTACCAGTATGCATAGCCGGGGCCATCCAGGAGTTTCATCATCACCGCATTGTCGCTAATGCCGTAAGAGGCAGAGAACGAGATTTTTGAATCGGCGGCAAGACCACGCTTGGTGGTTACAATAACAACCGAGTTCGCATCTAGTCCGTAAACTGATGCAGACGCAGCATCTTTCAGTACCGAAACCGATGCAATTTCGTTTGGATCAATTTCTGAGAAACTTCGCTCAATACCGTCAACAATGTATTTTGCACCTGAGCCACGTACCAGAATGCTTGCTCCGTCTGCTCCCGGTTGTCCTGATTGCTGTAAGGCAACAACACCCGAAATCAAACCTCCCAGCATGTTGCTGATGTTTCCTACCGGTGCTTTTAGCAATTCTTCGCCCGATACCTGAGCAACAGCACCTGTTACCGACTGACGCTTTTGTGTCCCGTAGCCTACTACAATTACTTCATCAATTCCTTCTGTTGAAGTGTTGAGTTTTATGTCTATTTTTTGCTGGCTAGCCACCTGTATTTCCTGTGTGGTATAACCGATGTAGGAAAATACAAGAATTGCATCGCCGTTGTTTACTGACAGCGAATAGTTTCCGTTAATATCGGTAACTGTTCCGGTTATTGTTCCTTTTATGGTAACCGAAGCTCCAATTAGCGGTTCTCCGTTCTCTTCTGAAACATTCCCTTTAATCAACGTTTGTGCAAATGTGTGTGCATTGAATACACACATAAAGAGAATGAGTAGAAAACCATATTGATAAATTCTTTTTTTCATTCGTTTAAAATTGTTTACTTTTTAGGTAACTCATGCAACTTGTCCCGAGCACTCGGGACTCGTTTCATCATATCAATTTGCAGTGATTCATTCTAAAAATGATCTTTAATTTTTTGTGTAGTTTTTTCTGAAATATTTTGATATTTCTTTATGGTTTGCATTCAATTCCGCGAGACTTATTTAGTGTAACTTTAGTAAGCTTGTGTCTCATTTTATTTAAATCGAATGTAAACAGAGAGTTTTTATTCCTGATTCTTATCTACCCAGGGATAAATGTTTTAATATCACTTAAAAAAGAAGTAAATTTGATTCGCTTAAATTTACTTTAGCAGCCTGTCCTTGCGCCTCCGAAGCCTTGTGGCAGGCTTTTTTTTACGTTGAGTGAACTGTCATCTTTTCATAATTTCATTGTTTTTTAGTCGGTTATTGTTTCTTAATTTATCCTATTAGCTGTAATTGATTTAATACAATGGCACCGGCGCCTTTGATGGTTGCGTCTTCGGTTGAAGAGAATATTAGTTCGCAAGTTCGAAGTGGCAGCGATAAAGCGGTGTGTGTCATTCCCGATTTTATTGAATCGGTTAATATATCTTGTGCAAGAGTAAACCCGCCTCCTATAATTATAATGCCAGGATTAAGCAGGTTGATCATATTTCCGAGTGCTTTCCCAAGTTTGAACCCTATGTTGTGAGTGAGAGAAATGGATAAAGCATCGCCTTCTGAAGCCGCTTTTAATATGTCCTGGTATTTTATTTCTGCCAAATCTTTATGCGTTAGTAATAACGAAGTTTCTCCGTTTTCGATTTGTTCGTGAAAATTTTGCTCCAGAGCATGTCCCCCTACTTCTGTTCCCAGGCAACCTCTTTTCCCGCACAGGCAAAGTCGGTTTGAATCGCCCAGTTGAATGTGTCCGAATTCACCTGCAAAACCTTGTTCTCCGCCAATAATTTCACCGTTTGAAATAATGGCGAGCCCCATTCCGCGGCTTAGGTTTAGAACAAATGCGTTTTGAATGTTCCGTGCTTTTCCAAAGTATTGTTCGGCCAACCCAAGTACATGGGTGTCATTATCTACATAAACCGGGAAGTCAAGTTTCTGTGAGAAAAAGTCAACCAAAGATCCATCCAGAAAATTAAAGTAGTTGTAAGAATAACCGGTACGTGCATTTACCCGTCCGGTAATTCCGATTCCCATTCCAAGGATTCTTTTGTGTTTGATACCGGATTGCTCAACCGTATTGTGAATAAATCCGACAACATTCTCCAGGCATTCAACTGAATTCTCCAACAAGAAGTTTTCATCCACCACCGAATAGATCTCGCTCATTTCGAGGTTGTAAATAGAGAGCGACATACCTTTCAGTAGGATTACCAGCCCAATGGAATAGGCATATTCCGGATCGACCTTGTAAACAGCAGGCCGACGACCGTTGTCGGTTTCAATTTTGCCCGACTCAATAATAATTTTACTGCTGATTAGCTCGTTGATAAGTTTTGTTCCTGTAGGAACGCTCAGTTTTACTTTTTTACAGATTCCCGGAATTGTGAGCTCTTTTTCAGACCTGTTAAGCAGGGCAACAATTTTTCGCTTTTGGGACCATTGCCGGTTTTGGTTATTGATATCATCGATATTTCTGGAGAACAGGTCCATCGTTAATTAATATTTATTATTATTTGCTTGAGGCAAGTTTATAAATATTTTTATTAATGTCAAAATAAAAAATTAAAATATTGATTTAATTCAAAAGTATATTCATTTCATCTCAAGTCATTCCTATAAATAATTAAGGGAGTGAGCAATGGAATTATTCTTTGTCGGGTGTTCGGAATTTATACGTTTAACAGGGGCAGAATCTAATTTTTATCTAAATTCAGAATTTATTTTAGAATATGGATATCGACAACATTTCTCTGGCGAAAATTTATAAGAAGCGCAAAACCGATCGCGATATATTTCAGGAACTGATGCCTACCAAAGTAAAGGAAGTATTACTGGTGGCCACTTTGTACGACTCGTACTCTATTGTTCGTGAAGGGCAATTCAGTGATAAAATATTTGGAGAGTACCTGCAGCTGAATTTATACGCGGCCCCGCGTTTTACCAGTGTGCATACCATGGACGATGCATTGTTAACACTTGAACACCGCGATTTTGACCTGATAATTGTAATGGCCGGTGTTGATAAAGATTCGCCCGTTGCTACAGCCCGCGCCATTCGGAACATCCGGCCACTGGTTCCCTTGCTGTTGCTGGTGAATAATAATGCCGATCTGCGCTATTTCCAAACCGAAAGGCGACGGCTGGATTTTGTGGACCGAATTTTTGTATGGAATGGAAACTCCAATGTTTTCATGGCCATGATCAAATACATTGAAGACATTAAAAACGTAGCGCGCGATACGCAAAACGGGAACGTTCGGGTGATTCTTCTGGTGGAAGACAGTATTCAGTACTACTCGCGTTATCTGCCAATGCTTTATACCACGGTTATGACGCAAACCCAAGCCTTGTTGAAGGATGATGCCAAAGATGAACTACACAAGATTTTGCGGATGCGAGCCCGGCCAAAAGTAATTTTAGTGGATAATTACGAAGAAGCAGTGAGGTTTATAAACAGTTATCGGCGCTATATATTATGTTTGATTTCGGATGTTAAGTTCGAAAAAAGCGGAGTGGAAAATGAAGACGCCGGGATTGAGCTACTAGAGTATGCCAAAAGGACATTCCGTTATCCTTTGCCTTTGTTGTTGCAATCGCACGATATTTCCAATGCACAACGCGCAAAGGAAGCGGGTGCCGATTTTATCAATAAAAACTCGGAAAGCCTATCGATGGATATTCTGAATTTTTTATACCGACGACTGGGATTTGGAGATTTTGTTTTTAAGGATATGAATGGTTTGCCGATTACCGAAGCCCGAAATCTTACCGAGTTTCAGGAGAAGCTGAGAACAATACCGGCCGGAGCTTTGCAATACCATGGAAGCCGTAACTCGTTCTCTACCTGGCTGATGGCGCGTGGCGAAATTAATATGGCAGAACGTTTGCGTCCGGTGCAAATGACCGATTTTCAAACGGCTGAAGAATTGAGGCAGTTTTGCCTCGATGTTTTTAAAACGGTTCGTTTTGAACGTTTGAGAGGTACCATTGTAAATTTTGATGCAGAGTTTCTTAGCTCCAGCCATTTTGTGGTTCGAATGGCCAAAGGATCACTCGGGGGAAAGGGGAGAGGAATTGCATTTATCTGTAATTTTATTGAGAACATCGATTTTCAGAAACTGATTCCCGAGTTAAACATCCGGATTCCGTCAACCACAGTGATCGGAGCTTTGCAATTCGATAAGTTTGTGGAGATGAACAATCTTTACGACGATATTTATTCGCTGAACGACTACGAGGCCATCCGGCAGCATTTTATTGATTCCGAATTTGATGAACGGATCAGGCACCGGCTGATGGATTACCTGAGAGAAGTAAAATGCCCGCTGGCCGTGCGCTCATCGGGGTTGTTTGAAGACTCTCTGTTACAGCCTTTCTCCGGAGTATATGCTACCTATTTGATCCCTAATAATCACGAAGATTTGAATGTGCGCTACCAACAGCTGGAAACTGCCATAAAACTGGTTTACTCCAGTATTTTTACCGATTCGGCGCAATCGTATTTCGATGCAGTTAGTTATAAAATTGAGGAGGAAAAGATGGCCGTGGTCATCCAGGAGGTGGTAGGGCACGAATACAACGACAAATTTTATCCGACGCTTTCGGGAGTAGCACAGTCGTACAATTATTATCCCATTTCGTATATGGAACCTGAAGATGGTTTTTCAGTGGCTGCTGTTGGTCTGGGAATGTATGTTGTGGGAGGTGAAAATTCCTTTCGCTTTTGTCCGAGGTATCCGCAGTTAAATGCTTCTTCGCTAAAGGACCAGTTGCGCGATACGCAAAAGGAGTTTTATGCGATTGATCTGAGCCAAAAGGAATTTAACCTGGTGGCGGATGGCGAAGATGCGGCGATCAGAAAATACCGGATCAAAGAGGCCGAACAGGATGGAACGTTGGAGCACTCTGCTTCCACTTATTCGATCGAAAACGACGACCTGATTCCGGGGATACAGGGCCCGGGCCCCAAGGTGATTGATTTTGCCAATATTTTAAAATACGCACATCTGCCACTGGCTGATGCCCTCCAACTCTTGTTAA
Organism: Draconibacterium sp.; assembly: GCA_047975435.1. Classification (GTDB taxonomy): domain Bacteria; phylum Bacteroidota; class Bacteroidia; order Bacteroidales; family Prolixibacteraceae; genus Draconibacterium. Next base: position 3,611 of record JBKEDN010000183.1, on the reverse strand, counting down.
AACTGTTTAAAGAAGCGATGGGGTCTCCGGTTGAAATTGAATATGCCATTGATATTGAACCGGCCGAAAACGGATTGCCAACACTTTACCTTTTGCAGATAAAACCATTGATCAGGATAGAAGAACAGGTGGAAGTGGATATTCGTACCGTAGATGAAGAAAAGATTTTTATGTATGCCGAGCGGGGAATGGGAAATGGTATCATTGAAGATATCCGCGATGTGGTGTATGTCGATCCGGACAAGTTTGACCGGATGCGTACCAAACAAATGGCACAGGAGATCAGTCGGATGAATGCCTTTTTTGAAGAGCAAAAACGCGAATACATTCTTATCGGGCCGGGCCGTTGGGGCTCGCGCGACCCTTTCACCGGGATTCCGGTACTTTGGGCAAATATTTCCAAAGCCAGAATTATTGTGGAAATGGGGTTGCCTGATTTTCCATTGGATGCATCGCTGGGATCTCACTTTTTCCACAATGTAACGTCAATGAATGTAGGCTACTTTTCGGTACCGCATAATTCACGAACTTCGAAACTAAAAATGGAAGCTTTGCAGCAACAGAAATCGGAATATGAAACCGAATTTATTAAACACGTGCATTTTAATAAACCACTAACGATTTTAATGAATGGCCGTGAACGAAAAGCGCTGATTCATTGCTGAATTATCGCGTGGTGTTATGCGTTTTATGAGTTTTTGTTAGCATTCCTGTTTTATTGAATGAAGGCATAAAGAATCACCCCTGCCCGGAATATTGAACTGAAGCAGACAAATAAAAATCAATGGACTATTTTGTTAAATTATTAGCACTCTTTTTTATTTTGCAATGTACAAATGGCGTTGCACAGAATTCTTCAGAAACGGCACATGCTTCGAATGAAAAGGAATCTCAAATACCCACATCTCCTTATCCATACAGTAATATCATTTCCGGAATTATGTTTGACCAGTCAACCTGGGTAAAAGCTGCTCCGGGGAGTGACCAGTTTGGATATACTACAACTGCCGACAATAATATCTTTGTCGCTTGGGGAGATGGCGGCGGATTTGATGGTACAAACTCTGTTGGGAGAGCAAGCCTCGGTGTAGGGCGTATTGAAGGGATACCTCCTTCTTGGCGTGGATATAATATTTGGGGAGGTGTTAATCCTGAATCATCGCAAGCATCTATTCCCGGAAAACCAAGCAACGGAATTATTGCTGTTAACGGAGCAATTTATATCTATGTTGATGAACAGGATGTGTGGACCAATAATCATCTGTGGAAATCGACTGATTCAGGCAAAAAATGGACGGATCTCGGGCAGATGTTTTCTGAACCCGGCCGGGCATTTTCTGAACCCGGAATCCTGCAGTTTGGTCCCGACTATAGCGGGGCAAGAGACAAATATATTTATGGTTATAGTCCGGAAGAATTTGCAGACGGCTTAGGATTATTCAGGGTAGATACGGCTGAAATTGAAAATCGGGCAGATTACGAATTTTTTGCAGGTTTTAATGAAGAAAACAACCCGTTATGGTCGGCTGATATAGCGGATGAAGTAAAGGTGTTTACTGACCCGGCTGGTACAGGGTGGGGTGTCACAGCTACTTACAATCCTTTTCTAAAGCGTTATTTGCTGGCAGTCAGACATAATGGAGATACAGGAGAGTGGGGATTGTTTGATGCCCCGGAACCATGGGGACCATGGACGACGATTGGGTATGGAAGCGATTTTCCATCCTGGACCTATAGCCCCGATCCGCATGGAGCCAGTGCCAATCGTCCTGCATATATTCATAATTTTCCAGCTAAGTGGATGTCATCTGACGGGAAAATACTTTGGCATATTTCAGACAGGGGAGATCAATTGAATATATTTAAAGCTACACTTCATGTTGACGATTCCAGTATTCGGTAAAGGCATTCAAAATCAACATATTAATGCTCGAAGTCAGGTTGTTGAGTATCGGTTTTGTACGGAATAACATCTATTGTATTAATATCGTGACCCCATCTGAAATTGCACTTTTCGTTCCCTCAAAATAGTTCACCAGCTGCGTGAGATTCAGCTGGTGAATTCGTAAAAATATTTTGGCTTACAACATTTGTTTGGCTTGGGTTACCGTAACTTCGAGTACACGGTTTAAAAACGAGAACTTCTCTTTCATCATGTCAAATTCCGCACCCGATTCAATAAAGCCGGCAGTGCCTTTTACAATAAATCCGGTACCCGGATTGTTTTTATAGCCCAATACATTTTTACTGGCAATCGATAAAGTTATGTGATTGTTTACTTCCAGGTTTTTTCCTGTTTTACGGAAAGCGTAAGCAGGTATCAGTAACCTTTCGTCATCGGTTACCACAATGTACGAGTTCCACGTATTTACCAGGTGGGGCTCAATTCCCGATGTCATAATTGCCACAACACCTTCGTGTTGTAATACATCGTAAAATTTCTCGCTTAATTTATTTCCTGTTTTCATATTCATCCTAAATTATTTTGCCTGCCAGTAGCAACGTTTGGGCGAAACAATTGCCTCTTCTTTTTTTAGCTGGTCCATGGCTTTATCGACAATTTTGCGATCGAGGCCGGTTAGTTCAACAATTTTTCCAGCGTTTAAGGGAGTCCCCTGTTTTTTCATTGTGTCTAAAACAAGCTCTTTTGCTTCCATACTTTTAATTTTTTTGATTGAATTATTCGTTACAAAAGTACGGAGCGGCAAAATCAAAAAAATTAAGCTGGTTTAAGAAATTTGGAAACTGAGGTTTGTTTACACCGGGTTTCAGGAAATTTTTTTCCGTAACTCGCTAACGTATTCGGGGCTAAGGCCCAGGTACGATGCCACCATATATTGTGGAACCCGCTGGATAAATTCGGGAAAACTGGTACTAAAATGCACGTAAAATTCTTCTTTCGACATCTCGTACAAATACTTTGCTCTTAATTGGGCCGCCGCAAGGTTTTTCTGCATTATAATTCTGAAATACCGTTCTAATTGTGGAACTGCCTCTAGTAAATTATCGAATACATGCCGGTCGATAACGGCTATTTCAGATGCTTCTACGGTTTGGATAAAATAGTCGGAAGGGGTGTTGTCCATAAAACTAAAATAGTCAGAGAGCCACCAACCTTCAAGGGCAAACTGTGTAATCTGCTCGCTTGGTTTTTCATTGATAAAGTACATGCGCAAACATCCTTTTTCAACAAAAATCAACGAATCGCACCGATCCCCGGCCGATGATAAAAGCTCTTTCTTTTTTACCGGTTTTATTTTTATAAATGAATACAGAATTTGCTCTTCCTCTTCATTTATTGCAACAAATCGGCGTATATGTTCAATGAGTTTAACCTTTCTCTTCATTCCAAATTATTAAAATACTGCAATGTAAGTTTTATTTGCTAACCTACGTGGAATTGTTGTTTTCGGCTTTACCCCGGATGTTCCGGATATGGGTTCAGGCTTTGTTTTTACCCGGGATACTAAGAGCCTGTTTAAATTTTATCTTTTAGGTAACCTCTAAAAATTAGTTTTATGAAGCATGTCTATTCTTCTGTTAATGAAGTTGCCATCCATTTTCAATCATCATTTTCCTTTTCGTTCAATTTTCAGCCATAATTTCATTGG
>JBKEDN010000182.1:0-6068 GCA_047975435.1 Draconibacterium sp. | reverse complement strand
AGGTGTTCCCCCAATAGTGTAAAGAATAGCCTTCTGACCAAGTTAGTCCTGATAAATTGGACAGGCACGCCCGGTCATCTGGAAACCTGGCCTGAAAATCATAAATCGTTAGGCTTTTAAATTGTTGCTCGATATTATTATTGTTAGATTCCCCCATTTTACTGATTTTTTAGTTATTGACAAAATGCCTAATTCAATAAACCAGTTTATCCGCATATTTTTCAACTGAAGCTACATTTAGTAATTATTGTTGTTCTAGAGACAGGTCGAATAATTCTTCTTCGGGCCGTGGAAGCATAAAAATATCAGCTTGCGCCGGTGTAAGTTTTCCTTCGTCCCTAACTTTGTTGAGTGCATGTTGCGTAGGTGAAGTTTTTGAATCAGCCGGACCGCAATTCGTCAAATTGGGGCGGGCATTCCAGAGGTATAAAAAATCCTTTGTACGGACCATTCTTTCATATGCTTCATAATCGTGCCAGTTATGCTCAGAGAAGATATACTCGCGGGTTTCAGCTTTTGGATTTTTTAATACGGGGACAAAACTAATTCCCTGGTATTTCCCGGGCTGCTCAATGCCGGCAAGTTCCAATATGGTGGAAGCCACATCAATTGAGCTGATCAGGCTTTCTGTTTCACTGCCTTTTTGCGTTAAACCTTCGGGCCAGAAAACGATAAACGGAGTTTTCATACCACTGTCATAAACCCGTGTTTTGCAACGGGGAAAGGGTCGTCCGTTGTCTGCCATAACAATAATCAGCGTATTGTTTAAAACGCCTTGCCGTTCCAACTCTTCTCTTACTTTCCCTACATAATAATCAAAACGTCCTATTTCGTTGTAATAAGAAGCCATGTCTTGTTTTGTTTCGGGTGTGTCGGTAAAATAAACCGGAACGTTCAGATTTGCCGGATCGTGAAGTATTTGAAAGGTATCGGCTCCCCACGGACGGTGTGCATCATGCGAAGCCAGCCAGAAAAAGAAAGGCTTATTTTTGGACCTTTCCTGCAAAAAAGGAATCCAGTTTGCCTCTCCTCCATCACCATTGTTATACCCGTTTTTGTCGGTATAAATATCAAAAGCCCGGTGTGCGGGTGTTCCCATGTGCCATTTACCTGCATGCGCCGTATAATAGCCATTTTCTTTTAACAAAAGAGGAAACGGTATTTCAGATGCGGGTAACTCAGTATGTAGTTCGGCAGCTCCGTTTGAGTGCGGGTATTTCCCCGAAATAATGCTGCACCGGCTTGGGCTACACGAGCTGGCAGTAAGAAATGCATTGTTAAAGCGTAAACCTTCGGCTGCCAACTTATCAATGTTGGGTGTTTTTACGTATTGATTTCCATAGCATCCAAAATCATCCCAACTAATATCATCCGCAATTATAAAAACGAAATTTGGCTTTTCAGAAGCATAAACCGAAGTTTTTGTAAAAGGAAAGCACATCGATAACACACAAATAAACAACACACTAAAGCGTTGTTTCTTAAATATTTCGGTAATTAGTAGATTCATTTGGCACCTTTGATTATGATAAAAGATGAAGATAAAACTAATGCAATAAATTCAGAAATTTTACGTGATTTAATATGTGTTTAAATGGACTAAAGGATCCTTCTCCGCAAAAAAGATATTCGCTATCCACTCTTCAAGAAACTTATTTTCCAAATTGATAAGCAATGGAAGCTTTTACAACCCGGTTTCGTGCAATTGTTCCGTTGTTGCGGTTTGCAGCAATATTTGCAAATCCTACATCGTATGCTATTCCCAACTCAATTTTTTCAATCTGAAGTCCACCGGAAAATGTCCATCCCCAATCCAATCTTCTCAAATTATCATTTGGGCCGGTTCCCCATTCAATGTCTCTTTTTTCGCATGTGCTGTCATCCTGATACACTGTAGAAGTCTGCGATTGCCCTCTTAATCCAATTCCCACATAAGGCCCGGTTGCACCATACAGTTTCATTCCGTTTCCCAAATCATACCTCGATTTCAGCATCACGGGTAAATCAATGTAATACAATTTTATATCCGAAGAAATTTTTGCTTCATCTTCACTAAAATCATATTTCATTCCTTTGTTTGAAAGCAGTATTTCGGAACTCACCGAAACAATATTAGTCAGTGGGTGCTCATAAGTAAAACCAAAGTGAATTCCGGTGATTGCAGAAAAATTATCGCTGTATCGTTGATCGTTGTCTTTCGATAGCATGGTAGAGAGGTTTAAACCTCCTTTTATCCCAAAGTTTTGTGCATTGGAAAATCCAAATTGAATGATAAAAAAGGCAATAATCAGAAATCGAAAAGTTTTGTTCATAATGGTTAGTTGTAAGTTTTATCCTCTTTATTGGTTTACGTCGCTTATTCCGAAAATATTCAAATTGAAACGATAACATGCTCACCGAATAAAAGCACGAGAAAATTAACAATCTGTCTGCTATTTTCCAAAGGTAATAACTCTGACAATTTAGAGCCTGTTTAAAAATTATCCATTTATTCTATAATGCGCCTTTTTCACTTATACTGCGTTGAATTTTCCTTAAATAGCTGAGGCTATTCGTGTCAAATCCGCCTTGTTTAAGCAAAAAATGCATCATAATATTTCTAAAAGATAAAATTTAAACAGGCTCTAAGAATTCTGCAAAAATAGTAACGATAAAATTCCCCAAACTGTCGATAAATCATCCCCGATCGCCAACGGCTCAACAACCTGATTAAACAGGCCGAACTCAATATGCTTTCCAGAATTTTCTGAATCAGAATTTCCTTTAAACAAGAATTAACCGATTTCTATTTTGAAATTGTATTCCAGTCAGGAGTTTGCTCGCGTAAAAGATTTTTTACAAAAAAATCACGTCGTTTTTGTTCTCCGTAAGTTCCGCCAAGCGTATGATTTGTTCCGGGCAAAACCACCAGTTCAAAATCTTTCCCGGCTTTAATCAGTGCATCAGCTACCTGCATGGTTGAGGCCGGGTCAACGTTATCATCCATCTCCCCTACTATCAACAGTAGTTTTCCTTGTAATTTACCGGCATTCACCACATTGGAACACTCTTCGTATTGCGGCCCGATTGGGTATCCCATCCACTGTTCGTTCCACCACATTTTATCCATCCGGTTATCGTGGCAACCACAGGATGCAGCTCCTGCCTTGTAAAATTCGGGATGGAAAAGTAAACCGGCCAGTGCATTTTGCCCTCCGGCTGACCCCCCAAACAAACCAACGCGCGAGGTGTCCATGTAGCTGTATTTTTCGGCTGCGGCTTTAATCCACAAAATCCGGTCGGGGAAACCGGCATCCTTCAGGTTCTTCCAGCAAACATCGTGAAAAGCTTTTGAACGGTACGAAGTTCCCAACCCATCCATTTGAACAATTATAAAACCCAATTCAGCCAGGCCGGAATAGGCATAATTTACCGGATTAAAGCTTTTTTGTGCAAAAGCTCCCTGTGGCCCGGCATAAATGTATTCGATGATTGGGTACGATTTGTTTTTGTCGAAATTAACCGGGCGATAAATGTTGCCCCAAATATCAGTGATTCCGTCGCGGGCTTTGGCTACAAATGGTTCGGGTGCAATCCAGCCTGTTGCAAGCAAATCCTTAACATCTGTTGTTTCGAGTTCCAGAATTACCTTTCCATCTTCAGACCGGCGCAGAACAGTGGTTGGTGGCGTTTCAACGGTTGAGTAGGTATCGGCAAAATAATCCCTGTTTTCCGAAAACGATACTTCATGGTTCATTTGTTCCGGAGTCAAATCCTGCAAATCACTCCCGTCAACGTTTACACGGTAGCAATGCAAAAAATAAGGATCTTCATTTTTGTTCTTCCCTGAACCTAAAAAGTAAATTATTTTATTTTCTTTGTCAACATGTAAAACATTGCGAACCACCCAGTTGCCCCGCGTAATCTGATTTTTCGCCGTACCACTCTTCGCATCATATAAGTACAGGTGATTCCAGCCATCGCGCTCCGAGGCCCAAATTATTTCGTTGCTGTCTTCCAAATTGTAGCGATAACGTTTTCCGCTGTAATCAATAAAAGTAGGGCTGGTTTCGTTGATAATCACATTTACTTTCCCCGATTGAGCATCCACCGAAACCACTTGATAAACCTGATGTCCGCGTTGGTTGTATTCGAAAGTAAAAGCACTACTGTTTTTGTTCCATTCCGGATCGGACAGGTTGTATTGGAGATCAAATGCCCGGGTATCAACCGGAATTTGCTTCAGATTTTGGATGTCAAACAAAGCCGGATGTTTTACCGGAAGATCATCGCCGGGTTTCAGGTAATAGCGTTTATGCAACTCAGGTTGCAGTTGTCCATCGGGCGACGATTCAACAAAATAAATGTAACGGTCTTCATTTTTTCGAACCTTGTTAACCGCCAGTTTTTTTGAATCGGGAGACCACGAAAAATGCGATGAATAATATTCTCCGGGCGAGCCATCAAAACTAAGTTGATGTTTATCTCCGGTTTTGATGTTTTTTACATAAACGTTGTAGTCTTCAATAAAGGCAGTCCAGCTACTGTCGGGCGAAACACGCACCTCGCCACTCAATTCGTTGAATGGCCTTCCCCAATAGCCTCTTTCACGATCGTTCGACTTTACTGCCGATCCTTTTTCCAGCACGTAATCATCCAAACGACATGTCCAGTGAGTATCGGCATAAATAAACCGAATCGTATTTTTGGAAGTATCAAATCTCAGGTTTCGTAGATACAAGGATTTTGCAGTTGCTTTTTTTTCCAATTGCAGGTTTAAAGCTTCAACAAGTTTTTGCGTGTTAAAAGCGGGTGACTTTGTAGCCGTTTCTGCATCAACAAATTTGTATTCAATACCTTCCCGGGTTTTTATACTGTACCAACAAGTAGAAGTGGAATCGATCCAGTTAATCCGGGTTACCTGATTATAAACAAGGTCGTTTAGTTTTAGTACAGAATCGGCCTTCTGGTAATCGTCACGTGTTAATTGTGCCGATAAATCGAAAGCTGAAATTTCGAATAAGAAGAGTAAGGCTAAGATAATCTGCTTAAACATATTGTTTTAATTTTTATTGAAAGTCGCTATTTATTGTTTCGAAAACTTTAAAAGTAAACTTTGGTGGGCTTTCAGTCCCCGGGAAAAAACTTCAGAATTACTGTTTGTTATTTCACCTGTCCACATATTTAAAACCGTACAATTTTGATTTGATTGAAGCTCTTTCAGATTGACTGACACTTCTTTCGGATCATCTGAAATGTTGAACAATGCCAAATAAACCTCTCCGGTTACGGGATTTTCGGAAGTAATCGCCACTTTACCATCTTCCTGAAAAATCTGACGGGTATTTACACTCTCGCGGTGCATTTTCAATACTTCTTTGTTTGTTAGCAACGATAAAGTAAATGCATCGTTACTTGGCAAATCTCCTCCAAACATCAATGGCGATTTAAAAATGGTAAAAAGTGTCATCAATGCGTATTGCTCGTCATTTGAAAGTCGTGTCATACGGTCTTCTCCACGTTCTCCCCGAATGGAGATTCGTCCGAGAGGTATCATATCGCAATCGGGCCAGGTACCTGACGAAATGTAAGGGTACCACTGCTGACAAACGTTTATAAGATTGGTAAAATGATGCCAGGTATCCCACACATCATCCACCATGCGCCACATGTTTGCATGTTCACATACATGTCCGGCAGCCTCAATGGGTGTGGCACCGGGCGAAGTGCTTAAAACTATCGGGCGTCCGCATTGGTCAATTGCGTTTCTGATCAACTCAATTTCAGCTTTGTGATATGGCCGCGAAAGATCATCGACTTTTACAAAATCAACACCCCAACCGGCATACATATCAAAAATTGAATTGTAATATTCCTGTGCGCCGGGTTTATCGGCAACAATCGTATAATTATCACGTAACCAAGGGCATTGTTGTTCGGTTGAATAAATCTGATCGGCCGTAATTCCTTTAGGTAACCTCTAAAAATTAGTTTTATGAAGCATGTCTATTCTTCTGTTAATGAAGTTGCCATCCATTTTCAATCATCATTTTCCTTTTCGTTCAATTTTCAGCCATAATTTCATTGGT
>JBKEDN010000181.1:0-7196 GCA_047975435.1 Draconibacterium sp. | reverse complement strand
ACCAATGAAATTATGGCTGAAAATTGAACGAAAAGGAAAATGATGATTGAAAATGGATGGCAACTTCATTAACAGAAGAATAGACATGCTTCATAAAACTAATTTTTAGAGGTTACCTAAATAACATTGGTAAATTTTCAAGATCGTGGTGTTTATATGTTTTCAGCAAGGGAATTGGCGATTCTTCTTATTTTAAATAGATTTGGTCGGTACCAAAATTTCAGCTATGATTAGAAATTCTGAATTAATACTGAACCCCGACGGATCAATTTTTCATTTGCACCTGAAACCTGAAAACATTTCAGACAATATAATTCTTGTGGGTGACCCGGCGCGCGTTGACACCATTGCCGAATTGTTCAGCGAAGTTGAATTCAGCACTCAAAACCGTGAATTCAAAACAGTTACTGGCTTGTACAAGCACAAACGTTTTACCTTGGTTTCAACCGGAATTGGAACCGATAACATTGATATTGTTGTAAACGAACTGGATGCTTTGGTAAATATCGATCTGGAAACCCGCGAAATAAAAAAAGAGCATAAACGCCTCAATATTGTCCGGATTGGAACTTCCGGCGGTTTACAAACTGATTTGCCGGTGAATTCTTTTGTTGTTTCTGAAAAATCGATTGGATTCGACGGACTCCTTAATTTTTATGCCGGCAGAGATCGTATATCGGATCACGAATTTGAGGCAGCCTTTAAATCTTATACAGGCTGGAATTCTTTACTGGCATCGCCATATGTGGCTGACGCTTCGCACGAACTTTTAGCGCTGTTTAATGGCAAAGAGTTTTCGCACGGAGTAACCATTTCTGCTCCCGGGTTTTATGGCCCGCAGGGAAGAGAATTGAGAATTCCGTTGGCATTTCCGGATTTAAACGAAAAGATAGAATCGTTTTCTTTTAACGGACTGCGGATCACTAATTTCGAAATGGAAAGCTCAGCTATTTATGGTCTTTCTAAGTTACTGGGGCACCGCGCATTAACCGTTTGCCTGATTATTGCAAACAGGGTGTCGCGCACAGCCAACGAAAACTACCGGGACGAAATGAAAAAACTGATCCGTCTTGTACTCAACAACCTGGCAAAATAAACTATGGACAAAACCCGACTAAAAGCACTTATCAACCTCCTCGACGACCCCGACAAAACGGTGTTTGAGTTGGTTGAAAAAGAGTTGCTAAAAAGTAAAGATGATATTATTCCGGAACTGGAAAGAAAATGGGAATCGAGTTTCGATGAACACAGTCAGGAACGGATCGAAAACATTATCCAGCACCTGCAATTCAAAGAAACCAAAAGGCGGATACGAAAATGGTTAAACCACAATACAGAAGGTAGAAGTTTGTTGAATGGATTTTGTCATGTTGACCGGTTTCAGTACCCCGATTTAAACCCGCTAAACATTCAGTTGAAAATTAACAATCTTCAAAAAAGTATTTGGCTGGAATTAAACAATTCGCTCACCTTACTTGAAAAGATCACTATTCTCAATCATTTCCTTTTTAACCTGAACGGCTTTTCGGTTAACCTGAGCAATCCGCATTCGCCTCAAAATTGCTTTTTAAACCAGCTTTTGGATACCAAAAAAGGAAATCCGGTTTCAATGAGTATATTCTATACCATTATTGCCCGGCAACTGGAAATTCCTGCTTACCTGGTTGATTTCCCCAAAAACCCGCTGGTAGCAATCGTGGATGCAGAACTGGCAAAAAAAGTACATGGATCTTCGGTGGAGTCTGAAGTATTGTTTTACATCAATCCGTCAAACAAAGGAGCGGTTACCAGCCGAAAAGAAATCGAATATCATTTAAAAAAACACGACTACGTACCGATACATGAATATACCGAGCCTAAACCGGATACTGTATTCATTGTCCGTTTGCTGGAGTCGATGCTGGAAGCGTATCAAACGGTTGGTTTTTCTGACAAAGAGGATAAAATAAAGCAATTGCTACGCTTATTTTAATTTTACTTACAACGTATTGAAGCAAAAAAAAGGCCTCTGAACCAGAGACCTTATTAAATATCGTATAACCGTTAGAATCGTTTTTCTTTGATACGGGCTTTCTTTCCGGTAAGGCTGCGTAAATAGAAAATTCTTTTACGACGAACGCTACCACGTTTGTTCACTTCAATTGAATCGATGAACGGAGAAAACAAGGGGAAAATTCTTTCCACACCAATATTACCTGACATTTTACGAATAGTGAAAGTTTTGGTAGTTTCTCTTCCGCGAATCTGAATAACCACTCCACGGAAATTCTGAACCCTCTCTTTTCCACCTTCCTTAATCTTGTAACTTACGGTAATTGTATCACCTGCACCGAATTTTGGGTGCTCCGTTGCCACCTCAAATTCTTTTTCTACTGCTTTAATTAAATCCATTTTCTTGTAGTTTTAATAAGTTGGCAATGTAATTTGCTTATTTACAAATCAGAGATTGCTTGAAATCGGCTGCAAAAATAGTATTTCTTTTTATTTCAACAAACTTATTTTTATGTCAAAATACATTTTTATTTGACTGATTTTCAGTGACAAAAATAATTTATGGTTTCAAGTTACAAAAAAAGGCCTCAAAAGTGAGACCTATTTATATCCATTTTGAGATGAATTGCTTAATGACTTGGCCCTAAAACTTTAAAATGATCGCCGGTTGCGTTTACAATTGCTTTGTACCACCATTCAGGATATCCTGCAAAAATCGGCGACTCCGGCATACCGGTTTCGGTACGCAAAAACCGGCCGTCTTTTTCCTTTTTGATATTGCCGTCGGTATATTTTATGATCAGATAGTTCCGAAGTTCTTTCCAGCGTTGAGTCATATTGTCGGCCTCGTTTACCGAGAATTCCGAAATAAAACGACGGGCTTCTTCTGTACCTTTCGTTTTGTACAGTGTTTCAGCCGCTTTGTCAATAACAGGAACATAACTTACGAATTTGGTTTCCAATTCAGTTTGCACCTGCTGTATATCTTTAATCATATCATCGTAACGCAAATAAGCATAGTTGGCAACCTGGCTAAATGTCCAAAATGCAGCCGTTTCGCTAAAAGTCAGCAGATCGCCGTTCCCCACTGCAAAACATTCGGGAATTTCAGTAATTCCGCAGTACATGGGAGCATAACAAGTGCTGTAAGTATCGTCAACTCCAAACCACAGAATTCCTCCGATCGGATCGGGCAACCAACTGCGGCTTTGTGTCACAAACGAGAATCCGGTTTGCTGGGTTGAAATAGCCCTCTCGTTGCAATATTCAGCAGAATCCACTTCCCAGGTCAATCCTCTCCAACGATAAGGCAATCTATAAGGTCCTGCTCCAATATCCTGCGTCATATCCAGTTCTGTTCCTTCAAAATGATCGCGCATCATTCCCATTACATCCTGTACGCTAAGTTTCTTATCGGGTTTTATCCACAAAGGCATACGGTTACTTGGGAAATTATACGCACCACCATGCTCTATGATACCTTTTGCGTATTCGGTATATTTTTCCATTCCCGAAGCAACTTTATTGAAACCGGCCCAAACACGGGCGTCGCAAAAACGGGCACCGCCAAAATCAACCGGTGCATACACATCCGAAAAACTAAAGTCTTTGTCAGCCCCGGTGTACCACCCTTTTTCACGGGCAAAAGAAATTACGTCTTTGGCATAAAGGCAGTTTTCAGCATCGTTAAGCGGAAAGGTTGTAATACGTGCCTGGTTGGCGTGGCCGCTAATGTATCCGTCGGGAATACGCCTGGCTACCCAAACCGCTCCTTTTTCACCTTCGCCTTTTCCGATCAGTTCGAGAATCCAGGCTTCGCTTGCATCAGAAATTGAAAACGATTCGCCTGAGCTGTAATATCCATATTTTTCAACCAGATTAGTCATCACCTCAATTGCTTCACGTGCGGTTTTCGCCCGCTGCAAAGCCACATAAATCAGGCTTCCATAATCCATAATTGCTCCGGCCTGGCTTCCGAGTTCCGGACGGCCACCAAAAGTTGTTTCACCAATTGCGAGTTGAAATTCATTCATATTGCCAATTACGCTGTAAGTATGTGCCGGTTGCGGAATTTCACCCAAAAATTTACCGGTATCCCACTCATAAATTTTACGCATGGCACCTTCCGGATAATCCTGTGCGGGCTGGTAATACAATTCTCCATAAAGCGTATGCGAATCGGCGGCATAGGTAATCATTACCGATCCGTCTGCCGAGGCACCTTTGGTGATTAAGAAATTAGTACACCCGTTCGAAACCTGTTGGTTTATAACCAGAAATGCAAAGATCAGCATTCCTATCATTGAAAATTTCTTCATTATTACTTTATTTATTTTGCGAAAGAGACAAAGATAATCAAATCAGCTACGCCGAATATGACATTTTGCATCCCGGGGTTTTATGAAATTATACGCTTATACAATCTTTGATCTTTTGAAACACTTCTTCGATATTGTTGTCCAGGCCAACAGAAAGCCGCACCAAACCGTCTGAGAGTCCCATTTCTTTTTGAACTTCTACCGGAACTTCGGATGAAGTGCTATGACCGGAACAACTGAATAAAGTTCTGAAATACCCCAATGAAACCGCCAGATAACCAACATTTGCTTCCTGCATTTTAAACATGATTTTGTTGGCATTTTTCTCTGTTCCGAAATCGATAGCCAGCATTCCTCCGTAGCCAAATTCGTTATTCATTAGTTGTGTATGCAAATCATGCTGCGGATGGGATTTTAATCCGGGATATTTTATGGTAAGCCCCATCTCCTCGAACTTACGGGCTAAAAACAAAGCATTCGAGCTGTGTTGTTTCATGCGCAAATGCAGTGTGTGCAAATTCTTCAGAATACTTGACGAACGCAAAGGATCGAGTACCGGGCCAAGCAACATTGCCGTTCCGTCGTTTACATTCGAAAGCTGGTTGATAAACTCTTTCGTTCCACAAATTGCACCGGCCACACAGTCGTTTTTACCATTTATAAACTTTGTCATGCTGTAAACCACAAGATCGGCACCCAGTTCGGCGGGAGTAAATATCATGGGTATAAACGTGTTGTCCACCATCAGTTTTGCACCCGTTGCATGTGCAATTTCTGCCAGTTTGGGAATATCCGAAACCTGTAGCAAAGGATTTGTTACAGTTTCGGTATAAATTACTTTCGTGTTGGGTTTCATCGCATTTTTCACCTGTTCAGGATCGGTGATATTTACAAAACTTACTTCGATGTTGTATTTCGGCAACCAGTTTTTCAGAAAAGCATATGTTCCGCCGTACGTTGTAACACTGGTTACAATATGATCGCCCGAATGACATAATTGAAGCAACGAACAGGTAATAGCGGCCATTCCGGAGGAAGTCACCCACGCCGATTCTGTTTTTTCCAGCGCTGCCAAAGCATCAGCCAAATACTTATTGCTGGGGTTCCAGTGGCGTGAATACAAAAAACAACCTTCCATGTGCCCCAGGAACGTTTCTTCCATGGTTTCGCCTTCAAGAAAAGTATAAGTGGAAGAATCGGTTATTGATGGGTTAACACCGCCAAACTCACCGAATTGCTGTAGGTCATAAATTCTCTTTGCAGGATCAGATTCCATAACTTGATAAATTAGTTTTTTTACAAGTTAAGAGGATTCAAAACTATGAGGAATGACGAAAATCTGTTTTTTTTGAAACAGGCAAAGAACTGCGGCGAAAATTAGACTATTTCATTTCCAAAAGCGGGCTTTGTAAATCGAAACGTTGTCCTTATAATCGGTAACCTCCAGTACAAATTCGTGCTGTTTTCCAAAATCGAAACGCGTTTTATCAAAATAATGGGAGATCAAATTACTCTTTGCATCGTATTCAAACAAAGCCCATTTCCCATCCAGCTTTCCTTCGAAGCTTTTTATCCCGGAAAGATCGTCACTGATCTTGAAGCGAATTCGAGATGACTCAGTTAAACGTCCTTCTGCAATATTGAGTGGGTTAATTACCGGAGGAATAGTATCTACCATAAGTGCATACATTCCCATAGTGCGGATACTTCCCTCTACCCAGCCATTTTTAAAGCTGCCACCAACAGCCGATGGTTGTCCGTTTTTCGAATTCAGACTAACGATTAATACCTTCTTTTCTAACTCCACCGGAAGATTGCGTGATTTTATTTTTAGATTCGCAGAAACCTGTAAAGGAGTTTTATTGTCCATCAGTATCTGAAAATCGGAATAAAAAGCCGGTGTAGTTGGTTTTTCTTTATATGTAAATCTAATATCCGAGTAAAGCGCTCCTTCCGGAATTTTCAATGTACAATTTTCTGATTCAAAGGAATTTTCAGTATTATAATTCATGGCAACAGTCCCTTCAGGAATCAGCGCTTTTACTTTTTTGAATTTTCCCTCTACCTTAAACTGCAATAATGAAGAATTTCCATAGGTATCTGACATTTCCACCTTAACACTGTGGCGACCGCTGTTTGCAGAAAATACGCCGTTCGAAAGATCGTATGTGTAAACCGGCAATTGATTTCCGGGATCAACCCAGGTTTTTATAAAACGCCTCCCCGATTCGATGTACTCGCCATAAACAATGTGGCTATTAATGTAACGCGAATTGTTAAATGAAAAGCGATCGAGCTGAAAAGCAAAGCTGCTCAAATCATCAACAGAAAGGCTCAGTTTATTTATTCCACATTTATTGTAGCTTCCGTTAAGGTAGTCGTTGGCGTGTATGGCAAATCCTACCGGGCCATAAACCGGAATTACCGGATCGCCTTTCACGTGGTATTCTCCATCATAAAAAACCACCGGATAACTGGCTGAAACAGGCTGATAATTTACATGCGAGGTATCGGAAAGTGGCACCACCAGTAACGAAAATATTTTTGGGGGAATATTATCGATTACTGAAAAGCCATAATCGAGTGGGTTCATCGGTTCTTCTGATTTTGTATCCCTTATTTCGAAATGCAGGTGCGGTCCTCCCGAACTGCCACTGTTTCCGCTTTTGGCAATTTCTTCACCTTTTTTTACCGGAAATAAAAAAGAAGGAACCTGCAAATCAACCCGAAACGATTCATTTTTGTATTGCTGATCCGCTACATATTTTTTAAACTGCTTATCTCCTTGGGTCAAGTTGTTTTTGTAATATCATTAAATGTAACTGGTGCTGTATCTACGGCTTGTTGCATCAAGCGATAAAATAGTTTTCCTCGGTATGTTGATAG
>JBKEDN010000178.1:0-8925 GCA_047975435.1 Draconibacterium sp. | reverse complement strand
TTTTGCTTAAACAAGGCGGATTTGACGCGAATAGCCTCAGCTATTTAAGGAAAATTCAACGCAGTATAAGTGAAAAAGGCGCATTATAGAATAAATGGATAATTTTTAAACAGGCTCTTAAGCTCTTAATCTTTATTTCAGACAAAAAAATCGTTTACTTTGCAGCAAATTTTAGAGAAATGAGTAAGAAAAGGGTAAATGTGGTAACAATGGGCTGTTCAAAAAACCTGGTAGATTCGGAGGTTTTGTTAAGTCAGTTGGAGAAGGGTAAATTTGAAGTGATGCACGATTCAAATGAAACCGATTTTGATGCAGTTTTCATTAACACCTGTGGATTTATTCACGATGCCAAACAGGAATCGATCGATATGATCCTGGATTATGCCGAAGCCAAAAAACGCGGACAGATTGATAAGTTATATGTAATGGGCTGTTTGTCGGAACGGTATCAGCACGAGCTGGAAGATGAACTTCCGGAAGTGGACCGCTACTTTGGTAAGTTTGACATGAAGGCGATGGTGGAAGAACTAAAGGTGGCTTATCATCCCGAGTACATTTACGAGCGAAAACTTACTACGCCTTCGCATTTTGCTTACCTCAAAATTTCGGAAGGCTGTAACCGGTCGTGTTCGTTTTGTGCCATTCCCAAAATGACCGGCCGCCATAAATCGCGCACAATAGAAAGCCTTGTTATGGAAGCAAAATACCTGGCCAAACGCGGTGTTAAGGAGCTGCTTCTGATTGCGCAGGACCTTTCATACTACGGAATTGATATTTACGGTAAAAATCAACTTGCCGGACTGATTGAAGAAATTTCGAAAGTGGAAGGTATTGAGTGGATCAGGTTGCATTATTTGTACCCAACCAAGTTCCCGATAGATATTTTGCCGGTGATGCGCGAAAACCCGAAAGTGTGTAAATACCTGGATATGCCTTTGCAGCACATCGCCAATCCGGTGTTAAAAAATATGCTGCGCCATGTTACCCGGGAAGAAACAGAAGCCTTGCTGGCAAAAATCAGGGAAGAAGTTCCCGGCGTTGTAATTCGTACAACCATGCTGGTTGGTTTTCCGGGCGAAACCGAAGATGATTTTGAAGAATTAAAAGCATTTATTGAAGAGCAGAAGTTTGGACGGTTGGGTGTTTTTCCTTATTCGGAAGAAGACGGGACTTATGCGGCTCAGCAATTCAAAGACGGGCTTGATCAGGAAACCAAACAGGAACGTACCGACGAGATCATGGAAATTCAGCAATACATTTCTGCCGAACTGAATCAACAAAAAATAGGGAAGGAGTTCCGGGTAATTGTGGATCGGGAAGAAGGAGAATTCTATGTTGGAAGAACTGAATACGATTCTCCGGAAGTAGATGGCGAGGTATTGATTACTTCCACTCGCAAGCTTAAAAAAGGTGATTTTGCTGAGGTTAAGGTTACCGGTTCAGAAGACTATGATTTGTATGCTGAATTAGTTTAAGCACCACACCCAAGCAAATTGGGAAGACACTCGCAAAGGCCGCAAACAAAACTCCGGATTAAGTTTGCGGTCTTTGCGATTTTTATTGTTTTGCAGCCGGGTATGCGAAGCCCGGTTGATTTCAGAATACGCGAATTACTTCTCCTGTAAACATTCCCTCTACACTTCGCACGTAGCCGGAAGCAACTTTATCCATTGCTACAGGTGTGTGTCCCGGAAAGGCATCGCCCAGTCTTTCTGCCGAGTTTTCTACCAGACCCGGTGCAACCACATTCAAACGTAAGCCCTTTTTTAATTCAGGAGCCACTGCTTTTACAAAACTGTGCAAGGCACCATTCACCATTGCTGCATTGGAACTCATATAAACCGGATCGTCGGCCAGGATTCCGGAAGTTAAAGTAAAAGATGCTCCCTCGTTTACGAAATCTTTTCCGATACGTACCAGGTTTACCTGTCCCATTAGTTTACTTTTAATACCCACATAAATGTCATCTTCCGACATGGCTGCAAACGGAGCCCATTTGGTAGCTCCCGAGCAACATACTACTGCATCAATCCCGGAAGTGGATCGATACATCTGTAGAATAGCTTCGGGATCATTAATGTCTATCCGGATATCTCCGCTACTGCGGCCGGTAGTAATTACTTCGTGTTTTTGGCTTAGCCGTGTGGCAACGCTTTTGCCAATGGTTCCGCTGTTTCCTCCAATTACTAAAATTTTCACTTGGATATAATTAAGTTAATGTTTTGTATTTCAATTAAATATGGCACATGTAAATGTCGGCTGCTCCGATACTCGTGGAACTCATCCCGAGTGCTCCTTTCATCTTTTTAAAATTGTTTGTTTTGTTTTATACCAAATTGACCACAAAATGCCACATATAAATTGATTCTTTTTCGTTTCTGCGGCGTTGAAAAATTGTACCGTAGCTCAGGCTATGCTAAAATTTTTCGCCTTGTATAAACGA
Source organism: Draconibacterium sp. (assembly GCA_047975435.1). Lineage (GTDB taxonomy): Bacteria > Bacteroidota > Bacteroidia > Bacteroidales > Prolixibacteraceae > Draconibacterium. The sequence continues at coordinate 6,482 of JBKEDN010000178.1, read as the reverse complement.
AAAATAATCGGCTATCCAATATGGCATTTTATAATCCAATTGGTATTACACTTTCAGAAGAAGGTTTTAATGTAAAAAATGTTCAGGTCGCTTGATAAAAAAAAGGCCGCTGAAAACCAGCGACCTTTTAGAAATATTATCTCCCAAACGGGTTACATCAAGAAGCTTAATAAAATACCTGCTGCAACGGCCGATCCAATTACCCCGGCTACGTTTGGCCCCATGGCATGCATCAGCAAGTGGTTGGTTTTGTCGTATTGCTGACCCACAACCTGCGAAACACGTGCACTGTCGGGTACTGCCGAAACTCCCGAGTTTCCGATTAACGGATTGATCTTGTTTCCTTCTTTCAGGAAAAGATTCAGGAATTTAACAAACAGCACACCTCCAAAAGTTGCAATTACAAAAGAACCTGCACCCAGTGCAAAAATTCCAACCGATTTCCAGGTTAGGAAAGTAGTTGCCTGTGTAGAAGCTCCCACAGTCAGTCCAATTAATATGGTTACAGTGTCGATTAGCGGGCCTTTGGCAGTATCAGCCAAACGCTTGGTGACACCACTTTCCTTTAACAGGTTGCCAAAGAATAACATCCCCAGCAGCGGAATACCACTCGGAACAATAAAAGTGGTTAGTAACATACCGGCGATGGCAAAAATAACTTTCTCTCTTCTGGAAACCGAACGCGGAGGTTTCATCCTGATCAGACGTTCTTTCTTGGTTGTCAGCAGTTTCATAATTGGCGGCTGAATTACAGGAACCAGGGCCATATAAGAGTACGCCGAAATGGCAATTGCCCCCATCAGGTCGGGTGCCAGTTTCGACGACAAGAAGATAGCCGTAGGCCCGTCAGCACCACCAATAATTGCGATTGCCCCGGCTTCTGTTGGGCTGTAGCCCAATTGAAGCGAAAGTGCATATGCGCCAAAAATACCGAGCTGTGCCGCTGCGCCGATCAATACCAGTTTGGGGTTTGAAATTAATGCCGAAAAGTCGGTCATTGCACCAATCCCCAAAAAGATTAGTGGAGGATAAAGTCCCTGGATTACTCCAAAGTAGAGGTAGTTTAACACACTGCCTGCTTCGTAAACCCCGATTTTAAAGCCGGGAACGAATGCAATATTTCCAACCAGGATACCAAAACCGATCGGAACCAACAGCATGGGTTCAAATTCTTTTGCAATTGCCAGATAAATAAAAACCAGGCCAATCGCAATCATAACAAGGTGTCCAACGGTAAGATTTGCAAATGCAGTGAAATGCAAAAATTGTTGGATATTATCTCCAATAAAACTTAGAAATTGCGTCATGTTACTCTCCGATTACAATTAGAATATCACCTTCCATTACCGCATCGCCTTTTTGCTTGTTAATGGAAATTACTTTTCCGGCTTTATCGGCCTCAATATTGTTTTCCATTTTCATGGCTTCGAGTAACAACAGTTTTTGCCCAAGGGTTACCGTGTCTCCTTCGCGTACAAATACATCGAGAATAACACCCGGTAGCGGCGATTTTATAGACCCCGCACCTTTTGGAGCTGACGGACTGCTTGTTTTTGCTACCGACGGATGAGAATCAGTAGATGGTACTGCCGCAGGACGCACCAGTCTTGGAGTTTTTTGTTGCTTAATTTGTTTGTCAACTTCTACCTTGTATGTGGTTCCGTTAACTTCTATTTCGGCAATGTTGTCCTCAACGCTTATGACGCTGCTTTCGTAGGTATTGCCATTAATGGTGAATTTATATTTTTTCATGTTTGCTTGCTTATTTATTGAGGATATTTACGTAAAGTATAAATTTTTGAACTCCATGGTGAGTAGGCTCTGGAAATCCGTTTGATCGTAAGTACCATGTTTTCGTCGTCATGAATTTCTGACTCGTACATATGTAACGCCATTGCAATGGCAGCACTTACTTCTCCCGATACTTCTCCCGATTTTGTTTCTGAAGCCTGAACTTCGCCGGCAGCTTTTGCTTTTGCAGCTTTTCTTGCTTTTCGGGTAAACAAAGCCCCCAGGTTTTTGAAAATGATGTAAAGAAGTGCAAGAGAACAGAATACAACCGTTAAAGCTACTGCAGCCATTCCAATTCCACTTGGGTCGTATTTAATAAATTGCTCCCCTGAAGAAACTTTTTTGGAGTGATCGTTATCGGACGCAGGTGTAATTTTATCCAGGTAGGTCCATGTCGATACTTCTTCACCTGCATCGTCGGTTTTCTGCATCAATCCATACGAAGTGTTGGAATACTGCTGCCGCGGAATTTTAACCTGGTCAACCAAAACACGGCCACTGGCATCAAACAAGGCCAGGGTGTCGGCATTTGATAAATCAAAATTCAGGTGCAAAATGCCTCTTGACGGGTGTCCGTCGGCCCAAAACAGGATGTAGCATCTTGCCGGGATTTTTGTTGACGGATCACCTGAGGGAATCCAGTATTTCATTGGCTTGCTCATGTCGTCAGTCAAATAGCAACCACCAATGTCAACCGTGTTGTAGCCCGAATTAAAGATTTCAACCCACGAACTGTGAATACCGAAAGCATCAACATTCAAAGAATCGTTATGAACCAGTATTTCGTTAAATTTCAGGTCAGAAACATTTTGGGCTGAAGTTTTTCCTGCAAACAGAAAAAACAACAGAATGATTCCTCCTGTAAAAGCACATATTGTTTTTTTCATCATGGCTCTTTGTTATAACGGGAGATTGGTGTGTTTTTTTGCCGGCATGAGATCCTTTTTGGTAGCAAGCGTTTGAAGTGCTCTGATGATTCTGAAACGAGTGTTGCGTGGTTCAATTACATCATCAATATAACCCATTGCAGCTGCCTGATACGGATTGGCAAATTTTTCCTTGTATTCTTCTTCATGATCGGAAATAAATTTTGCTTTTTCTTCCTGATCTTCGATGTCTCTTAACTGGCGGCCGTGAAGGACTTCCACTGCACCCGAAGCGCCCATAACGGCAATTTCAGCAGTTGGCCATGCATAATTAAGGTCGCCGCGAAGTTGTTTACACGACATCACATCGTGGGCACCTCCGTACGATTTACGCAGTGTTATGGTTACTTTCGGAACGGTAGCTTCGCCATAGGCAAACAATAGTTTTGCACCGTGCGAAATAATACCGCCGTATTCCTGTGCTGTTCCCGGAAGGAAACCCGGAACATCTACCAGGGTTACAATCGGAATGTTAAAGGCATCGCAGAAACGAACAAAGCGAGCTGCTTTTCTGGAAGCATTAATATCGAGAACACCTGCCAGGTATTTGGGCTGGTTGGCCACAATACCCACAGAAACGCCGTTAAAACGTGCAAATCCTACAATAATATTTTGGGCATAGTTACGGTGTATTTCCAGAAATTCGCCATAATCAACAATGGTGTGGATAACGTCTTTTACATCGTATGGTTTGTTTGGATTGTCGGGAATAATCTCATTCAATACATCATCCAACCGGTCAATCGGATCGTCGCAAGCCGCCAATGGTGCATCTTCCAGGTTGTTTTGCGGAAGATAGCTCATCAGTTTCCGGATTAGCAAAAGCCCTTCCTGTTCATCGTCAACCACAAAGTGCGAAACACCTGATTTGGATCCGTGGATTGAAGCTCCGCCCAACTGCTCGTCGGTAACGTCTTCTCCGGTAACGGTTTTTACTACTTTCGGGCCGGTAACAAACATGTACGACGAGTTTTTTGTCATCATAATAAAGTCGGTCAGTGCCGGAGAGTACACCGCGCCACCCGCACAAGGGCCAAACACGGCTGAAATCTGAGGTACAACCCCCGAAGCCATAATGTTGCGTTCAAATATTTCGGCATAGCCTGCCAATGCTGCAACACCTTCCTGAATACGTGCGCCACCCGAGTCGTTGATGCCGATTACAGGTGCTCCGTTTTTCATGGCCATATCCATAACTTTGCAAATTTTCTGGGCAAAAGTTTCGGACAGAGAACCTCCAAAAACAGTGAAATCCTGAGCAAAAACATATACCACACGGCCGTCAATCGTACCATGTCCGGTAACAACTCCATCACTCAGAAATTTATTCTTTTCCATACCAAAATTGGTACAACGGTGTGTAACAAACATGTCAAATTCTTCAAAACTCCCGTCGTCCAATAACATTTCAATGCGTTCGCGTGCCGTGTATTTTCCTTTTCCGTGTTGAGTTTCAATACGTTTTATACCACCGCCAAGCTTCGCCTCAGCTCTTAAATCAATAAGCTTTTTAATTTTATCCTGGGTACTCATAAAATCGGTTATTTAATTGTAGTCTATTCTTTTCCGCAAATTTCGGTTAATACTCCCATGGTTGATTTTGGGTGAAGGAATCCGATGTTCAAGCCTTCGGCTCCTTTTCTTGCTTGTTGGTCGATTAGCCTGACTCCTTTTTCTTCCAGTTCGGCGAGTGAATTGTTTACGTTATCAACAGCAAATGCAAGGTGGTGCACACCCGGCCCTTTTTTTCCGATAAATTTGCCAATTGGCCCTTCAGGATCTGTTGATTCCAGTAACTCAATTTTTGTGTCGCCTACCATAAAAAAGGCGGTTTTTACTTTTTGGTCGGCTACTTCTTCAACGGCGTAGCACTTTAAACCAAGCATGTTTTCGTAGTAAGGGATTGCCTCGTCGAGACTGTTGACTGCGATCCCGATGTGTTCTATATGTGAAATATTCATAATTATTTAGAATGATTATAAAAGATTAATAGTCAAAAAAATAACTTTCTCAAAGGTAGATGTAATACTTATTATGGGTGAAAGGAAAACCAAAAACCGTTCTAAAACATGTGCCGAATTCAGAATAAGTTAATATTCGAATTTTGAGTTATTTTGAACACATGATTTCTATCATGAAAAAGGCAGACTGCTGTCTGCCTTTTGTTTATTCTGCTTTTAATTTTCGTCCCAAACAAAATGAAAGTGCGGCCCAAACCTTTCAAATGCATTTCTGTCCAGGTTCTCCCGGTGGTCAGGATGCGCAATCGAAATCAGTAATTTTGCCCTGTCTTGCAAAGTTCTTCCGTATAAGTTAACAGCACCGTATTCGGTTACTACCCAGTGAACGTTGGCGCGTGTACTTACAACGCCGGCTCCCGGGGTAAGAATTGGAGCAATTTTACTAATACCTTTATTGGTTACAGAGGGCATGGCCAGAATTGGTTTTCCTCCTTTACTTAAAGAAGCACCACGCAAGAAGTCGATTTGGCCACCTACTCCTGAATAGTGTACAATTCCGATTGAATCGGCACAAACCTGGCCGGTAATGTCAACCTGTAAAGCCGAATTGATTGCCGTTACTTTTGGGTTTTGGGCAATTACACTCACTTTATTGGTGTATTCTACGTCCATCATGGCAACACCCGGGTTGTCGTGGATAAAATCATACAGTTGTTTGGTCCCCATCAGAAAAGTAGCAACCATCTTTCCTTTGTCGATTGCTTTATTTTTCCCGTTCACAACACCTTTGTCAACCAGTGGAAGAATACCGTCAGCAAACATTTCTGAGTGAACGCCCAGATCTTTGTGGTTACCCAGCATGCTCAGCACTGCATTGGGGATGGCACCGATACCCATTTGCAAAGTAGCTCCGTCTTCTACCAATTCGGCTACATAACGGCCAATTTTTTTGTCGGTTTCCGAAATCGGCCCGGGAGCAGCGGCAACTAGTTCGCTGTCGTCTTCCACAAATAAATCAATATCGTCAATGTGGATCATTGCATCGCCAAACGCACGCGGTACATTCGGGTTTATAATCGCAATAGTAGTGTCGGCATTTTCTACTGCCGCGAGTGTGGCGTCAACCGAAGTTCCCAACGAAACGTAACCAAATTTATCAGGCGATGAAACCTGGATCATGGCTACATTTACTTTTAGGTAACCTTCTCTGATCAAACGTTGGGTTTCCTGAAGAAAAACCGGAATATAATCAGCATAGCCCGATTGTGTTTGTTTACGAACATTATGTCCTACAAAAAACGATTCAAGCTGAAAGATCCCTTCCAGTTCCCTGTCGGCATACGGAGCCGGGCCTTCGGTGTGGATGTGCTGGATGCGTACGTTTCTGAATTCTTTGTTTCTGCCCCTTTCAACAAGCGCTTTAATCAGCGGATGGGGCGTTACCGCAACGCTGTGCAGGTGGATGCGGTCGTTTGATTTAACAACTTTTACTGCTTCCGCAGCTGAAATGAATTTTATGTTCTTCATGATTTTTTTGGATTTTATAAATCAGCTATAGTTCAGGCAGCAAAGGTAAGAATTCTGTTAGTTTGGGTCGGTTTCGAACATTATTTAGAATGGTTCGAATGTTTTTGTAAACTTAGTGTTAATAAATACTTCCAGGTATTTTTTGTGTTGCTTTTGTTATAGGTAACCTCTAAAAATTAGTTTTATGAAGCATGTCTATTCTTCTGTTAATGAAGTTGCCATCCATTTTCAATCATCATTTTCCTTTTCGTTCAATTTTCAGCCATAATTTCATTGG
>JBKEDN010000177.1:0-10630 GCA_047975435.1 Draconibacterium sp. | reverse complement strand
CCAATGAAATTATGGCTGAAAATTGAACGAAAAGGAAAATGATGATTGAAAATGGATGGCAACTTCATTAACAGAAGAATAGACATGCTTCATAAAACTAATTTTTAGAGGTTACCTATAAGCCTTTTCTCTTGTTACTTATTTAAGAATTCTTCTCCTGAATTATTTGGTGATCCATTCAAAGCACTATACTCAACTTTTAAGTTATTTACAGTTGAAGGTTGGTATGATATTCCAGAATCAATTATTACGGATGCCACAACGCCTTTTATCAGAATTTTAATAAACCTCTATTTCATTTTAGTAATGATTACCGGAGGAATCTTCGGGCTATCATTGGTTAATTCGATATTTGTTGATGCTATGGTAAGCGATAACAACGACGAATTAATTGAAAAGGTAAATGAGTTGGATAAAAAAATTGAAAAATTAATTAATAAAAACTAATAGTTATGGAAATGCAAACACAACTAAAAGCCCTTCAAGAGAGAATCATAGCTCTTAAAGAGAACATTCAAACCGAAGAAGCGACTAAAAATGCTTTTATTCTTCCTTTCATTCAGTTATTAGGATATGATGTATTCAATCCCCTCGAAGTTATACCAGAATTTATTTCAGATGTTGGTGTGAAAAAGGGTGAGAAGGTTGATTTTGCAATCACAAAAGATAGCGTACCAATCATCATCATCGAGTGTAAGCACTGGAAAGAAAATTTAAATCTCCATGATACCCAGCTTCAGAGATATTTTAATGTCTCAAAAGCCAAGTTTGGTATTCTTACGAATGGTATTCAGTATCGGTTTTATACAGATTTAGAAAAGCCAAACTTAATGGATGATGAACCATTTTTACTATTTGACTTTGAAAATTATAAAGAACATTCTGTAAATGAATTAGGTAAATTTCACAAATCATCATTCGACGTTGATAAGATTACAAACACCGCCAGTTTACTAAAATATTCAACAGCATTTAAACAACTTTTTCAGAAAGAGCTTAACGAGCCTTCTGAGGAGTTTGTCAAATTTTTTGCAAAGCAAATCTACACCGGGCGATTAACCGAAAAGGTTATGGAGCAGTTTACCGAAATTGTGAAGAAGTCGTTACAGCAATCGTTAAAAGACTTAGTTAGTGAAAGATTAACTTCTGCGTTAAAAAAAGAAGAAGATGTAGATGTTCAAACGCCGCCTGAAGAACCAGAAGAAGAGGAAAGCAAAATTGTAACTACAGAAGAAGAAATTGAAGGCTTCCATATTGTCAAGTCAATTTTACGTGAATCAGTTGATATTTCAAGGATTTATGCGAGAGATACTCAGTCATATTTTGGTGTCCTCTTGGATGATAATAATAGAAAGCCGCTTTGTAGACTTCATTTAAATGGAGGTAAGAAGTATCTCGGAATTTTTGATTCTAACAAAAAGGAAACAAGAGTTCAACTTGATGTAATGGACGATATATACAAATATGCACAGCAACTAAAAGACACTATCGGTTATTACGAATAATAAAATAGTACTTACTCTCATATAAAAATTCACAAGTCCGGGGCTGTATATTTTAAGCTTATACAGCCCCAGACTCTCTCGCTGGCGCGATTTTGTAAATCGTGCCACAACCGGCAAGGCTGAAAAAATAAATGCAATCTTTAGAAATGGTTTTGAGAACAGAATCCGGCGGATTCGGATGTTTATAGCAACAAACGTATTTAATGGGCATTTCGACTCCGACAGGAGTCGCACCGTTGTTGGTGGAATTCGGGAGCTATAAACATGCAATCGCTCCGGGATTATTGCGATAAAGACTGAAAAAGCGAAGATGTATGGATTGTCTTTGGATGCCCGAAGATATCCCCACTGCTGGCGCGATTTTGTAAATCGTGCCTCAGCCTGCAAGGCTGAAAAAATAACTGCAATCTTTAGAAATGGTTTTGAGAACAGAATCCGGCGGATTCGGATGTTTATAGCAGCAAACGTATTTAATGGGCAATTCGACTCCGGCAGGAGTCGTACCGTTGTTGATGGAATTAGGAGCTATAAACATACAATCCCTCCGGGATTATTGGGATAAAGACTGAAAAAGCGAAGATGTATGGATTGTCTTTGGATACCCGAAGATATCCCCACTGCTGGCGCGATTTTGTAAATCGTACCTCAGCCAGCGAGGCTGAAAAAAAATAAGACAGCGTTTTTTTTGTTTGCATAAAAAGATCCCGATTATAAATCGGAACCAGCGGGGGGTAGCCCCAAAGCTTGTTGATGGCAGGTGGAAGAGATTTCAACCCGGAAAATAAGTAATCGGGATGAGAGGCTTAGGGTGAAACTCCCTTTGCCTACTCGACTACCAACAGTTATGCACAAGTATAAAAAGACAACAAAATCGACAATTTAATGACTAATAGTTATAAGTTTTGGTCACTACGGTATTGAAAACTACTTTTGAAATAAAAAAATGTTTTCAAGGACAATAGAAAATACCATAAAAGAAAAATTCAATAGTGGAAAAGCTATTATCGTAGTTGGTGCAAGACAAGTAGGAAAAACTACCCTTTTAAAAGAGATTTTAACGGACAAAGAGTTTTTGTTTCTTGATGCAGATGACCCGTCAACCAGAAGCCTTCTTCAAAATCCAACGACAGAACAAATAAGAACATTTCTTCCCCGAGTACTCAGGGTCGTTTCGCAGTTCCGTGCTCTTCGGACAGGAGCGCTCTCTCCCGAGAATTCAGGATTCTGAACAACAGTCACAAAAGTTAAATGAAGCTGGAACAAACTAAATTTAGCCAATAATTCAATATCAATGCGAACACTAATCTTACTAACCTTATTAACAGTATTTCTGTTACCAGGCTATTCACAATCATACAAAATACCAGACGATGTCACACGCATCGTTTTTCTGGGAAATAGCATAACTTACCAGGGAAAATACATTGAATACATTGAAGCGTATTTTGCGATTAATCATCCCGAAAAACAGTATGAGTTTATAAATGTAGGCTTGCCCAGCGAAAACGTATCCGGGCTGTCGGAAGAGAATCATGCTGGTGGTGCATTTCCTCGTCCTGATTTGCACGAAAGACTGGCGAGGGTGCTTGACAAAACAAAACCTGACCTGGTATTTGCCTGCTACGGTATGAACGATGGAATTTACCTGGAATTTGATGATACCCGTTTTAATAAATTCAGGGAAGGTATTAACTGGCTGCACGATGAGGTGGTAAAAGCCGGTGCTGAAATTATCCACGTTACGCCGCCGGTATTTGATGAGCGAAAAGGGGAAGCTTATGCAAATGTGCTGGACATTTATTCCGATTGGCTGATCAGCAAACGCTATACCGCCGGCTGGAATGTGATTGATATTCACTGGCCCATGAGAAAGGAACTGGAGAAGCAGCGAACGGTTAATTCCACTTTTGCTTATGCACAGGATGGTGTTCACCCAAATAATTACGGACATTTTGTTATGGCAAGCGAAATGCTTTGGTATTTAGGCGAAAACCAAACCGACCAAAGCTATAACATGGAACGTTTTCTTTCTGAAAATCCTGACAGAGACGAAATACTCAGATTGGTATATCAGCACCAGATGACCATGAAAGATGCCTGGCTGACTTTTATCGGTCATAAACGCCCGGGGATGACGGTGGGGCTACCGATGGAAGAAGCCAGCGAAAAATCGGAAGAAATAATAAAGCAGATAAGCGTTTTATTGAGTAAAGAGTAGTTTCAGAATTCTAGGTTTCTCCATTTATGAATTAATATCCTGCTGCCTGTCCGTCTTTGCGCGATTCGGAAGCGCCGTAATACACCTTGTTTTTGCTGTCCCAAAGGATGGCTTGGTAACCGCCGTACGGACCAAAGTCGTAGCCAATTTTATGGCCCATTCCCATCAAAGCCCGAATGGTCTCGTAAGCAATGCCGCTTTCGAGTGTTACCTGTCCGCCGTCGGTCATCAGTTCTCCGCCCGTCGGATCGCTCGAACCTGTGTGCTGAATACGCGGCGCATCGCCGGCTTCCTGTATGTTCATCCCAAAATCAATGATGTTGCAAATGATCTGTACATGTCCCTGCGGTTGCATGTCGCCGCCCATTACTCCAAAACTCAGGAATGGCTCACCATCTTTTGTGACAAATGCCGGAATGATGGTGTGGAACGGCCGTTTGTGTGGTTCGTAAACATTCATGTGTCCTTCTTCGAGCGAAAAAAGTTCGCCGCGATCCTGCAAGATAAAACCCAGTTTCCCAGGCGTCATTCCCGAGCCCATTCCCCGGAAATTACTCTGGATAAGTGAAACCATGTTTCCTTCTTCGTCGGCAGTAGTCAGGTAAATGGTATTTCCATGTTCCATGCCCCACGCCGGATAACTGCGGGCGGCGCGTTTCGGGTTGATCATGTCAGCCTGTTTCTTTCCGTAGTCTTCCGAGATCAGTTCTTTGGTGGGCAGGTTGTTAAAATCGGGATCAGAATAATATTTGGCGCGGTCTTCAAAAGCCAGTTTTTTAGCTTCCACAAAATAATGGATGTATTCGGGCGAGCCAAAACCCATCGAAGCCACATCAAAGTTTTTCAGGATGTTGAGCATTTCAAGCGCTGCGGTTCCCTGTCCGTTGGGCGGCAGTTCCCACACATCGTAACCGCGATAATTCATTGAATTCGGTTCTACCCACTCCGAATGATGGTCTTCAAAATCTTTCATACTCAGAAAACCGCCCTGTTCGCGAACGTAGCTTACAATTTTTTGAGCTATTTGACCTTTATAAAATTCATCACGGCCTTTTTCTGCAACCAATTTCAGGGTATTGGCGAGGTAGGGATTTTTAAATATCTCGCCTTTTTCAGGTGCTTTGCCTCCGGGCATAAAAATTTCTTTAAAACCTGGATATCTTTTCAAACTTTGTGCATTCCTGCCCCAGTAATAAGCAATCAACTCACTTAACGGAAATCCGTTTTCAGCATACGAAATAGCTGGATTCAGTACTTCTTTCATCGGCAATTTCCCAAATTTGTTGTGCAGTTCGAACCAGCCGTCAACACAACCGGGTACTGAAACCGGCAGCGGTCCCAGAGCCGGGATTTTCGTATAACTTTTTTTCTTGAAATATTCAAGCGTCAGATCGTAGGGCGACCGGCCGCTGGCATTTAAACCGTACAACTTTTTTGTTTTGGCATCCCACACAATCGCAAACAGATCGCCACCCATTCCGCTTCCGGTAGGTTCTACCAACCCAAGAACAGCGTTGGCTGCAATGGCTGCATCGATGGCATTTCCGCCGGCTTTTAGTATGTCGAGCGCCGCCTGTGTGGCCAGTGGCTGACTGGTACATGCCATTCCGCGCTGCGCAATTACTTCGCTGCGTGTAGCAAATGTTTTGCCCGTAATACGGTCTTGTGAAAACAATGAAGTATTCAGTGCAATGGCAACAAAAAATATGAAGTATTTTTTCATGATGATTATGTTTCAGCTTTGGTCAGTCAATAAAAATAATAAAATTCTGATAGCAGGTTCTTGGAATATCAATCGAAACATTGAACTTTAAACTCTGAACTTTAAACTTCCTCATGGAACGATTTCTCACGCAATGTGCGCAATACATTTATAAAAAGCATTCAACTGAATTAAAAGATGTTTGCCTTGTGTTTCCGAACCGCCGGTCGGGTGTGTTTTTTACGGCATATCTTCAAAAGTGCATCGATACTCCGGTAATTGCGCCAAAAGTGATTACGGTAAACGAATGGATGGCCGGTTACTCTGAATGGCATACCGGCGACAAGTTGCAACTAATTTCGCTGTTGTATGATGTGTTTTGTAAGCACACCAAAACCACTGAAACTTTTGATGAGTTCTATTTTTGGGGTGAAATCCTGCTGTCGGATTTTAACGATATCGACCGCTACCTGGTAAATGCCAAAGATTTGTTTACCAATATTTCGGACCTGAAAGAAATAGAATCAATTTTTGACTACCTCACGCCCGAGCAGAAAAAGGCACTGGAGCATTTCTGGGGAAGCATGGCCGTGGCGGATAAAAAGGGTTTTAAGGAAAAATACATTTCCATATGGGATAAATTGTATCCGGTGTATGCAGGTTTTAAACTGGAATTACAGAAACGGCAGCTGGCTTTTCCGGGTATGATCGACCGGCAGGTTGTGGAGCGTTTAAAAGAGGAGTCACTTGAATTCCCTTTCAAAAAATACTATATAGTTGGGTTGAATGCTTTGAATACCTGTGAGATCGAGTTCTTTTCGCATCTTCAAAAGCAAGGGAAAGCAGCCTTTTTGTGGGATTACGACGATGCATATTGGAAGGACGAAAACAACGAAGCCGGCTTTTTTATGCGCGAGAACCTGCGACGGTTCCCGGCTCCCGAAGATTTTGAACTGAACCCGGAGCTTTTCAACCACCGGAAGAATATAAAACTGGTGGCGGTTTCGTCGGTCTATGGACAGTCGCAGCAAATACCAAATTTTCTGAAAGAAACGGCCAACGACTACCGTCCGGTATTTGACAATACTGCTGTTGTGCTGGCCGACGAATCACTTTTGTTTTCTGCCCTCGGGGCCATTCCCGATGAAATTGGGAAGGTGAACATTACCATGGGGTATCCGGTGCGTAATTCGGTGGTGTATGGTTTTTTAATGCTTCTTGTTTCCCTGTTAAAAAACAAACGAAAAGGTGAGAAAGGCTTTTCGGCTTATCACCGGTATGTGACCGATATTCTGAACCATCAGTTATTATGTGAAACGGAGCCCGCAAAAGCAAAGGCTTTTGTTGCCGATCTGAAACTCCGAAACCGGATTACGCTGGAGTTGGCTGAAATGGATTTTTCGCCACTGCACAAAGAGATATTTACATTGCCTGGAAAAACAGACGAATACAGCTCTTATTTTTTGCGGGTGTTGGGAATGTTTTACCAGCAATTTAAAAAGGCTGAAAACGCAGATTCAATGTTGCTCGAATTGATTTACTCGATTTACCAGGCCATTGAAAAGCTGGGCGCAGTGGTAAAAAGTATGCTTGAAAATCAGCAGCGCGAAATCAGCGAAGCAGTTTATTTCAGGCTTTTTTCGCAATATTTAGGGCAGGTTTCCGTATCGTTTGAAGGAGAACCGCTGAGTGGCCTTCAGGTAATGGGGATTCTGGAAACCCGTTGTTTGGATTTTGAGAACCTGATTATTCTCGGGCTGAATGAAAACAAATGGCCGCGAAAATTTACGACGCCTTCGTTTATCCCGTTTAATATCCGACTCGGTTTTGGTTTGCCGGGTATCGATGAACAGGATGCGATGTATGCCTATTATTTTTACCGACTGGTGCAACGTGCGAAGAATGTAACAGCAACATATAGTGTGGTAAAAGAAGGAATCAATACGGGGGAACTCAGTCGCTACGGCTATCAGCTGCAATACGACACGGTGCATAAACCCGAAATGCTGAACCTCGATTTTGCTTTTGCCAACGATCCGGTGGAAGGTATTCAATTAAAAAGTTCACCGGAAATTGCACAATATTTACTTGAAAAAAATACGGAGGATCACCCGCTTTCTCCAAGTGCAATCAATACTTATCTGAATTGCCGGTTAAAATTCTATTTTCGTTATGTGGCCGGCCTGCCCGAACCCGATGAGGTAAAAGAAGAAATTGACGGGGTGGTTTTTGGGAATATTTTTCACGATACCATGGAGGCGTTGTATGCGCCTTTTGTCGGGAAGGTAGTTGATAAACCCGATCTGGACCGTATTCTGGCTAACAAGGTAAATCTCAACAATGAAATTACACGGCAAATTGCCATTCATTACCTCAAATTAAAAGAGCCGCTAAAAGGGCCGGTAAAACTGGAAGGCACTACTTTGCTGATTTTCGAAAACATAAAAACCTATTTGCGGCAGTTAGTAAAACGCGACAAAGAAATTGCCCCTTTTACAATTATCAGTCTCGAAACCAAGTACAAGCGAACCCTTCAGGTGCAGGGACGGCCGGTTTGGGTGGGCGGAACCATCGATCGGGTTGATCAGTTGGACGGTAAATACCGGGTAATCGATTACAAAACCGGCAAAGTGGAAAGCCTGACTTTATACGATGTACAGGAGCTGTTTGAGCGGGATGTAAAAGAACCCAAAAAAGTAATTTTGCAGGCCTTGATTTATGTTTGGGGATTGGAAGGAAACGGCGCCGACAAAGAAGTTTATCCGGCTATTTATGGTTTGCATAAAATTTTTGAAGAGAATTTTTCTCCCGAAATCACCTTAAAAAAGGACAAAGCCATGGTTACTTTTGATGAACTGAGAGAAGACTTTCAGGATCGGTTACAGGATCTTGTTGCTGAAATTTATTCGGAACAGAACGTATTTTCCCAAACAGAACACAGCGAAAAGTGTAAATACTGCACGTACAATGGTATTTGCAGGCGGTATTAAATCTCTAAGTCAGATTGGCCAGGTATTCCAATACCGGAAGTGTTCTTACGTAAGCTTCTTCGTTGCTTTCCTCTTCGTCGAGCTCAAGCGTGATGGTTGGGATGTTTCTTTCAACACCGCAATACGTTCCGAACGAACCCGGGGTAGGGTAGCCAATATCGCTTAAAACCGGATAACCACAGAGTTCCGAAATCTTTTCTGCAATTTCCTGTCCAGGGCCATCAAAGTTCACCACTTTAAAAGGAGCATGAATCGTAAGTATTACATCGGGTTGGATGCGCTCAATGGCTTGAACCATATAACGCGTTTCGGCTTCGCTGGCGGCACTTTCTCCTGAGAAATATTCGTTTCGCTCGGTTTTTTCCCAGTTTTTAGTGGGGTAATTTCGGTTCAGATCTACTTTGTTGATGTTCTGACGGGTATTGAGGTTCTTTCCCGAATGATTCAGACAGGGGATAAAATAAAGCGCATTCTTAATTTCAGTAAAATCGCCTTCCTGTAAATAGCGGTTAATGATGTATTCCCCTTGTTGTTCGTCGCCATGAAAAACGCCGATGATCAGAATTTTTTTTGAATGAAGATGCTGTGCCGATCTTTCAATGCATTCAATTTCCGGAAATGTGTTTGCGTCCATTTTTATTGCTGTTATTCTCCTAAGTATTTTTTATATAAATCGGGTCTCAGTTTTTTGGTACGTTCCACTGCTTGCTCGTGCTTCCAGTCGTCCACCAGTTTATCATTTCCGCTTAGCAAAATTTCGGGGACTTTCATTCCCTTGTATTCGGCCGGGCGGGTATAAATGGGCGGACTAAGCAAATAATCCTGGAAAGAGTCGGTGAGGGCAGAGGTTTCATCCGAAAGTACTCCGGGAATAAGGCGAACAACGCTGTCGGTAATAATTGCAGCTGCCAGTTCGCCGCCGGTCAGCACATAGTCGCCAACCGAAATCTCTTTGGTAATATAAGTATCCCGAATGCGCTGGTCGATACCTTTGTAATGCCCGCAAAGAATAATGATGTTTTCGTACAGCGAGAGTGAATTGGCTTCACGTTGATCCAGTAGCTTTCCGTCGGGTGTAGTAAAAATGATCTCGTCGTAGTCGCGTTGAGCTTTCAGCATTTCAATCGCCTTTTCGATGGGCTGAATCGCCATTACCATTCCGGCACCCTTTCCAAACGAATAGTCATCCACGCGGCAGTGTTTATCCTCTGAATAATCCCGTAGGTTGTGCAGATGAATTTCAGCCAGGCCTTTTTCCTGCGCCCTTTTTATGATTGAATGACTAAAAGGACTTTCCAAAATTTCAGGTAAGACTGTTATGATGTCGATACGCATTTTTTCAAATTTTGCCCAAAGGTATAAATAAATTCAGCGCTATATTTTAACTGAATTAAATATCCAGAAAGATAGATAAGGTGACGATAAGTCATGTTGTCTTGGTTTGAAGTGACTATATGTCATTGTTTTTTGATCAATTTTGCCGGAAATAACACAAAAACAGGCATTGGAATAAGAGTTGATTAAAACAGGACAGATTCGGTTTACGAACGGAAAACAAAAAATTAATTTAAAGAATAGGAGATTAAGTCATGAATTTAGTAAGATTTCAAAACCCGCATTACAACACAAACAGAGTATTGGTTGACGAATTGTTCAACAACTTCTTCAAAAACGATTATCACGAAAATTATGTGAAAAATTGTGCATCACCGGCTACCAATGTTTTTGAAACGGAGAAAGAATTTAAAATTGAAATTCAGTTGCCGGGGTTTGCAAAAGAAGATTTACAGCTGAATTATCAGAACAACCTGCTGTCCATTAAAGTGGAAAAGAAAGAAGAAAAAGAAACGAAGGAAGAATTTAAATACGCACACCGGGAATTCGATGCTTATAATTTCGAAAAACAATACCGGGTACCAAAGTCGGTGGAAGCTGATAAAATCTCAGCCCGTTTTGAAAATGGAATTCTGGTGGTTGAACTCCCCAAAAGGGAAGAAGCTTTGGAAAAAGCTCCGATCGAAATTAAGATTTCATAATTGGTTTATATCAGATAGGTTGATTTTAGTAGGCCCGTTCATCAATGATGAGCGGGTTTTTTTTGGTGTGCCGTGCATGGTAAATAACTATAAGGTGAAAGTCCTGAATGGGGGTTTGTAGTAGCCAACCACTAGCTCAAGGCAAGGGTGCTTATCGTGAGATATAACCTGAAGGAAGC
>JBKEDN010000176.1:0-3315 GCA_047975435.1 Draconibacterium sp. | reverse complement strand
CCAATGAAATTATGGCTGAAAATTGAACGAAAAGGAAAATGATGATTGAAAATGGATGGCAACTTCATTAACAGAAGAATAGACATGCTTCATAAAACTAATTTTTAGAGGTTACCTCAATCGTTTTTACCAATTCTTTTTCGTAAGGGCGCCATTCGTATTCCGAATCATCAAAATCATGCGGTTTTACCAGCTTCTCCACCGTGTAGAATTTCTCCAGCCGTCGTATCAAAAAAGGCTGAAAAACCATTCCCACAAAGCGGTGCTCTGTTAATGCAATAATGAATTCGAGTTCTCCCATCTGTTAATTTAAAAGAATTGTGTTTTCTTTTTAGTTGTATTGAACAAAATTACTTTGATCAAAAGAACCCCAAATATAAAATGGCTAATTAAAACGACCTCGAAAATTGACCTTTTTAACAGGCTTAGAAATATAAAATTTATGTAGCCCTTCCACCCGCAGGATGTTATATTTGCAAAAACATTCAAAAAAAAAAACGGACAACGATGAAGAAACTTTTTATTCCTAAAATAAACGCTGAAAAAATACATGCTACCGAACAAGCCTCTCAGTTGCTGGAAGCAGCGACTCAACTTCAGGAGATTAACACGCTAAACTGGGAAGCTTTTTCGTACAAGCCTTTACTTAATTTCCGGATTGCGCATACCGGCAACGAGATTTTACTGAAATACTATGTGCGCGAAAAATACATTCTGGCAAAAGAAACCCGTATAAACGGAGATGTATATAAAGACAGTACGGTTGAATTTTTTATTTCGGTGGATGGTGAAAGCTACTATAATTTTGAGTTCAGCTGCATCGGAACGCCTCATGTGGCTCATGGCCCGGGCCGCGGAAACCGTACTTTTGTTGCACCCGGGCTGGTAAAAAAGATTGTTGCTTCATCCACCTTAGGCAACAAGCCTTTTGAGGAAAAAACAGGTGATTTTTACTGGGAAATGATGATCCGTATTCCGATTGAATGTTTTGCTTTTGATTCGCTTAAAACTTTTGACGGACTAAAAGCAACCGCCAATTTCTACAAATGTGGCGACGAAACTACTGAGCCCCATTTTGTAACCTGGAACCCGGTTAAAACCGAAAATCCGGATTATCACCGGCCTGAGTTTTTCGGAGAAGTTGAATTTGAAGCTTAAGAACTCAATAAATATGCGCTAAGCGGTTTCAATGTGCTAAGCGCATATTCTTCCCTTTTTTGAACTTTTTACCCTCCAAAACATCCCAGAGAAATTTTTATGTTCAGCGGCAAAGTTGTAATTTGTTGTCTGGCTCAGGCAAAATGATCAGCTGATTTTTACAACAGCGTTAAACACTTATGCTGTGCTGTTGTTAGTTTTGTGAGCAATCCGAAAAATGCAATTTATGTCGCAACTGGAAATCCTGAAAAAGGAACTTGGGAAACCGTATTTCGATCTTGAATTTTTATTGCACTGCCTGAAAGAAGTGCTGGAAGAAAACCGTGAAACCGAACTGGCGGCTTCCATTCCGTGGCTTTGCGAAAACGATTACTACAAAAATGTCCGCTTCAGTCGCAAGCATTTTCACCTGTTTTCCATCGCGTTTCAGCTGTTAAACCTGGTGGAAACCAATAGTGCCGTTCAAAACCGCCGCAAAACGGAAGAAGACAATTCGTTGTCGGCCATTAACGGATTGTGGGCAAACAGCCTCGATCTGTTGAAAAAGAATAAGGTTTCGGAAGATCAAATTCTGGAAACACTGTGCGACATTGAAGTACAACCGGTACTTACTGCCCACCCAACCGAGGCCAAACGCCCGGTGGTTTTGAAGAAATACCGCGAATTATACCTGCTTTTGGTAAAGCGTGAAAACTCAATGTACAACTCGTTTGAACGCGAAGAAAACCGCAACGAGATTAAGCGTGTGATTAATGCAATCTGGCACATCGACGAGTTTTACATGGAAAAACCTAATGTGGAAACCGAACTCGAAAACGTAATCCACTATTTTACCAATGTTTTTCCGGAGATTGTATCCATCAACAACCGGCGCCTGGTGCAGGCCTGGGAATATGCCGGTTTCGACCCGTACAAACTGGTTGACAACAATGTATTTCCACAACTGCGTTTTGGCACCTGGATTGGTGGTGACCGCGATGGGCACCCTTTTGTTACCGCAGAAGTTACACGCCATACCCTGCAAAAACTACGTCTGAATTCATTCCTGATCCTAAAAAATGAACTTACCACGCTGGAAGAGGATTTAAGTTTTTATTTCAGGATCAATCAATTACCCGAAAGAATTTCAGAACGATTAAAAGAGCTGATTGCTGAAAATTCGGATGAACTAAAACCGATTGTAGCCCATAACCGGAAAGAAGCCTTTAAACTGTATGTAAACTTGCTGATTGCCAAACTTCCGGTAAAAATCGGGCGGGAACAGTCGTTCGAGTTGCTTGATTCGCCACAGAGTTACAGCAATTCAAAACAATTGATCAGCGACCTGGAAATCCTGAAAGACGGATTATACCAGCTTGGAAAAGATTCACTGGTTCATAATTCGGTTTACCATACCATTCAGCTGGTAAAAACTTTTGGCTTCCATATGGCTGAGCTGGATGTACGTCAAAACAGTGCCTATTACGAAAAAGCGTTGAATCAGATTGTAGCTGAATCACATCTTTCGAACACCGATTTTGAAAAAAGTAAATCAGAAATTATTCGATCGGAACTGGAATCAAACCGGCCTTTTATCCGCGACTGGAATCATCTCCCAACTGAGGCTCAAAGTGTACTCGACTGCTTTGCGGTGCTACAGCAACATTATGCAAAATATTCGGGGGCGGCACTCGGTTCTCTCATTATTAGCATGACCCGTAACCTGGACGACCTAATGACGGTTTATATTCTGGCCCGTGAAGCCGGACTTACTCATTTCGACAAAACTCCTGTGTTGAAGTTGCATGTGGTCCCCTTGTTTGAAACGATCGATGATTTGAAGGCAAGCCCGGGAATACTGGAAGAATATCTTAGCCAGGAAGTGGTACAAAACAGCCTTGAATACCAGCGAATTGCCCGTGGCCGTAAACGCAAAATCCAGGAAGTAATGATCGGTTACAGCGACAGCAATAAAGACGGTGGTATTTTGGCCAGCACCTGGTATCTTTATAAAGCTCAAAAAGAGCTGACCGAAGTAGCCAATAAATTCGACATCGATTTAAGGTAACCTCTAAAAATTAGTTTTATGAAGCATGTCTATTCTTCTGTTAATGAAGTTGCCATCCATTTTCAATCATCATTTTCCTTTTCGTTCAATTTTCAGCCATAATTTCATTG
>JBKEDN010000175.1:0-16524 GCA_047975435.1 Draconibacterium sp. | reverse complement strand
AAGTAACCGCTTTAAATCGTACGTTTGGTTTCGTTGTCATTGCAGCCTTTAAGATACAATTCTTAAAGGGATAACAAAAACAAAGGCTGTCCAATTTTACTTTTTGGACAGCCTCTTTTTTATTTTTATACAATAAAAATGAGGATTAACATGAAGATAGCCGTCCACTTAGCCGAAGGATTTGAAGAAATTGAAGCGATAAGCATTATTGATGTATTACGCAGAGCCAACCTTGATACAACCGTAGTATCGGTTACAGGTAGTTTGATTGTTACCGGATCGCACCAGATAAAAGTTACTGCCGATCAGGTTTTTGAGCATATCGATTATTCCAAAATTGACATGCTCATCCTTCCGGGGGGAATGCCGGGGGCAGCCAACTTAAAATCACACAGTGGTTTGCGCGAACAAATCCTGAATTTTAATGACAACAAGAAACCTTTGGCAGCTATTTGTGCGGCACCAATGGTTTTGGGCAACCTGGGCCTCCTGAAAAACAAAAAAGCTACCTGTTACCCCGGTTTTGAAGATGAATTGCATGGGGCAATTATCACCGGAAACGAGGTGGAACAAGCAGAAAATATTATTACAGGAAAAGGCGCCGGTGTTGCCATTGAGTTTGCATTAAAGATTGTTGAAGTACTAAAAGGAAAAGAACTGTCTGATGAGCTGAAAAAGAAAATGATTGCGAATTAACCTGAAAAAATAGCCTCAAAAAAAAAATCATGCTTACGAAATAAAAAAACGTAGTTACAAAATTTAAAAACGTAAGCACAAAATTGGAAAAACGTAGTTAGGAAATTCTGGAAATCACACACGCTTTTTATAAATTGAAAAGGAATTATTTGATTATCCGTTCTATGTCATAATTAATATTTAGCACGTCATGCTGAACTTGTTTCAGCATCTTTCGCATCTAATAATCAGTTATTTGTAAGAAAGACCCTGAAACAGGTTCAGGGTGACGTTCTGGTTGTGACTAATTGCGGACATTCAATAAGGAATTATAAAAAAAGCCGCTCTTCATCATTGAAAAGCGGCTTTACTATGCTGTAAAAATTCTATTTTGTTTTTTCAGCGATCCAGTTTCGGGCATTTACAAAAGCCTGTATCCAAGGAGCTAACTCATCCTGTTTTCTTTCTGCCGGATAAACGCCCCAGTGCCAGGGTTTGAAAGCCCTTTCAAGGTGGGGCATCATTACCAGGTGGCGGCCATCATCGGAACAAAGCGAAGCGGCTCCAAAGTGCGAACCATTCGGGTTTCCGGGATATTCTTCGTAACTGTATTTCATCGGAACCTGATACTGGTTTTCATTGAATGGCAAATAGAATTTACCTTCTCCGTGTGCCACCCAGATTCCCAAACGCATTCCGGCCATATTTCCGAGCATCACCGACTCGTTTTCCAGAATATCCACATTCAGGAACGAAGACTCAAATTTATGCGACTCGTTGTGCAACATTTTGGGCTGAATGCTGTGTTCGGGATAAACCACCCCAAGCTCAATCATTACCTGACAGCCGTTACAAACCCCCAGGCTCAAAGTATCGTTGCGGCGATAGAATTTCTCTAATGCAACACGGGCTTTCTCGTTAAATTTGAAAGCACCGGCCCAGCCTTTTGCCGACCCCAGCACATCAGAATTCGAAAAACCGCCCACAAAAACGATCATATTTACGTCTTCCAGTGTTTCGCGTCCCGCAATCAGGTCGGTCATGTGCACATCTTTTACATCCATTCCGGCCAGATACATTGCGTAAGCCATTTCACGATCGCCATTCACCCCTTTTTCACGAATAATCGCAGCCTTAATTCCTGAGGGAGCCCTGCGTTTCAGATCGATTCCCAAATCAACCGCTTTCCCGGTGAAATCCCTGAAATCAAATTTCAGCGCGTTATTCTTGTAACTTTTAAAACGTTCCAGCGCTTTTTCTTCGCCGCTTTGTTTCCGGTCGAGCAGGTACGAAGTTTTGAACCACATGTCGCGCAGCGAGTTGATGTCGAAATCAGCCTCCACCGTACGGTTTACCACACGTACTTTGCGGTAAGGAACCGGGAACCCGAGCGACATAAATTCAACCCCGGCCTCCGTCAGTTGTTTTTTTACCTCATCGTTATCAGCACACTGGATAACCAGGCCCGGGTTTTCTGCCAACAGTATTTTTGCCAGGTCTTCTTCTTCAAAGGCAGTTACATCTACCTTCATCCCGCCTTTTGTATTGCTGAAACACATTTCCAACAATGTGGTAATTAAACCACCGGAAGCGATATCGTGCCCGGCCAGGATCAAATCCTGTTCAATCAGTTTCTGAACCGTATTAAAGGCAACTACAAATTTTTCGGGATCGGCTACGGTTGGGGCGGTCTTCCCTATTTTATTGATCGACTGGGCAAAAGCGCTTCCGCCCAAAGCCCTTTCCATAAATGATAAATCGATGAAAAGGATTTCCCTACTTTCGTCGTTCACTAAAACCGGCTCCACTACTTTCTTCACATCCGAGACCTCGCCCGAAGCCGAAATAATCACCGTTCCCGGGGACAAAACCACATCGCCCCTGTATTTCTGGGTCATCGACATGGAGTCTTTTCCGGTTGGGATGTTGATTCCCAACGCACAGGCAAAATCACTGGCTGCTTCCACGGCCTTGTAAATTCGTGCATTTTCGCCCGGATTTTTTGCCGGCCACATCCAGTTAGCGCTTAACGAAACACTTTTGATATGATCGGTCATGGGCGCCCAGATGATGTTGGTCAGCGATTCTGCAATGGCCAGTACCGAGCCTCTTTCTGCATCCACCAAAGCCGCTACCGGTGCATGGCCGATAGAAGTCGCCAAACCGGCTTTTCCCTGGTAATCGAGCGTAATCACCCCAACATTGTTCAGCGGCAATTGGAGCGCACCCGCAGTTTGTTGCTTGGCAATCCGCCCGGTTACCGAGCGGTCCACTTTGTTCGTCAGCCAGTCTTTACAGGCCACAGATTCGAGCTGAATGGTTTGCTCTACCAAATCGTATATTTCTTCCCAGTTGTATTCCAACTCTTCAAAATCGGGCTGAATGGTTTCATCTTCCAAAACCGTTTTGGGTGGATTACCAAACATATATCCCAATTGCCAGTCGATTGATTTTTCGCCTGTAAGCGAATTTTCAAAGGTAAACTGCATATCGCCAGTTGCTTCCCCAATTTCGTACATCGGCGCCCGTTCGCGGTCGGCAATCCGGTGCAGCAAATCCACATGTTCCTGCTTCATCACCAGCCCCATTCTTTCCTGCGATTCGTTCCCTATAATTTCTTTTTGTGAAAGCGTAGGGTCGCCCACCGGCAATTTGGAAGTATCAATTTTTCCACCCGTTGATTCTACCAATTCAGACAAACAGTTCAGGTGACCGCCCGCACCGTGGTCGTGGATTGAAATAATCGGGTTCTCATCCGATTCACTTAACGCACGGATGGCATTGTAAACACGTTTCTGCATTTCAGGATTCGCACGCTGCACGGCATTCAACTCAATGGAATTGGCAAACTCGCCGGTTGCCACCGACGAAACAGCGCCGCCGCCCATTCCAATCCGGTAATTATCTCCACCCAAAAGAACGACTTTGTCTCCTGTTGTCGGTTCGTCTTTTAAACTGTATTTTTTATTTCCGAAACCAATACCGCCGGCTAACATAATTACCTTATCATAACCGTATTTGGTAAAATTTTCGAAGTGTTCGAATGTGAGTACAGAACCGGTAATAATCGGCTGTCCGAATTTGTTTCCGAAATCGCTGGCCCCGTTCGAAGCTTTGATCAGGATTTGTTCCGGTGTTTGGTACAACCATTCGCGCTCATCGGTAGCCTGCTCCCACGAGCGTTGCGCTTCTGTCCGCGGGTAGGAAGTCATGTAAACCGCGGTTCCGGCAATGGGCAGCGCCCCTTTCCCTCCTGCTATACGGTCGCGGATTTCGCCGCCGGTCCCGGTTGAAGCCCCGTTAAAAGGTTCCACAGTAGTTGGAAAGTTATGTGTTTCAGCTTTTAGTGAAAGTACGGTTTCAATATCCCTCACTTCAAAAAAGTCCGGTTTATCCTGTGTTTTTGGTGCAAACTGTTCCACTACCGGCCCCTGCACAAAAGAACAGTTGTCTTTGTAAGCTGAAACAATTTTATTCGGATTCTCTTTTGATGTTTTTTTAATCATTTGGAACAGCGATGATTCCATCTCTTTCCCGTCAATAATAAACATGCCGTTAAAAATTTTATGACGGCAGTGTTCCGAGTTTACCTGGGCAAAACCATATACTTCACCATCGGTTAACGGGCGGCCCATTTCTTTCGAAACCCCGTTCAGGTATTCAACCTCATCATCGCTCAGGGCAAGGCCTTCCTGCTTGTTGTATGCCGCGATGTTTTCTATTTCCAAAATCGGATCCGGCTCCTTGTCAATGGCAAATACCTGCTGGGTAAGCCCTTGGTAAATCGTCTGAAGCATCGGGTCGTATTTGGCAGCTTCGCTTTCAACTTCAAAAAACTCTTCCATCCTACGAATTCCTCCGATCCCCATATTCTGTGTAATTTCCACAGCATTGGTGCTCCAGGGCGTCAGCATCTCTTTGCGTGGCCCCACAAACCAACCTTCCAGTGTCTGGCTTTTCAGGTACTCAGCTCCCGAAAAAAGCCAGGTCAGTTTTTCGATATTTTCTTCTCCGAGAGGTTTTGCAGAATAAACTGCAATAATACTTTTACTTTGATTTTTAAAGAATTGAATCATTTTTTACGGCAAGTTTTATGACGAATATGTTGTAAAACACGCCACAAAGATAAAAAATAAAAACGGGTGAAAATGATAAGTTTTCACCATACTACCGGAGTTTTCAACAAGGTTTAAAGTTAAAATGAATTAAAAAATCCGGGAATTCAATTATTCTGATTTTCTTTATCGAAAATTAACAGTCAATGTATCGTTTTCTCTTACTCTTAGTTCTGTTTGCAGCCATGGCCTGCAGCCCGCAAAAACGTATTCAGCGTTCGTACATCGGGAAACCAATTGATGCGCTGAGCGAAGAATTAGGCCCACCCACCCAGGTGTTTGACAATGAGTCGGGTAAAGTCTATATTTTTGAAAAACAAAAGGATCTGGAAGGCACTGAAATCAGCCAGGGAAAACTGACACTCGACCCTATTGTAACACCCAAAGTACAGAAAACGGAACGTTATTATGTAACTGTACAGGATGGTGTTATCGTGAAGTTCAAATTCGAAAACGATTACGAGCGTCAATGATTTTTTTTGAAATGTATGCAGGTTAAAAAATTTTTATAGTTTTGCACACACAATTTTCGGCACGTCCGAAAAACGTTCTAAATATATTGCCCAGGTGATGAAATTGGTAGACATGCAAGGTTGAGGGCCTTGTGGGAGTATAATCCCGTGCAGGTTCGAGTCCCGTCCTGGGCACTTTGGAGAAATCCAAACAATACAAAAAGCGCTTAAATCATTGATTCTAAGCGCTTTTTTATTTTACTTCGTTTGCTCAAATTTTATGTTTCGATAATTCCAAACCACCTTTTGGTAAGGCCGCCACAAATAAGCGAGCGGATAAACAAGAAAATGGACAAAGCGTGTAAACGGAATCATCCCTATTAAAATAAATGCACCAACAATATGTAGCTGTACTACTATCGGAAGCTGCGATACTGCAATTATATCAGGATTAAGCTTAAATACCGATTTCAGATAAGGTGTAAGAACAATGGTAAACCAGGAAGTTCCCCAACGATAGAAAACTGCGGTCCAGATACCAGTAACTGCCTGAAACATTAAAATGAAATAAACAAAAGTATCCATATAACTGGTTACCTGCCTGATTCGGTTTGATTTTACACGCCGGATAATAAGAAGAATCAACCCGGTAAGAAAAAGCAAGGCAAAAGCCAGAGCACTCATTTCAAGAATATATAAGCGGAGCGGGACTTTATTCCACGCCAACACTGCTTTGGGAATCAGAAAGGCCGTAAGATGCCCGAAAAAAAGAAAAATAATTCCCCAATGGAAAGGCCGGCTGCCAAAGTATAGTTTTTTACTTTCTAGAAACTGGCTGGAAAGCGAAGATACCTGAAACGGCATAAACCAGTACCGGTAAATGGTTCCTATCAGAAAAGACAAAAGGGCCAGATAAGGCAGTATGATAAAAAAGAGTGTTGCATTCATAATGTTTTAGTTTAATCGGCAGTTACTTTAAATTTCCACAATGCGCCATACAAGAGAAACTCTTGTTTTTTTCGAGCGTACCAAAATCAAATTTTTCAAAGGCTGAATCCGGAAAATCCTTTTCCAGTGTTTGTTGTAAAACTTCGAGCATACCTTTATACACGTTGTCTTTCGACTGAAAAGAACCGATCATTTTTTCAAGGGCCGGGATCAGGACGGAGATTATCAGCTCTTCGGCAAACCCGGGATCGGTAATTAGAGGTAACAAATTAAGTACATTGGGTAAATGATCTGGCAGTTCACTATTGCAGGGGTTTCCGGCCTTTTGCTGCTCCTCTTTCATATACACCAAAAAACGGCCGCGATTGTAATCTTCGCCATAAAGAACATACCCAATATCGAGGTAACAAAGTGCCTGAACATCAAATGTACTGATGTAATATTCCTGCTGTTCCTGTAAATTTTTCTCTCTCAAATGAGTGGCATATGCCTCAAGTTTTGTCTCCGATTCCGGAAATTGGGGAAGAATAAAACCTGGCCAATCCTTCTGAAACCGGTTATTTTGTTGTTTTGGATAGGAAAACACCTCCGCAAACAAAGTATATTTTTCCAATTCTTTCATTCGCTTATAATTGTTTGTTTTTACGGTAACTCATGCCTGCCTGACGCTAGGCAGGTAACTCGTCCCGAGCACTCAGGACTCGTTTCATTTTATAGTCCACGTGTTGGTTTTTGGGTAAATCCAAAGCCGGTTGATCCTTTATGCTCATGCGTTTCGTTAAGCATTTCAATTGCTTCTTCCCGATGTGCCGGAGGAATAACAAAACGATCATCCAGGCGTGTCAGCGAAGTTAGTTTGTAAATTTCATCGGCTATTTCAGCCGTTAAATCAGAACGAAGCAATACTTTTTCCACATCCTCCGACTGAAGATCGCCAACGGTAAGTGAGCGGCGGTGCAAACGTACAGCCATCAGTTTATTGAGGATTTCTGCTACCACCTCCACATTACCGGCACTAAACAAACTGGCAAGGTATTTCAGTGGCAAACGTGGATTTTTCATATCATCCCATAACGATCCACCTGCTGAATGATACTTATTGTCTTCGTTCATTTCGGCCATAGCAGGCAAAAGCGGCATTACATAAAACAAGTTTGGAAGCGTCCTGAATTCGGGATGAAGTGGCAATGCCAGCCCCCATTCTTTCACATATTTCCACACCGGCGACTTTTGCGCAGCCTGAATGGTAGAATCGTGGATACCACATTTTTTAGCTGCTTCAATAACTTCGGGATCATTCGGATCGAGGTAAAGACTCATCTGTTTATCAATCAGCTCACTTTCATCACACGATGCCACTTCGTGCAAACGGTCAGCATCGTACAACATCACTCCCAAATAACGAATACGACCTACACACGAGTGCATACAGGCAGGTGCCTGACCGGTTTCGAGCCTCGGATAACAGAGGATACATTTTTCTGATTTACCGGTGTGCCAGTTGTAATAAACTTTCTTATAAGGACAAGCCGTTACACACATCCGCCATGCGCGGCACCGTTCCTGATTCACCAGTACAATGCCATCTTCTCCCCGTTTATAAATTGCCCCCGACGGACAAGCAGCCACACATGCGGCGTTAAGACAATGATTGCAAATCCGCGGCAGGTAAAACATTACCATCCTTTCGAGCTGAAACATAGTTTCCTGTTCGGCTGCCGTTAATTCACTCATGTTAACATCCTTACGTGCGTACTCAGTCGAACCTCCCAAATCATCGTCCCAGTTGGGACCCGATTTTGGTGTAATTTTTTCGCCGGTAATCATCGAAACAGCTTCTGCTGTTGGCTGATCATCGCCTTCGGGTGCATCAAAAAGCTTTTCGTACTGATAGTTCCAGGGTTCATAATAATCATCCATGGTGGGCATATGCGTATTATGAAAGAGCTTTGTTAAGCCTTTAACCTTCCCTGCACCTTTCAGATGGATTGAACTGTCCTTTTTCTCCCAACCTCCTTTATAGATTTCCTGATCTTCCCACTTTCGCGGATAGCCCGTACCCGGTTTTGTTTCCACATTATTCCACCACATATACTCGGCTCCTTTGCGGTCGGTCCAGGTATTTTTACAGGCAACAGAACACGTGTGGCATCCGATGCATTTATCGAGGTGAAAAACCATGGACATTTGAGAACGTATATTTTTCATTTTTATCGATTTTCAAATTAAAACTGAACTTGTTCCATTTTTTTTACCAGCACATAGGTGTCGCGGTTAACGCCAACCGGTCCCCAATAATTCATATGAAAGGTAAATTGCCCGTATCCACCAACCAGAAGATTGGGCTTCAGATGAACACGTGTTAAACTGTTGTGCCCGCCTGCACGCCGGTTGTTACGGCTGGGTGATTTCGGAACCGAATAAGTTCGCTCGGGTGAATGATAAACAATGCAAATACCCGGAGGAATACGGGAACTGACACATGCCCGGGTGCAATACACGCCATTGTCATTCAGCACTTCTACCCAGTCGTTGTCTTTTATACCGAGGCCGGCTGCGTCTTTTTCGCTCAGCCAGCAAGGCTCCATTCCGCGCGAAAGCGTGAGCATCCTCAGTGTATCGCCATAAGTTGAATGAATGTGCCATTTTCCATGAGGAGTCAGTACATTCAAAAGCTTGGCGCTCCCATCGTTAACCGACTTACGCAAATCGCCGTAAACTTCGGGCCTCGGTGAAGGTTTGTAGGTAGGCAAATGTTCACCAAAAGCGATATATCCCTGGTGATCGAGATAAAAGTGCTGTCTCCCTGTTAAGGTGCGCCACGGAACAAGACATTCAATGTTATAGGAGAAAGCTGAATAGGCACGGCCGTTTTCTACCAAGCCCGACCAGATAGGCGAGTTCAGCAGTCGCCGCGGTTGCGACTGAAGATCTTTGTAAGTCAATGATACATCGTTATTTTTAGGACGAAGCCGACTAAGATCAATACCGGTATTTTTCTCAGCTGCTTCATAGGCACGTTCACTAAGTTTGCCGTTGGTCAGCGACGATAGCAGCAATACCGCGTCAATAGCTTCTACATCTTCTTTTATCGACGGATAAGCCTGTCCGTTAATCGTATTTACTTTTTTGCCGCCATTTAGTAGTTTTTCATAAAAGTCTTCGCACTGAAAGGATACACCATGTGCCCCAACACCGTTTCGCACACCATCTCCCAAGCTAATAAAACGATTATACAACTGCGTATAATCCCGTTCAACAGGTACTACATTGTGCATGGTTTTCCCTGGTTCGGGTTCGCATTCCCCTGCAAACCAATCCTTTATTTCGGTTTGTGCGATCTCTCCCTTTGAATCGTGATTGATCGGAATATTAACATGATCAAGCTGTACCCCGGGTAAATGGACTTTTGCTATTTCACTGGTTACCCGGGCAATTTCACGAAATATTTCCCAATCGGGTTTCGACTCCCACACCGGAGGAATAGCGACTGAAAGCGGATGGATAAAAGAATGCATGTCGGTGCTGTTCAGATCGGCTTTTTCGTACCATGAAGCAGCCGGCAGTACAATGTCGGAATAAAGTGCCGAGGTATCCATTCTGAAATTCAGGTCAACTACGAGGTCCATTTTCCCTTCGGGCGCTTCTTCCTTCCACTCAATTTCTTTGACAAACTCTTTGGCCACTTCATCGGCAATCTCGTTGTGGTGAGTACCCAGATAATGTTTCAGGAAATACTCATGCCCTTTTGCACTCGACATCAGTGCATTTCCACGCCAAATGTACCATACCCGCGGAAAGTTCTCTTCATTATCAGGCTGGTTAACGGCATATTTAAGTTCTCCGGTTTTTAGTTGATTTACAATAAAATCCTGGAATTTCGTCCCCCCTGTCATACCGGCCTCTTGCGCTTCTTTTCCAATGTCGAGGGTATTTTTATTGTATTGCGGGAAAAAAGGCATCCAGCCGTTACGTACCGATTTGGCAATTAAGTCAGCCGAATGTTGGGTTGAAAATGCATTTTCGGGTACGGTATTATAATCAGCCTGATTTCCATCGTAACGCCATTGGTCGGAATGGATGTAGTGCCAGATAGGAGTTTGCTGAAACCGGGGTGGGACTTTCCAGTCTTTTCCTGACATGATGGTTCCCCACGAATCCTGAGGTGCCAGTTTTTCCTGTCCAACATAGTGGTTCATTCCCCCGCCATTAACACCAATACATCCAGTAAGGATCAGTGCCATGGTTGCCGACCGGTATATCAGGTTACTGTGGTACCAATGGTTTATTCCGGCTCCAATAATAACCATACATTTTCCGTTTGTTGCTTTGGCTGTACCATACCATTCGCGGGCAAAACGAATCACTGTCCCGGCACTGATACCTGTATAAATCTCCTGCCAGGCAGGTGTGTAAACAGCAGATGCATCGTCGTATCCTGTTGGAAATTCGCCGGATAACCCACGATCGATGCCGTATTGAGCCATCATCAGATCGTAAACAGTGGTATAGGCCACTTTCCCATTTTCGGCTTGCATAAAACGAACCGGCACTCCCCGCTTCATGGTTTGTTTCTGATCGAAGCGGGTAAATTCAACCTCCAGCACATCATCGTGCTGATCAAGAAGGCTAAGCAGCGGATTGTATTCCTGTCCGGTTTCGCCATCGACAGACTGAAGATTCCAATTCCCTTTTTTTTCCTGCCACCTGTGCCCTGAACTTCCCCGCGGACAAATAAAATCACCGGTTTCTTCGTCTATATTCAAAAACTTCCAATCGCCGTTTTCAATGTCATTATATTTTTTAAGCCTTTTGGCACGGACTAACCTTCCGGGAATGTATCTGTCGCCATCTTTTTCGAGTTCAACCAAAAAAGGCGCATCGGTATATTTCTTTGTGTAATCAATAAAATAAGGTATTTGCTGTTCGTGATGTGCTTCTTTTAGAATTAGGTGAGTAACGGCCATCCAAAAGGCTCCGTCTTGTCCGGCATGAACCGGCACCCACTGGTCGGCATACTTGGCTACCATGCTAAAATCGGGCGAAAATACCACCGTTTTAGTGCCGTTATGCCGCGATTCAGCAAAAAAATGAACATCGGGAGTCCGGGTCATTCCCAGGTTCGCACCCATTACGGCAACAAACTTTGCATTGTACCAATCGGCACTTTCTCCCACATCGGTTTGTTCACCCCATATTTCGGGGAAAGAATTGGGCAAGTCGCAATACCAGTCGTAAAAGCTCAAATTAACACCTCCAAACAACTGTAAGAAACGTGATCCGGCGGCAAAACTCATCATCGACATGGCCGGGATTGGCGAAAAACCAACAACCCTGTCGGGACCGTGTTTTTTTGCCGTATAAATATTGGCTGCTGCAACTATTTCGAGTGCCTCGTTCCACTCAATCCTGCGGAATCCCCCTTTTCCTCTTACTTTCTGATACCGTTTCCGGAGTTCCGGATTCTGCTGGATATTTTGCCAGGCCAACATCGCGTCTCCGGTCTTTTCTTTTTCTGCACGATAAATATCAATCAGTGCACCACGAATCATCGGATATTTTACCCTGACAGGACTGTACAAATACCACGAAAACGAGATTCCTCGCTGACATCCGCGTGGTTCGTAATTGGGCAGGGCATCTTCGAGTAAAGGATAATCGAGCGCCTGTGACTCCCAAACCACTATTCCATCTTTTACATGGATATTCCAACTGCATCCACCGGTACAATTAACACCATGGGTACTCCGAACAGTTTTGTCGTGTTGCCATCGGTTACGGTAGAATTCTTCCCACTGGCGGGCTTTGGGCGATATTAAATCTTTAATCCAACTCATATAAATTGTTTTGTGGTCAGTAAATTCGTTTCAGTATTTCAAGACGGAATTTTCCGGTAATCATAAAACATGTACAAATGCACCAGTAAAAACAAGGCCAGTACCAATGAAAGCGCCAGAAAAATCATGGCATCAGAAAAGTCTCCGGTTTTAGATTTTTGTTGGCCAACATAGTAAATCAGTGCTATTAAACCTTCTTTCTCCTCTTCTGTCAGGTTTTTATTTTTCAATGCATTTTGCATGGCCGGAAAGGGAGGATTAGAGAGAATTGCATTAACTCCTGCTGTTCCCATCTTACCATAAGTCTGCGACAGATTCACACTCATACTTCCACCTGCAACCAAAGCCCCGTCATCCAGAAAATGACAAGAGGCACAAGGCGGCGCACCATTTTCAAATCTTTTATATCCGTAAAAAAGTGCGTTTCCTTCGTTCACCAATGCATCGTCGTACTCAACTTTTGTTTGCTGAATAGTAGTGTCTGGTGAATGTTGTTCGTCAGCCGGTGTAACCGTTGATGCTTGTCCTCCCGATGTTGTTTTAATGTAAGCAAGGACACTAAGAATTTGCGCATCACTTAAATTATTATCGGGCATCGGAATCTGATTGTATTCTTTAAATAAAGCCACAGCAAGCGAGTCGCCGCTTTTGACCATTTTTTGCGATGAACGGATAAAGCTGATCAACCATTCCTGATTTACTTTTTCGTTTACTCCCTTTAAATCGGGGCCGACAAGCCTGCCGTTTCCAATTGTATGACATGCCATACAGGTAGCTTTAAATAACTTTTCCCCTTCGTCTTGTGCCCTGGAAATAAAGGCGGTAGCCAATAATAAAATTAACAAACAGCATACATGTATTTTCATTGCGATAGGCGTTTTATCCCTGATGTTCGATTACGGAATGTTCTTTCAGATTTTTGACAAACTGCTCAATTTCTGTATCAAAAAAATCAGCTTTGTTTACAGCAGAATAATGCCGGTTGATTTGTTCTTTTTGAATCTTGTTTAGGGCGTCCTCTGCCATTGGGTACAACACATTGTCTTCTTTATAAATGTGTTCCTGAAGCAAGTAACAGTAGCTTTGTGCATATTGAATAAGCTTCTGTACATTCGCTTCGGCCAGCGCATTTTCCATCCCTTTTACATAATTCCGTCCCTCATCGTGCTCATAGAGCATTACCGGAATAGGATTACAATGCAGATTATCAGCTTCGCTAACCATCGCTTTAAACAAAATGTCTTCTTCCTTTTTGTGGTGATACCCGTCAGCGTAGTTTTTAATAAAATGGATTACTTCCTGAAAAAAGGCGGGATTAACCGGTCTGTCATTCTGTAAGCCTGTACATTCTTCTAAAACCAGATCGATCACTTTTAAAATGTTCTGGTGTTCCTGCGACAAAACGTTTGTAATGTTCTCCTCCATTGGTATTGAATTTTTTGAGTTAAAAATCGAGTGTAGTTTTAATGTTATATATCCTTGGTACTTTTTATAGATTGAAGGAGAAAGCCGTAGGTAAACCTGAAATTATTTCGAATACGGGAAACTGTCGCAAATAGATTTTTGGTTCTCACTTCATTTAAATATATCCGTTGTGGATTACAGAATAATGTACCGGTTAAATCAAGAAAGAAACTTGTATTTGTTTGGGCAAAAGCTCGTAGTCCGGTTCCTCTCCTATCCATCTGAAATCAGATTTAGTTTCGTCAAAAGATAGGGATAAAAGCCTGCAGCAATTGTAACAATTGTTACAAAACGACCAATTAATGATAAAAAGAGCCTCTGATCCTCTTAGCAAGAAGTGAAACCCCGAAGCAAAGCCACGGGCAAGTATTGAGATTAATCAAAAATGAGGTTAATGAATCAAAATACCCCGGAATTTATGTTTTTACAAATTTGAAACACGTCACCTTTTCATCTCCGAAAACCCTAAGATAGTAGGTTCCGGCAACAAGAGCTGAAATATCAAGCTGCGAACGAACTTCCTTCTCCAGCTTTACAACCGTTCCTTCCGAACTGTAAACAGCCACCAACGCAGGCTGCTTAAAAGGAACCAAAAAATGTAAGGTATTACCTGCCGGATTTGGATAAATACAATTAAGCGGATTACTTTTCTTATTTATTTCATTGAATCCGGTTGTTAACTTCTTATCCGACATTAGTGAAATTCCGGCATCGATATATTGTCCGCCGGCCGTTTGCTTGCAATGAATTGCAATTGTATTGAGGGCACCAGAACGTAGTGCGCTTAAGGCCGAGTTACTTATCGGAATGGTTATGTAACCGGTAGTCCATCCGGTTAATGATACAGCCCAAACACCGTTGATGTAAACCTCACAATCTTCGTCGTGATGAATATAAAGCACCAATTCATCGCGGTTTACCGAGCTTAAATCTCCCAGCTCAAAGTTCTTCCGAATCCAGATATCGGGAGTATTCCAAACCGTACGAACAATAGCGCCTGGTGTACCGTCGGTACCAAATCCTGCTGTTCCCGTCCTCCACGACGAATCATCAAAATCTTCTTCGTACCAGTTGTAAGCCGGCGAATCAAACCTATATTTCCAGTTGGGCTCTGCCACTTTTGCTGAAGCAAGCAAGGTGCTTAAATAAATGTCATCTTCAATTACCTTACGGTTTGCAGCAAATATTCTGTTCACGTCCGCTTTCACTACCCGGTCGTAGGTCATTAAACCGTTTAATTCAATTTCAACATCGGTAATTTCGGTATAAACCGCTGCACTTAATCCTTCGTTGGTTTTAAACATGGTAAGTTGGTCGATATAACCTTCATAATCGTTCATCAGTTCTTCAGCATCGGCAACAGTAACATAGCCAAAATAACCATCGCTCCAGGTGTGTCCATCCACTTCCAGTCCAATACCACCGTATTCGCCACATACCACAGCCTGGCTGGTGCTTTTCGGACAAACCGGCGGAGGATAATTGTGTAAATCATACACATCGCCTGCGCCATGCCAGGGGCCCCCACTTCCTTGGTTGACCAGTCTGGACGGATCAAGGGTTTCAACCATATTTACCAAATCAACGGTGTTATGTTCCCCCTGAAACTCGTTAAAAACAACCCACATTACAATACTTGGGCTGTTCCAGTGATTTTCAATCATTTGGTTTAACTCGTTTTTAAATGCTGTTTGATCAATCGGCTGCGGCATGTTTGTGTAAGAGTTAACCGAAGGCATATCCTGCCAAACCATAACACCCAGTTTATCGGCCCAGTAATACCAACGCTGTGGTTCTACTTTTATATGTTTGCGTACCATGTTAAAGCCAAACTTTTTGATCATTTCCAGGTCGTATTTTAATGCTTCGTCAGTTGGCGCAGTGTAAATCCCATCGGGCCAGAATCCCTGATCGAGCGGTCCCATCTGAAATAAAAATTCATTATTCAGATACAACTTTTTTATTCCGTCTTCGACCTCAACCGCTATTTTTCGCATACCGAAATATGAATGTACAGAATCTGCTTTTTCATCCCCATGATACAAGGTCAGATCCAGGTTGTACAAAAAAGGATCGTCGGGCGACCATAATTTGGGTGAGGAAATTGAAATCGTAAATTCCTGGTTTACGGCTCCCGAAACAGTTTTTACAACATTTTCACTATCGCTTACAACTGCCTGTACCGAAAATCCATCGCTATTACCTGAAGTTGTAACTTTTACTTTTAGCACCGAATTATCAATATCAGGCACTAGTTTTATCGTTTGAATACGGGTTTCGGGAACAGGCTCCAGCCACACCGTTTGCCAGATTCCGGTGGTAGAGGTGTACATAATTCCCTGAGGGTGTAGTGTTTGTTTTCCTCTCGGGATTCCTTTTTCATCGGTGGGGTCAAACACCCGCACCGTTAGCTCCTGTGATTCTCCTTCTGTCAGAAAACCGGTGATATCAAAACCAAACGGATCATATCCACCGTAATGGACACCAACGCTTTCCCCATTTACAAAAACTTCTGTTTCATAATCTACCGCACCAAAATTCAGCATGATACGCTTTCCATTCCAGTTCTCGGGAACCTCAAAATTCTTTCTGTACCACAACCTCGAATGATGTTCCATTACCCCCGAAATTGCCGACTCTACAGGAAAAGGAACCAATATAGAACCGGATAACTGCCCCGAGGGCATTGCTTCCTGCGAACCTGTGCCGGGCTGAAATTGCCAGATCCCGTTGAGGTTCAACCATTCGTTGCGCTGCATTTGCGGACGAGGATATTCAGGCAAAACATTGTCCGGATCAACGTCGTTGGCAAAGGTCGTCATAAGAGGGGCTTGTTTCATTTGCCACGATTGCGACCTGGATGTGAACGTAAAAATCGATACAAAAAATAAAACGGAAAGAATTCTATAAGTCATAAGGTAACCTCTAAAAATTAGTTTTATGAAGCATGTCTATTCTTCTGTTAATGAAGTTGCCATCCATTTTCAATCATCATTTTCCTTTTCGTTCAATTTTCAGCCATAATTTCATTGG
>JBKEDN010000174.1:0-10840 GCA_047975435.1 Draconibacterium sp. | reverse complement strand
GACCAATGAAATTATGGCTGAAAATTGAACGAAAAGGAAAATGATGATTGAAAATGGATGGCAACTTCATTAACAGAAGAATAGACATGCTTCATAAAACTAATTTTTAGAGGTTACCTTTAAACAAACACGTTGCAATATCAGAAGGCGATTCATTAACAGGATTCCGTTCAATCGCCGGAGCGCCCCCACTGATATCCTGCATACGAACACGGAATTGATAGGTTTGTCCATAACGGAGTTGGGCTGTAATTGGCCCGGGATTGTATAATTGGTTTAGGTTGTTTTTTGCAGCTCCTGACACACCGGTTCCGGTAGTTACAGGATTTCCGTCTTTATCCGTCGCAGGTTGCCCTTCGGGGTCGGCATCCAGATTGGGATTGGTAGTCTGATACACGGTGGCTGCATCATTATCAGGCAAAACCATACTATGCCCGTTCCAGTTGGCAAAATACATCGGAAGCCAATATGGCTGCATTACCCCCGAAACCTGTTCGGTTCCATCCAACTGCTGCGGATAAACCTGATAAGGCAATTCCCCTTCATAATTACCCAATTGAATAAAATCAGCATTTAAAACAGGGTTTTTAGCCAACGTCAGCGGCTGTTTACTATTGACGAGATTTAATGATTCCCACGGATTTTCCGGATTGCCGGCATCTGCCATTTGGCGCACATCAATAACATAACCATAAACACCAATCGGGGCATCCAAGCGTTTTTCAGGACTTGCTACCGATGGATCGATGGTGAGCTGGCGCATGTACCAGTTGAGAATCTCCTCATCATTCCATCCCAGCTTTATTCCGGTATCTTTTACGGGGTAGGAACCATCGGCTTCTTCCACCAAAGGATCACGGTGCGGCGATTGATGGCAGTGTACAATTTTCGCGAATCCGTCATCAAATTCAGCGGTTTCAATAAACAGTTTGTCATAATTGCCGTCATGAATATTTAAAACCGGATACAACAGAGACGCAAATACATGGCGTGGTTCGCCCGGAGTCAGAGCAGGAATCCTGGCGGCATATCTTTTTATAAACGTATCATCAGCTACCTGTTGCGGGCTAAAAGAGCTTCCACCGGCCAGATCAATGTATAAAAAGCCACCATCGGGGAAAGTGTCTGCTTCGATGGGCAGACTGGTTGAGTAAACAAACCCGGCAGCTTTGGCCAACAGCGGTTGTCTCAGAATATGTGCAAAAACTTTTCCCCAGCTTATTACATTACTGCTTCTTTTAAAACCATCGTAATATTTGGCAGCTTTTACCGCACAGTGATACTGGTCGCCGGTAAACGCATTCTTGTTTCTGACGGGTTTATTTCCTGTTGCTTTTAAAAACGATTTTGGAATGTGTTTATACACACTAACATTTGCCGGCCTTGCTTTCTGAAATTGCCGTTCGGCAGGAATGTTTTGAAGGTTCACATTGGAATTCACCATGCCGAGATTAAAAATCTGCAGGTGATTTGCCATTGCTTCAAATATTTCGCGCGGATTTCCGGGCGGGGTCGTTGTTAATGAAATAGCTTCACTGAGCGGCTTGGGCTGAGGCAAAGGATTAACTCCAAAACCCGGCAAAAGCTGAGCTCCAAAGGAAAAACCGGCATCGGCAAATGCTGCTGTAGCATCCGGAATCTGAGGCTCCTGACCTACAATAATCGGGTTAAGCGGATTATGGTCACGCGGGATGACTACGATATTTATTTGAAGTTCATTCCCGTCAAAGAATTGCGGAAATGTCATTATTGATAATCTTTGATTTGGATTCATAACCGTTGTTTTTTGTTAAGCGATCTGACGTTGTTCCTGCCACGATTCTGTAAAACTGATATTGATAATAAATGCAATACTGATGTCGAGCCCAAAAGTAACCTGGCACTGAAGATCGGTTCTGGAACCGCCGCCGCCAATTGCTTTTTTGGAATAAGTACCTTTGGCTTCAATGCGAATGGTAATGGATACAATGCCGCCCAAAATCTCTGCATGTCCTTCAAATAACAGGAATGCAGAAACCTGAACAATATCGGAAGCAATAAAAATTTCAGCCCCCACAACAAACAGCACACTCACATTACCGGCCACAGGTAACCCGACAACGATTTGAGCGCCAAATCCAAACTTCATCCTGAGTGAAGGCCCCATTTTAGTATCAGCTGCAATATCCACATTTGCCTGCCCGATGGCATAAACCGTTGCTGCGGAAATAGAAACACACATTACCGACAAGCGGGCATAGAAACCTAAAACGCCTCCGGCGCTCGGCAATAACTCATTGGCATCCGTAGTTACCTTCAAAGCTGCATTAAAGTAAGCTCCCAGTTTTAATCCGGCTTCCAGTTTGAAAGGTGTATTCGGGTCGTTGTAAAGGGCATCCGGAACAGGGAAACGGATAACAGGAATTTCCTTCGACGCCTCAAATTTATACTCCCAGCTTCCGGCCTTATTGCTCATGGCCAGTTTTAACCCGTTTTGAACGGCTTCACCATAGTTGCCTTCCTGAAGACTTTGCAAAATTTCCAACAAGTCAACCAAGGGTTGCAACTCGGGCGCAAATTTTAAATCCGGTTTCGGGTACGTCGATTCTTTCCCGTTTTCTGAATCCCATTTTCCGCGAATCGTCATTAATCGTTTAATGCCGGCCAGATCAATTACAAGCCCGATATTATTCATCTTACCTTTCCAGCTCTCGGCTACGGAATTAATGTCGAAATCCAGCGAGCCCGATTCTTCTACATTTCCGTTCCCATCTTTTTTATCGTATTCAATATAAATCCTGAAGTTGCCATCACCCACATCAATCAACTCAAATTCGGTTGGCAGATCAAAAAATTGTTCCGGATTATGTAGCAACTGTAGTCCTTGTTGTTTGACATTATTGATTTTATCCTGAATATCCATCAACTCAAAAACATCCTTGCCAAGATCTTTCAAATCACTGGTATCAAACGGGAAACTTCCGCCTTTTTTCATCAGGATTGCCTCTCCCAAAACATCTCCCACAAAGTTCTCCGCTTCACCGATATTGGGAAAAATCCCTTTGGAATTGACAATACGAAATGCATCAACAAAAAGTGGCGGCGTTTTACTAAGCAATTTTTTTGTGCCCTTTTTAAAGGAAGGAGTTAAAAACAAGGCTTTCTGCGTGTCGGTACTTTGCAGGAATCCATAATTTATTGTACTACTTGTTGGTTGACGGAGTAACTCGGCAGGTTCAGCAATGCGTGTCAGCACTTTTGCGACCGGTGTTAGCGGATCGATTTTAACCGTATTTCCGTTTTTCACAATTTTCCCCTCACGAATAACAGGAATCGCCAGGTTTTCCGGAACCGGACTTACATCTCCATTTGCCCGTTCATGTTTTACCATGCTCCAACTTCCCTCTTTGGGTAGCAATACATTCCCTCGTCCTGCCACACAGAATGTGGGATCGATACCATTTCTGGCAAATGAATTATTAAAATCAAAACGACTCAAACGCATTTTTTGCTTGCTGTCCACCAGGTTAATTTCACAATCGATTGCTCCGCCAATGGTTCCCTGGCGAGTTACCAGAAGCTGCAACGCGGTATTGTTTAGCGGAAACCCTTTGGGGCCAAGTTGTACAAAACCCAAAATCCGTTTCGAAGAGACAACATTTTTATCACCGTCGGAGGTAGGTTTTGAAACCATCCCTGAAATCGCACCTTCCACGTCAACATCGGCATCAAAATATACCGGTTGAAGCTCGATGTCAAAATTTTTGGGTATATTTACTTCAACGCCAAGCTGGTCAACCGATTTGTCAAATGTCACGTTTGCGTTAAACGGCTCCACTTCGGCAGTTTCAACAATGTTACTTACATTATATAAAGCTTTCACAAGCCCCGGATGAATTTCAAATTCAGCGAATTGCTCTTTCGAAATAAGTTGCGGTTCCGGATTTTCAGGAGTCCCGCCCGGGAAATTGGGGTTGTTTTCATAAGTATAGTACCTGAAATCAAATTTACCATCGCTTTCGGCTCTCCAGCCGCTGTCGAAACGATATACATAACCACTGTTCACCCGGAAAAGAGTGATGGTCCGTACCACTTTTATAGCCCACGGATACAATATACTTTTCACCTGGATGATCTCGTGGGAACAACGACCTACAAACACATCAAATTTGGCCTGACTGGTTTCGGCAATAGCAGCTTTGGTATTCAACCAGTTGCTGAACATACTTGCGCCGTAACCACTCAAATCCATTCGGGTTACAGGAACTCCGCGTTGTTTAAACAATTCAAACGGATAATTGGTATCGTAAAAAAACTCGCGGTTAAAAATGCTGGTAACGCTCCCTCCAAGCGTACTGTTTCCGGTTTCATTGCCGGCAAAATCCAGAATATTATTGATCTGAACCGTGGTTCCCATAAACATTTTATCATCGCCTTCGCGAAGCGGTATTCCGGCATCCATTTTTAGTTGAAGTCCTGAATGTATCTCATTGTCAAAAGCCACCTTAATCTTGTTAAGATCGCCACCATCACGGGGAACATTGTTGTACACATATTTTTCGCTTAAAAGAGCCACTGACTTCAACCCAAAAGGAAGAGTAAAAAACGAAAATGCTTTAAAATCACTCTCTGTTTCCCGCTTGTTGACCAAAAAACTGGTTACCGGCAATGGTGCAAGTGTTACTTTTTCGCTGCTGTTGTTTAATATATGTGTGGGGCCGCCATCGTTGGGATAGTAGTTAAAACCACCCGCCGGGTCGCCCGGAATGGGACCATCAGGCGGCGAAGCAGGTGGAGAAAGGTTAAACACCGGTTCCCATGAAATTTGAGGAACGGTAAAGGCTTTTACATTTGCCCCGGCACTGACCACATCCATTCCTTCCACCTGAACGGGAAAGAAACTGGATACATTTTCACCGGTTGTACTATCTTTTGTAGAAGTAACTTTGAAATCGCGTTGTACGAGCAGATCAAAGCTAATCCCGAATAAATCGGCATTGGTACTTACATCAAGCAAAGCGAACAAATCGCGTTTGTAGCGGTAAGTATCCTTATCCCACTCTTCTTCGTAATCGGGCAGTTGTTTGGGTCGGGCAACTGCAAATAATGCAGCAGCAGCACCCGATTCAAGATCCCCGCTGGCAGCAACATTTTCGCTGGTGGGTATAAATTTTCGTGCTCCGCTAAGTGTATTGGATAAATTAAACCCGGAAAAATGAGATACCCGCCCCTCTGTTCTCTTTATGAGTTTGGAAACATTAACCGCTCTAACCCTGGCATTTCCAACAGGTTCTACGGGAGACGCGGGTTCAGGTTGTGAAGGTCCTTCCAAATTCGGTGATTCGAGGGATATATCACCAAATGGATTACCGGCCGTACCAAAATGAAACGACACCGACACCTCATCGTTATTATTATCACCGGGTAACGCAACCCACGCAGTACGGCATACAAGCCATGTATTTACTTGCTGTGTATTTGTAACCGCACCGGCAAAATCGGTCTTCCCTCCTCTTATTTGCCGTTGCAGTATGCCCAGGTTAGCCGCGTAAGGATCGGGTAAGGTTGGAATATAAGCCAAAAGCCCAAACGTAAGGAAAAGGAATCCCTTTTCAACCTTATCAAAATCTTCATTCAGATTTCCAAAAAGCAGGCACCCATTGGGTTGTGTTACTTTAAACAGCGCGTTGGTGAGTGCAAGCGCCATTTGTTCCGGCACAACCGAATCCTGATTATTTAGCTGCGCATCGTCAAGAATAAGGTTGTTATCAAACAAATAAACCAACCGGTTGTTTGTGCCGGCTGCAATAATCAGCATCGAGTCTAAAGAGCGGACCAATGGCGATTGTCCATTTACTTTCACCGGACGATCAATCCGAAAATCAGCATTGGAATAGGTCATTAGCACTTCATTACCATTCCCATTGCTGACATAAAAAAACGGCGCAGTATCAGAAAAGCTGAGGTTTACAGAGGTCTCCTTTTTATCTTCACTTTCTTCCCAAAGCTTCAGGGATTGGGAGGCATGTGGATTACCTGCATTTAGATCGGTAATCATTATCTGCTCCGGAGCCACCAATACACCCGGAGCTTTTAAGGCAAAATTACCACCTTTTAAACCTGCCCATTTGTTTGTAAGCCCCTCCTTGCACCGCACAAACATTTCACCAATACCCGCCGCCGCTGTTGGCTGCAGCGGATCAATAGTGGCTACCGGTAAAACCCATCCGCTCTTTTGAATTGTTGCCTTTTTGTTTAGGCCTAACAGGTGGAAATCGGACTGATTTTGTTGTATTTCAAGGTCTTGTGCCGATGGTTTGTAAGGAACGAATATACGTTGCAAACTCGTGTCGTAAACCGTTTGCTGATTGGCGATCCAGTCAAATTCCATTTTTTGTCCGTACAGGCTCCAGGAGGCACTGCCGGCATTATCAATGGTTCGTCCGTTTCCCGAAAAATGAAACTGAAGAATCTCCGGTAATTGCAACTGCGCATCTCTTGCATCTTTCCCGTACGGACTATTCATATCTGCATCTGCATCCTTCTGCTGCTCCAGATTCAGCAATACACTAACATTTGTACTGGTACCAATGGTAAGTTTGTTGTTGATGGTTTGAGGTGCTTTACTGAGTGTAATCTTTCCGCCGGAAATGGTCAAACCTGTGTAGGTTCCGGTTGGTGCATTCGGCGCTAAAAATTTGGCATTAATCCAGATACTGCCTTTCACCAGTGTATATGTTCGGGTAAAACGTACCCTTGTTGGAACATTGGGCCTGACAGTTCTTAAGCGGTTGTTTTCCTGTATTTTGAATAAAAGGACGGGATCGGTCATACCCTGCATATACAAAGTGACCAGTTTTTCGATGGGATAAAAATCGTACCAGAACTGACGGCCATCGGGCCCGGTTAAAGGCCCCACGGTATGATCTACTTTGGAACCGCTCCCCCAATCCGCTACTGAATTATACAACAATTGCTCCCTAACGGGAACTTCTCTTCTGAAAACTTTGTAACTGGGTACATCCCTTGTTTTTACCCTGATATCAACGATATTGTTAATTGATTTTTTCTGAATGTCGGAAATTGTATCGTCTGAGAACAAATCAGATTTTTCTATTGAAAAACCTTTTTGCAGAGGAATGGATTGTTTTTCCTCGATAACGGATTTTGATAATGATTTTTTTAACTGGTCGAATTTCGTTTGATCTTCTGCACTTTCTATCTTCAAATGCCCGATTAGCCCTTTCAGAGCAGTAGAAATTTGCTGGGTTTCCATACCTTTTGATTTAATGATTGTGTGTAACTAATTATAAATCTGCAAATTATATACTGCCTGCCGATTTATACTACACAAGTTACGATACTTGATACGAAATATCAATTACCATTTTTGGGGATTTTTTTTGAAAGGATAACAGAAATGGGAAGGCTACATCAGAATCGATTTTGACGCCTCCTTAATTAACTGCGCTGTATTTTTAACATTAAACTTTTCGATCAGGCTTTTTCGGTGTGCAACAGCCGTG
Source organism: Draconibacterium sp. (assembly GCA_047975435.1). Classification (GTDB taxonomy): domain Bacteria; phylum Bacteroidota; class Bacteroidia; order Bacteroidales; family Prolixibacteraceae; genus Draconibacterium. The sequence goes on along the minus strand of JBKEDN010000174.1, from coordinate 3,335 downwards.
TGATTACTTATATAGAGCTCATCTGCTATTTGTTTGGAAGAAAAACCTTTTGAAATCAAAACTAAAACTTCCTTTTCCCTTTTGGAAATTGGAATATTACCAGCATTTTGAAGTACAGCTGGTTTTTTATCTCCCAAAAGACGTTCTATTTTTTCTTTCTGCGAAATATCGTAAAGGTAATTAAGCGCAATAAAGTGATCCTGAATTCGATACAGAGAAAGTTCATGGTTAATCAAAACCAATTTGCCAAACCGGGCTCTGATGTGATAGTTAAAAGAAAGTGCTTTCGGGCTTACCCCGCAAATAATTTCCTTTTTTAAAAAAATAATTTTGTCTTTGATAGCTTGTGCTTCGGCAGGATTGATCTTTTTATACCACAACTCCCAACCATTACCAATAATACTTGCCGGGAAATAGCCCAAAACATTTTCCAAAGCGTTGCTGCAATAGAGAATTTTGTTTGTGTGAATATCATATACGCCTACTATCAGATTCTTTTCAGTTTTACAACAATTGGAAATTTGGATTAAAAAAGACTGGAAAAGGTTCTTTTTTCCGATTGTTTCGATTGCGGGTTTATGATTTGCGTTCATAGTTCACAAGTAATTTGCAACTAAAAATTAAACTGTTTATCTCAAAAAATGTTCATCCTTTCAATGAATTTGACAGGCTTAGTTATTTGTTCCGAATAAAAATGATAGCAATAGCAGGGAGATACTCAGAACCTAATTGAAGTTTATAAAAGAAGTTGTCAATTCTACATAGTAAGAAGAGGTTGTCCAAAAAAAGACAGCCTCTTTTTTATGCTAAAAATTTAGCCCTTTCACATGTCTGCAAAAAAGCTTCCACTATTCGAGCAGCAATAAACCCAAAGCACTTATTTAAAGTTTCTCAATAAATTCCTAACTTCCCATCCATAATCATTTATCAAAAATCTCTTTAAATACTTGTGAAATGAGCATGAAAAAGATTCAACTAAACACCGTTTTTCTACTCATTGCCCTGATTTTTTCAGGCTGTCAAAAAAACACTCCGCCACCAGCACCTTACGGTGCCCTGCCTACAGAGCGCCAACAGGAGTGGCACCAACTAGAAACCTACGCTTTTTTGCATTTTACAACCAATACCTTCACCGACAAAGAGTGGGGTTATGGCGATGAAAGCGAAGAAGTATTTAATCCGACCGACTTTGATGCCGACCAGATAATCGGAACACTTGCCAAAACTGGTTTTAAAGGCGCCATACTTACAGCAAAACACCACGATGGATTTTGTTTATGGCCTTCGGAGTTTACGGAACATTCTGTTAAAAATTCGCCCTGGAAAGATGGGAAAGGAGACGTGGTTCGCGAAATCTCCGATGCATGTAAAAAATACGGAATCAAGTTTGGCGTTTACCTCTCGCCCTGGGACCGGAACTATCCCGATTACGGAAACGAAAAGTACATTGAATACTACAGAAATCAGTTAAACGAGCTTCTTACAAATTACGGCGATGTATTTGAAGTGTGGTTCGACGGGGCAAACGGTGGCGACGGTTATTATGGCGGCAAACGCGAAACCCGGAAAATAGACCGTTCAACCTACTACAAATGGGATGAAGTAACCGACATTGTGAGAGAATTGCAACCTCATGCTGTTATTTTCAGCGATGCCGGCCCCGATTTAAGATGGGTAGGGAACGAGCACGGCCATGCCAACGATTCGTGTTGGGCAACCTACACACCAGAACCAGGAGAAGGGGAAACCGTAGCCGTTGCAGGCACAACAAAATACAAAGAAGGGGAAACCGGGACGCAGAACGGCAAATTATGGATGCCCGCTGAAGTAGATGTTTCGATTCGCCCCGGATGGTTTTACCATGCCTCGCAAGACGACAAAGTAAAATCGCTGGCAGATTTACTCGACATCTACTTTCACTCGGTGGGTAACGGAACCTCCTTAAACCTCAATATTCCTCCCGACAGAAGAGGGAAAATTCATGAAATTGATTCGCTGCGCTTAACTGAATTTCACAATTACCTGACCGTGGCCTTTTCAGATAACCTTTTAACAGGAAGTCAAGCCAGTGCCGAAAATGTAAGGGGAAAGGCATATGCTGCTGCTGGTACTATTGATGCAAATCCTGAATCGTACTGGGCAACAAAAGATGATGTTCTTAATTCGTCGATCGTGTATCAACTTCCGGAAAATAAAAAAGTGAATTGTGTGGTACTTCAGGAATATATTCCACTTGGTCAGCGCATCCAAAATTTCAAAATTGAAGCTTTCATTAACGGAAACTGGCAGGAAGCAGCAACAGGTGCCACAATCGGAGCAAAAAAGATTGTTCGTTTTACCCCGGTTGAAACAAAAAAAATAAAAATATACTTTTCAGGGATGGCTTGTCCGGCGATTTCGGAAGTCGGGGCTTATTTGCTTCCTGATATTGAATAATATATTTACTTGCAAGAACCGGTAGAAAGAGGAAAGACTTCGCTTTTTACCGGTTCTTACGCAAGCTTTTTTATCATCACAACTTCCCTGAAAAATTCAGCACAATCTCATTTTTATCCGGAAGGATGCGGAAAAGCTTGCTCTCTCGGTGAACAACAAAATTCCCTTTACCGGCTTCTACTTTGTAATCGATATTTTCAAAGCTCATCTCCGCTTTTTGTGCTTCCACCGAAGTAAAAGGGAGTTCAGCATTCTCAGCCACATCCAAAGCTAAATACCACTTAATGTCGCGGTTGCCATCAAAAGTTACTTTCGTATTCTTTTCGTTCAGACTGATCGTAAAAGTTCCCGATCCGTCGTCCAGTTTCCAAACCACGTTTAACGTTTCGTTTTCTGAATGGGCTGTTGAAAGCTCTGCCCCTTCTAAAAGAATCTGTTCCCCGTCTTTTTCTGCTTTGAACCACAAGCCGGCTGTTGTTTCGCGTGAACTCCAGAAATACCCGTCCACAAACGGAAGCGTGTAATAGATGCATTGATTCGAGGTTCCCTTTTCAGTGAGGTACGACGAAGCCAGATTCTCATCAAACAAATGAATATCGCGGAATCGAAGCGCTCCATTGTCCCAGTTAAGGTTGGCGCGGTAAAAGCGGCTGTTAAACCACACCGTTTTCTGGTTGCTGCCGGGTAGATCGTCCAAAACAGTTACGGATGTTGCCGGGGTGGTTTTGTATTTTTTGCGAAACCATTCTCCTGATTGGGCAAGTGTTTCCACTTTTATTTTATGGTAACCTCTAAAAATTAGTTTTATGAAGCATGTCTATTCTTCTGTTAATGAAGTTGCCATCCATTTTCAATCATCATTTTCCTTTTCGTTCAATTTTCAGCCATAATTTCATTGG
>JBKEDN010000173.1:0-55427 GCA_047975435.1 Draconibacterium sp. | reverse complement strand
CCCAACAGTCAGCCTCGCATTTGAACTGCGTGATAAACTCCTGAAAATCTCTTGGATATTTCTCAATCTCGTTCATGTATCAAAGATAAATCTTTACTTGACTAAAAGGGATAAGCAGTCTATTTTATTATATTTGAAAGCCAAACCCTGATTAATGAAACTTCGGATTAAAAATATATCAACACCGCTAATAATTATTTTAAGCTTTTTCCTTAATACTTCCTTGTTTGCATTTGAACAGAAAATTGACTCTTTAAGAATCGCCTGCTTAACCGAAACCGATACCATTAAATTGGTTGACAATTATAATTCATTAGCTGGTTACTTTACTTACTCAAATTCTGACAGTACGCTCCATTATGCCCAAAAAGCTATTCAACTTGCCCGGCAAGCCAATTATAAAAAAGGAGAAGGCATTGCCCTATTCCAGATAAGTTATTGTTATGATGATTCTGGTGAGTGGAATGATGCCATAAAAAAACTGGAAACAGCAATAAGTATTTTTAAAGAAATAAAAGACTCTTCATACCTTGTTGCGAGCCAGTTAAACCTCGGGCTTTTATATTCGTACGGGCAAGACCTGGTGAAAGGGCTCGAATATACAATAAAAGCGAAAAACCTGGCAGAAATACTAAACAATAACGAATACTGGTTAATAGTGGCTTACACCAACATTGGCTGGTATTATGAATACCTGAAAGAATACCGCAGTGCTTATCGCTACTATATGCAAGCATTGGAAATTGCCGAGAAATCAGACAATACCGACAATGTTGCCGTGCTGACTACCGGCTTATGCTTTGTTAACATTCAACTCAAAAAACTAGATGAAGCACTGAGCAACCTGAAACGGACACAGGAAATTTTAGCACAAATAAAGGATGACCACATTGAAACCCAGGTAACCATTCTATTTGTTTACTATTATCTGGAAGTAAACGAGCTGGAGAATGCCCAGAAGAACCTGGAAAAGGCGGAGCGAATGATTGAAGAGCAAAACTTCGAACGAATGAGAGGGGATCTTGCTTTTCTTCAGGGAAAGCTTCTTTTAAAACAAAAAAAGTATTCCGATGCACTGGTGAGATTCGACAAAGCGCTTAAACTTTGTGAAAAACTGGACCGGCACGATTTAGACAACGATATTTTTACCGACAAAACCGATGCACTGGTTCAACTTGGTCAATACAAAATGGCATTCGAAGTTCAGGAACTTCAACACGAATCTGCAAAATTGCTGCAATCCAACAAAATTGCCCAGGTATTGGGCGAATTTGAAAGCCAGGAACTTCAAAAAGAAGAAAAAAAACAAGCCCGGCTCCAGAACGAACTAAATGAAGAAAAAAACCGAAGCATTATTTTCAAAAACCGGATTCGCCTGCAAATATCTGCTTTTATAGCCGCACTGCTGGCCATTGTAGTTATTGTTCTGATTTACTTTTTGTTACACCGTAAAAAACATGCCGCTAGTCTGAGAAACAACTTCGAAACAATAAATAAGCAAAAAATATTACTGCAAAAAAATCTTGGACAACTGGAAGAGAATGAAAAGAAGCTAAAAGAACTCAACGCCACAAAAGACAAGTTTTTTTCCATCATAGCACACGACCTAAAAAACCCTTTCAATGTTTTAATCGGGATTTCTGATATATTGCGAACCGACGTAGATATAAAAAATTCGAAAGACTTTGAAACACTTGTAGAAGGCATGTTCCAAACGGCAACTTCGGGCTATAATTTGCTCGAAAATTTGCTCGAATGGTCGCGTACGCAAACCGGTAATATTCAATTTAATCCACAGCCTTTTTATTTAAACAAAGTATTGTCAGGCAACGAAATATTGTTCAGGGAAGCCATCAAATCAAAAAACCTCACGATAAACTGGCCATCAACACGCAAAATGGTAGTAGCTGATTTTAACATGGTCAACTTCATTTTCCGCAATCTTTTAAATAATGCCGTTAAATTTTCTTACAAAGGCAATACAATCGACATTTCAATTTCAGTAAACGGAAAAATGGCAGAATGTAAGATTCAGGATTATGGAACAGGAATGGATGACGACACGCTGCAAAAGTTATTCAAAATTGAATACTCTATTCAAAAAGACGGAACAGCCAACGAAAAAGGGACTGGCCTCGGTTTGATCCTCTGCAAAGAATTTGTGGAAAAAAACGGTGGAAAAATATGGGTGAACAGCCAGCCAGGCGAAGGTAGCACCTTTTGTTTCAGCTTACCGCTCAAGCTTGATTGAAGGTACGCCACTTTTTAATTGAAATATTTCATTTTCAGCCACTCATATAGTGCAGGAAATTGCTGCAACCCAAAAAATAATAAAGGAAACTTCCCATATTTGTATGATCACTATTTCGTAAAATCGAACTGAATAAACTACTAAAATCAAATGAAACCAATATTGTACTTATTTTTCATCCTTTGTCTTTTCTCCGGTTGCACATCAGAACAAACTACCCGCTGTGTACAAACACTCGAAAACGAATGGAAATTTGCAAAAGGAGATATCGAAAACGGACAGGCCCCCGACTTGAATACCGATAACTGGGAAACAGTTACTGTACCGCACGATTGGGCGATAAAAGGCCCTTTCGACAAGCAAATTGATATGCAAACCGTGAAGATTACACAAAACCAGGAAAAAGATGCCACCGAAAAAACCGGCAGAACGGGAGCTTTGCCATACATCGGCGTGGGCTGGTACCGTACCAACCTGGAGGTCCCGGAGCTAAAAAAAGGCAAAAAAGCGCTGCTCGTTTTCGACGGTGCAATGAGCGAACCTCAGGTATTTATAAACGGCGAAAAAGTGGGAGAATGGAAATACGGTTACGCCTATTTCTACTTCGATGTCACAAAATACCTGAACCCCGACAAAGAAAATCTTTTGGCAGTGCGGCTCGAAAACCGTGGCGAATCATCGCGCTGGTACCCGGGTGCAGGTTTGTATCGCAAAGTTCAGCTCATCATAAAAAACGAAACCTGTTTTAAACAATGGGGAACTTTTATTACTACGCCCTATGTTTTTGAAAGTTCGGCACAAGTGAATATTAAGTCTGAAATTGAAGGCGAAAACATCAGGGTTGTTACCGAAATCAGAGATGAAAACGGGAAAGTGCTTGCTTCGGAAACTACTGACCAACTGTTCGGCAACAAAATTGAACAAAACCTGGCAGTTCCTGATCCGAAACTCTGGGGTGTTGAAACTCCACACCTTTACTTTGCTTCAATGAAACTCTATTCGGGACAAGAACTAAAAGACGAACAAACCATCCGTTTCGGAATACGCGATGTAAAATACGAACGCGGAAAGGGCCTTATTTTAAATGGCAAGGTAACCAAGTTCAAGGGAGTTTGCCTGCATCACGATTTAGGGCCACTGGGAGCTGCAGTAAACCGGGCGGCTTTAAAGCGCCAGCTCACCATTTTAAAAGATATGGGGTGCAATGCCATCCGCTCTTCGCACAATATGCCTTCGCATGAACAGCTCGAACTTTGTGACGAAATGGGATTTTTATTTCTGGCTGAAAGTTTTGATGAGTGGAAACGCCCAAAAGTAAGAAACGGCTACAATCGATTTTTTGATGAATATGCTGAGAAAGATGTGGTAAACCTCGTACGTGCAACCCGTAACCATCCGTGTATTATTATGTGGAGCGCCGGAAACGAAGTTCCCGACCAGTGGGGCAACGAAGGGATAAAACGCGGAAAGTGGTTACAGGATATTTTTCATCGTGAAGATCCTACCCGCCCGGTTACAGTGGGAATGGATCAGGTTGCCAACACCCTGAAAAATGGCTTTGGCGCTATTTGGGATATTCCGGGTTTGAATTACCGCCTGCCACTTTACAACGAAGCATACGAACGTTTTCCCCAGGGATTTATACTCGGCTCAGAAACTGCCTCTACCATTAGTTCGCGAGGCGTATATAAATTTCCGGTTGAAGAATTCAAGCAAAAAACTTACCCCGACGGACAATGTTCGTCTTACGACCTGGAAGCCTGCAGGTGGTCAAACATACCCGACGAAGACTTTTACTGGCAAGATGATTTTGATTGGGTTATCGGAGAATTTGTATGGACCGGATTCGACTACCTGGGAGAACCCACACCTTATGATGAGTATTGGCCTTCGCGTAGCTCATACTTCGGTATATGCGATTTGGCGGGACTTCCGAAAGATCGCTACTATTTATATCGTAGCCGATGGAATACCAAAAATCCTACCCTGCACATACTCCCCCATTGGAACTGGAAAGACCGGGAAGGTGAAACAACCCCGGTTTTTGTTTATACCAGTTACAACAGTGCCGAATTATTTGTAAACGGAAAAAGCATGGGTGTAAAAAAGAAAAACAACGATTCTCATCTTAACCGAAACCGCCTGATGTGGATGGATGTAAAATACGAACCAGGCACTATAAAAGTAGTAGCATTGGATGATTCCGGCAAACCCTTGTCTGAAACGGAAATTCATACTTCCGGGGCACCTCATCACATGGTGTTGGAGGCAGACAAAAAAACGATTTCCGCAGATGGAAAAGATCTAAGTTATATTACAGTCTCAGTGGTTGACAAAGATGGAAATCTTTGCCCGGATGCAGATAACCAACTTAGCTTTACTGTAAGTGGTGCCGGGAAATTCAAAGTAGTTTGCAATGGCGATGCAACTTCCCTGGAAATGTTCCATCTCCCAACCATGAAAACTTTTAACGGGAAACTGGTTGTAACAGTAGAATCGAACAAAGACTCCGGGATAATTAAATTGGAGGCAAAAGGAGAAGGTTTGGAAACGGGCAAAATTGAAATAAATTCCATATAATTGCAATAGTTATTAATTTTTTTAAAAATGAAACAGGTAATCTTTCTCATTTCTCTTCTCTCAGCCATCCTTATTTCATGTAGTACCAAAACCAAACAACAAGCTACAGAGCCTGTAAAGCCAAATATTGTATATATTTTAGCCGACGACCTGGGCTGGGGCGATTTAAGTTGCTATGGACAAACGCATTTTTCAACGCCAAATATCGACAAACTGGCTGAAACCGGGATGCGGTTTACCCAACATTATGCCGGATGTACGGTATGTGCGCCATCGCGTTCTTCACTAATGACCGGACAAAGCACCGGACATACATTCATCCGCGGAAATAAGGAATGGAACCCCGAAGGACAGTACCCCTTAAAAGCCGATGCCGTTACTCTTGCAGAAGCATTAAAAAAGGAAGGCTACGCAACTGGGGCCTTTGGGAAATGGGGACTGGGTTATCCAGGTTCGGAGGGAGACCCCAACATGCAGGGTTTTGATGAATTTTTTGGTTACAACTGTCAACGACTGGGACACAATTATTATCCCTACCACTTGTGGCACAATCAGGAAAAAGTGATGCTTGAAGGAAATGCCGGCCAACAAACCGGCGAATATGCACCTGAGGTAATCCATCACCAGGCATTGAAATTTTTAGAAGACAATAAAGACAAGCCGTTTTTTATGTATTACCCTTCCATTATTCCACATGCCGAGCTGTTTGCACCGGAAGAATACATCGCAAAATTCCGCGGAAAATTTGATCCTGAGAAATCCTATAAAGGCGTTGATGAAGGAGATAAATTCCGAAGAGGCCCATACGGATCGCAACCTGAAACACATGCTGCCTTTGCAGCAATGGTTGATTACCTTGACATGCAGGTTGGAGAAATTATTGCAAAACTAAAAGAGTTAGGTGTTTACGATAACACCCTGATCATCTTTACTTCCGATAATGGCCCTCACCTGGAAGGTGGTGCCGATCCAAATTATTTTGATTCAAACGGCCCCTTTAAAGGATTCAAACGCGATTTATACGAAGGCGGAATTCGCGTACCAATGATTGCAGTTTGGGCCAATAAAATTAATGCAGGAAGCGAGAGCGATCATATTTCAGCTTTTTGGGATGTATTTCCAACCGTGGGCGAATTAACCGGTGCCCAAACTCCTGAGAATATCGATGGTATTTCATTTCTCCCGACCTTACTTGGGAAAGAGCAAAAAGAACACGACTACCTGTATTGGGAATTTCATGAAATGGGTGGAAGAAAGGCAATCAGAAAAGGGAACTGGAAGTTTATTCATAACAAGGTTAACAAACCCGAAGAAACCACCACTGAACTTTACAATCTGGAAACCGATCCGGGAGAAGAAAAAAATGTAGCAGCTGATTATCCGGAAGTGGTCCAGGAAATGGAAACACTTATGTCCGGAGCGAGTACACCTTCAGAAATATTTCCATTCCAATAATAATATTAAGCTATGACACCAATTCAATTCAACTACAAATTAGGCCTTAGTGTTTTGTTCGCAGCACTAATGATTGTGTCCTGTTCGCATAAAGAAGTGGAAAAAACAAAGCCAAATGTTTTGTTTATTCTGGCCGATGACTTTGGCTATCATGATATGAGCGTGATGGGCAGCAAATACTACGAAACGCCCAATATCGACCGGATTGCTACCGAAGGGATGATTTTTACCGACGGTTATGCAGCCTGTCAGGTATGCAGTCCGTCGCGTGCCAGCATTATGACCGGTAAATTTGCTGCCCGCCACGGGATAACAGATTGGATTGGTGCGCCAACCGGAGAAAACTGGCGAAAGCTGGGGCGGTCGAACCAACTACTTCCTCCCGAATACGAACATCAGCTAAACAAAGATTACATTACTTTGCCCGAAGCGATGAAAGAAGCCGGATATCGCACTTTTTTTGCCGGGAAATGGCACCTGGGCGAAAAAGGCTCGTGGCCCGAAGACCATGGTTTTGACATTAACAAAGGCGGTTGGGACGTTGGCAGTCCGAAGGGCGGTTATTTTTCCCCCTGGGAAAACCCCAATCTGCCCAGCGGCCCCAATGGCGAAAACCTAAGTATGCGCCTGGCCCACGAAACGGTGGATTTCATAAAAGCCAATAAAGACACTTCATTTTTTGCTTACCTTTCTTTTTATGCTGTTCACGGCCCCATTCAAACCACGCACGAAAAATGGGATAAATACCGCAAAAAAGCAGAAGAACAAGGAATCCCTGAGCAAGGTTTTAAGATAGGGCATTTTCTGCCCATCCGTCAGATACAGGACAACCCGATTTATGGCGGACTGGTTGAAACCATGGACGATGCAGTTGGTATAGTTCTGAAAGCCCTTGATGAAATGGGGTTGGCCGAAAATACAATTGTAATTTTTACATCTGATAATGGTGGTGTATCGGCAGGTGATGCTTTTGCAACTTCTAACCTGCCACTCCGGGGCGGCAAAGGTTACCAGTTTGAAGGCGGTATCCGCGAACCCTATTTCATAAAAGTTCCCGGAATGGGCAACGGCCAAAAATGCGAAGCTCCGGTAATTAGCACCGACTTTTATCCAACCATTTTAGATCTCGTTGGTGCAAATTTAAAACCCGGTGAACACGTTGACGGCGTAAGCCTTCTCCCCTTATTAAAAGGTGATAGCATTGCCAAACGTCCGCTAATCTGGCACTACCCGCATTATGGAAACCAGGGGGGCGAACCATCCTCGATAATTCGTGAAGGCGACTGGAAACTGATCCATTATTATGAAGATGGCCACGAAGAACTGTACAACCTGAAAAATGATGCAGAAGAAAGCAAAAACCTGGCTGCTGAATTTCAGGATAAAAAAGAAGTGTTAAGCCAAAAACTATTTACAATGCTCGATGAAATGGGGGCCAGGTACCCCGAACGCGACCCTGAATGGACACAGGCCAAAGAGGATGCTTACCTGAAATATGTAATTGAAAAACGCTGGCCCCAATTGGAAAAACAACGCCTGCAATTCCTTTCGCCCGATTTTGACCCCGGTAATAACTGGTGGGGAAGCCGTGTTACAAACGATTAATAAAAAACCGACTACCGGGTTTATAACGTGCCATAAACCAGAATAGGATCGTTCAAAAGTGGTTTTCCGAAATTAATACTGTATTTTGGATTCTGATTTACATTTAACAGGCAGCAATGGAGCTTTCAGGTATAGATATATTTGAAAAGATAAAAAAAGGAGATACTAAGGCATTTAGCGAATTGTTCGACAAGTATTACTCCCCGCTTTGTTTTTTTGCCAATAAATACCTGAGTGATTTGGATCTGTCGCGTTCGCTGGTACAAGAGGTTTTTGTTGATTTGTGGGTCCGACACGAAAAACTGAACATCCGGTTTTCACCAAAATCCTACTTATATCATTCGGTTAAAAACCGATCGATCGACTACCTTCGAAAAGAGAAGAAAACAACTTCGGTTAGCAGACCTATCGAAACTGCAGAATCCGTTCCGTTCCGCGATTTGATGGAAGAGGCTGAGCTTAACAACCGCATCAACCTGGCCATCCAACAGCTACCGGAAAAGTGCCGCCAGGTATTTGTTCTTTGTCGTTTCGATGGTTTAAAATATTCAGAAATTGCCGAAAAACTAAATATATCACTTAAAACGGTAGAGATGCAAATGGGGATTGCATTAAAAAAATTACGGGACAGTTTATCTGATTATCAAATCGTTAACCTCATAACCTTTATTTATTCAAAAAAAAATTAAACGCCTTTACAGGGTAAAGTACATAATTTTCGTCTAAGGAGTGATTAAACCAATAGGCGAAGTGAACGAACTACACAATCATACCGATATTCTCATCAGCAAACAGCTTTCCGGGAATATTTCTTCAGAAGAAAAAAACGAGTTGGGTTCTTGGCTCAATTCTTCTCCTGCGAACAAACAGCTCTACTTAAAAAGCAAGCAGGCCTGGCAACTGGGCCGGAATTACATCTCCCCGGAAACAGCAAAGCAGGATAAAAAGAATGTACTTCGCGAAGTACAAAAGCAGCAAAGCATTAACATTAAACGGGCCCGCAGGAAATTGCTCTTATACAAGATTGCAGCCGTGCTTGTTATTCCGCTCACCTTTGCCCTTAGCTGGTATTTTTTTCAAAACAGGGAACATACACTGCAGAAAGATTCCTATTGCGAATTTACTGCCCCAAAAGGACATGTGGCCAAATGTATTCTTCCCGATGGTTCCGCAGTATGGATAAATACTGGTTCCACCCTCACTTACAACACCACTTCGTTTAATCAGCAAGTGCGTGAAGTGCAATTATCGGGCGAGGCTTATTTTGAAGTAGCGAAGAACAAAGAAAAGCCTTTCAAGGTGGCCACCAAAGAAGCCAATATATATGTAACCGGCACATCGTTTAATGTGAAGGCATACCCCGAAAGCGGCCTTTTCGAAACCGTTTTGGCCGAAGGGAGAATTGAGATGGAGCTCAACAACAAAGTAAACCAAAAAGTAGCGTTGGTCCCGGGAGAAAGAGCTGTCTTTCAAACTGAAAAAAGAGAGGTTTCTATTGAAAGGGTGGACGCTGAGTTTTATACCTCGTGGCGAAACGGAGAGATATTATTTAAAGATGCCACACTCAACGATTTGGTAAAAGAGCTCGAACGGGTTTACGATATTCGTTTCCACCTTAAAAATCCACAATTAGGCGAATTTCGATTCCGTGGTATGTTTAGCTACAACAACAACCTGATTGAAGCGCTGGAAAAAATAAAACGAACAGCCAACATCGATTACTACATTGAAAACAAGGAAGTGTGGCTGTTAAAAAAATAAACGACACAAAACAACAAATTAAACCAGTAACTAAAACATAAACATTATGAAACAAAAAATTTTCTCAGGTTAGTTAGATTTAAGAAGGTTAATATGGAGAAAGAAAAAGAGGGACATGTTGGTCGCATTCCCTCTTTACAAAAACTTCATCAGCCTACTCCAGACTAAATCAGTTTATTAATTAAAAGCAATCAAATTTATGAAAAAAAAATCAGAAGCTTTGGGAGGATTCTATCCCGTTGCTCAAAAATTACTGTTAATTATGAGATTAAGTGTTTTTCTCGTATTAATATCGGTCTTTGCTTCCACTGCCAGCGTTTATTCGCAGGCAACCAAGCTCACCGTAAAAATGAAAAATTGCAAAATTGCTGACGTTTTTGATGCCATTGAACAGCAAAGCGATTTCTACTTTTTTTACAACCGTGACAATTTCAACGATAACCGGGTGGTATCAGTGAATATGGAAGGAAAAACCGTAGAAAAAATCCTGGATGAACTTTTTGAAGGCCGGGATGTAAGTTATGAAATTATAAATAAAAACATACTGATAAAAGCCCGGGGCAAATCTACTTCGGCATTTAACGCCCAACAGCAAAAAACCGTTAACGGAACCGTTACCGACAATACCGGCCAGCCTTTGCCGGGGGTAACCGTAATAATTAAAGGCACTGCCCAGGGCACGGTTACAGATATGGATGGAAAGTATTCGTTGGGTAATATCCCTGAAGATGCCGTTTTGGTGTTCTCGTTTGTAGGGATGTTGTCTCAGGAAATAAAAGTGGGCAACCAGGCTACCATCGATGTAGTTATGAAGGAAGAAGCCTTAGGAATTGACGAAGTTGTTGTGGTTGGTTATGGAACGCAGAAAAAATCGCACCTTACTGCTGCAGTTGACCAGATCGGTGGAGAAATTCTGGAGAACAGACCGCTTAGCTCGGTTGCCGACGGATTACAGGGAATAGTGGCCGGCTTAAACGTGAGGGCACCCAATGGTGCACCGGAAGCCAGTTTAAATCTGAACATTCGCGGTTTTACAGGTTTTGGTACAACTGAGTCACCACTGGTACTGGTTGATGGAATAGAACGCAATATTGACGACATTAATCCCAACGATGTGGAGTCGATTTCAGTCTTAAAGGATGGTGCCGCAAGTGCAATTTACGGATCAAGAGCCCCATTCGGAGTCGTTTTGATTACGACCAAAGGCGGGAAAAAAGGAAGTCCGCTTCATATCAAGTATTCCGGCAACTTCCGTTTTGGAAAACCATGGGGTATCCCAGAGATACAGAATAGTGCAGATTTTGCACGCTCGATAAACCGGGCATTTTACAATGCTCCCGGAGGAAATGGAAGTGCCTTTTTTAGTGATCTGCAGATTCAACGGATGGAAGCATTTGCCAAAGGCGATTTTACAAACAGTGTATTCGATGGTATTGATCCTGAATATGTTCCTTACGGTGTATTTCCGGAGTCTGCTACTCAATGGGCCGGCCATACAAATGCGTTCGGAAATACGAACTGGCTGGATCTGGCCTTGAAAGATGTCGTCCCCAGTCAGGAACACAATGTAAGTGTTTCCGGAGGAAGCGACAAAACAGCTTATTATATGGGATTGGGATATAACGAAAATGTTGGGATTTTTGAAGGTCCGAACTATAAAAAACGCTACTCTTCGTTAATGAAAGTTGATACAGAAATTACTGAATGGTTAACAGTAGAAGCATCGGCTAACTATGTAAAAACGGATGAAGAGGGACCAAATTTCCAGGGATTGGGTCGAAATTACAGCTCGCTGTTTGATGCATTTGCCCGTTCGTACCCGGTATGGGTAACTACTAACCCAAATGGTTCAGCTTACCGGTTTAACACGCTGCCTAATATTAATGGTGATGCCGGAACGGTTAACCGATACAGAAATGACCTTACAATGACAGGTGGCGTAACAATTGAACCCATTAAGAATCTGGTTTTTGAGGGCGATTTTACCTGGAGAAACAATAACGATGAGTGGTCAAGCACAGCATTGCAAACTATGCAGGTTCTGCCTAATGGGAATGAAGTTCCTAACCAACGAACAGTAGGTACTACTTATATTGAAAAATATTTTAGCCGAACCAATTATTCTAACATTGATCTGCATGCCAGCTATTCAAAAACGTTAATGGAGAAACATAATTTGTTCGGATTGATAGGTTTTCAACAGGAAGAAAACCAATTCAGCAGGTTAAACGGACGGGCAAATAACCTGCTTTCAACCAGCCTTACAACAATATCTACAGCATCAAGTGATTATTACACTTCGGATGCCCTGACGCACTGGGCTACAAGAGGTTATTTTGGCCGGTTGTCGTATAATTACGATACAAAATATTTTTTCGAGTTCAACTTCCGCCGCGATGCAACGTCGCGTTTCTTAGCCGATGACCGTTGGGGATTTTTCCCATCAGTTTCCGGAGCCTGGAATATTGCACGCGAGAAATTCTGGATGCTGTCCGAGCAAGTTTCCATGTTTAAATTAAGGGGATCGTGGTCAACTTCGGGTAATGCAGATGTCGGGAGTTTGTATCCGTTCTATCCAACCATTAATATAACGCAATCTGAAGGAATAATTCTGGATGGAGGATTCGTAAACGTAGCCTCTATGCCGGGTTTGGTTAGTAGTCAGCTTACCTGGGCCAAACCTACCACTATCGACTTCGGTGGAGATATTAGCGCTTTTAAAAATCGTCTGGAAGTAAATTACGATTGGTACCAGCGAACGGTAAAAAATCAGTTTGGACCACCAAAACCCTTACCTGAAACTTTGGGAGCAACAGTGCCTAATTCAAACAATGCAACGTCTGAAACCCGCGGTTGGGAGTTGAAGCTGAACTGGAGAGATAAGGCTTTTAACCTGGCAAATTCTCCGTTCCACTATTCTGTCAATTTCAGGATAAGCGATTATGTTGGTTATGTGATGGATTATGAAGACAACGGTACAGGTGCTGTATCCGGTCAATGGACTCCCGGTGAAGTATTTGGTCAAAACTATCTTTATGCCTCCAATGGAATCATGACATCGGTTAACGCCCTGTACGGAAATGTACCGCAAGGAGACACCTGGTATTACCTAGGAGATTTGGCACGTAAAGACATGAATGGCGATGGTGAAATTAACGGAGGGACAACCGGAACCTGGTATTCCCGCGGCGACCTGATCAAGGACGGATTTAATTATCCGCGTAAAACTTATGGAATCGGCTTATCTGCCGATTGGAAAGGTTTCGATGTAAGTCTGCAAATGGATGGAGTAGGAAGTTGGACCGTGTACAGTACGAACCAGTATGTATGGGGTAACTCAGGCAGTCAGTGGTTCGCCCCCTATTTTGTCGAACAGGAAGCACTTGGTTACTGGTCACTTAATAATACCGGTGCCTTTTTCCCAAGAGATACGTACAATGCTAAAAACAGGAATGCCAATACCGATCAGTATGCTTTGGATCTGTCACATTTAAGAATACGTAATCTTAAAATAGGATACAATTTTCCAAAACAACTGGTTAAAAAAGTAAAACTGAATAAACTCTATCTGTATGCAAGTGCAGAGAATTTAGGATTCATCTACTATAATTCATACATCAAGTATGATCCTGAATTGTTGGGAGCTGCCGGAGGACAGGGATACCCTCCACAGCAGGTTATGTCGTTTGGTGTAAATGTTGAATTTTAAATCGCAAACTATTATGAAAAATAAAATAAAAAACTGGTTATTTCTATTGATCGTGCTGGTAATTGCAGGTGCCTGCCAGAACGATTTCCTGGAACGAGCACCGCTGGATAAATTAAGCGATGAATCTTACTTTAATACTTCCGGGGATCTTGAAACTTATGTGAACGGATTATATTCTCAGTTCAGAAGGTATTACTTCAACGCCGGTGCCGGATCGGAGCACAATGCCCGCTTGGATGCAAACTCAGACATAATGATTGTCAGCAAAGATATCACGAGCAGTCTGAACCAGGTTGGAGCTTCAGGTTTGGCTCCTGTAAACAGCTCGGCATGGAATAACACCTATGACAGAATCCGTCAGGTGAATTATTTCCTGATGCACACCGATAAGGTTACAAGAGATGATATTGCCAATCAATATATAGGTGAAGGTTTTTTCTTCAGAGCCTGGAACTATTTTAATTTTATGGCCGATTATGGCGATGTGCCTTATATTACCGAGCCGTTAAATGTTGACAGCGAAGACCTCTACCGTACAAGAGATTCGAGATACGATGTGGCAAAATACATCATTCAGGATCTGGATTCAGCCATTACTTATCTTTCGTGGAAAGGGGTAGGTACCGCAAAAGCCGGCCGAATAAATAAAGAAGCTGCTATTGTTTTAAAAGCAAGGGTAGCCTTATTTGAAGGCACCTGGGAGAAATACCATGCACAGAATAATACCAAATTTGCAGTATCAGGAAAAGACGGTTCAGACCTGCTTCAAATGGTCGAGCCGGCAATTCTGCAATTAATTGCTCATCAGGGAACAAACATTTCAAAGATCGGAGGTTCTTTCAACGAACCATACAACCAAATATTCTCGCAGGAACATGCCGAAAATACTCCCGGCGTATACCTGTATAGGGTTTATGATGCCTCATTATTGACAGTTAGCCATAATTTCTACGACAAGATAGTCGATAACGGAGCCTCCATCTGCAAAAGATTGGTTGATTTATACCTTGACAAAAATGGACTGCCACAAGAAAAAAGCACACTTTCCTTTTCTAACTTAAATGAATACGGACAGAATCTGGACCCGCGTTTCCGTCAAACCATTTGGACACCCGATCGTGGTCCGATGACTTTAATCACTGGTCGAACTGCCCAGAGTTGCTTTGCTTTGCGCTATCCGATTATTAGAAAAGGATTTACCGAATACATTACTTCTACTGGTATTCGAACCTGGAAAGGTGCTATTTTTAATGAGGCCCGATACCGTATGGGTGAAGTGGATGATGTATTGATAAGATATGCAGAAGGTTTACTGGCACTTGCCGAAGCAAAAGCTGCCCTGGGTACCATTTCACAGGCCGACCTCGATAAAACGGTAAATGTATTGAGAGGCCGCGTTGGAATGAATCCAATGTTGCTTTCTGATGTAAACGCATGGAGTGTTAACTATAAAGCAGAAGAAGGTTTCGATCCCGCAGCATCAAACATTGTTAACGAAATTCGTCGTGAACGCACTATTGAACTGGCTCTTGAAGGGTTCCGGCTGGATGACCTGAAGCGCTGGGCTGTTTTCGATAAAGTGATCAACGGTTATAAACCAAAGGGCGTAAAGGCTCAGGAGTTTATCGATTATTACAACAATGCTGCAAACCTTACTGCTGACGGATGGACAGGCACTGCAAATATGACGTTAACCCTGGGTACTAACATTGGTGTTGATAGTGAAGGTTATTTAAATCCTTATTATGAATCAACACAGTTTCAGGATAGTGGTGAAGGATTCTATATCAACAAAGACAGAGACTATTTATCGGCTGTTCCAACGTCGCAAATTCAGCTTTATAAAGAGTTTGGGGTAACACTTACTCAAAATCCGGGATGGAATTAATCAAAAAAATTACAATTATGAAATCAATATATAGAATTATAAGTCTGTTTTTTATTTCCGTATTGATTTTCTCATGTTCCCCAAGAATAGACTTAGATGAAGGGCAATGGGGAGATCAGGCTTTTCTTACAGATGTGAAACTTTTTATTTATAGTGAGGAAGATCATAGCCTTGAAGAAGCCGAAAATGGCGGAGATAATGTTACGGGTATCCAACGAAAATTTTTAAGCACTACTTCGGTTGTGGATAACGATGCTGCCATGGTCAATATCACAGTCCCTAATGGAACCGATCTAACAAACGTCGGAATTATTTTTCGCCATACAGCAAAAATAATCGAACCATTGAATGGTGCACCAGTTGCGGGTTACATAGATGATTTTTCAAATAGTCCGTATTCGTATCGCGTTATTTCTGCCGATGGTACAGAACGTGATTGGACGATAGTTATTAATTAACCTTTACAGGTGTTTCCACCAAAATGGAAACACCTGTTCTTTTTATTATAAGGAAAGAACACGAGAAAGTTTTTGAAAAGTCTCCTTATTCCCGACAAATCATTAATTTGTGGAGTAGGTGTTTAAGCGGTGGACTCTTAAAGATAACCTAAACAAATTTGAGTGTATATTTACAAAATTAAGTTCCTAAAAACAACCTATATGAAATCATCTAAAATATACTGGATTTTTATCCTCACCCAAACAATAAATACTGTGGCTTTTGCGCAGGAAAAAGACCTTTCGTGGGAAGAACTACGCGACGGGTTTGAATGCCCGGCCTGGTTTGCAGAAGCCAAATTCGGTATCTGGGTACACTGGGGGGCGCAGTCGGTACCCGAAAGCGGGGGCGGCTGGTATGCCCGCCACATGTATATGCAGGATGTTGGGAAAGAAACATGGGGCGCTAATGCCTATCCCTATCACTGCAAAACCTACGGCCACCCTTCCGAAATTGGTTACAAAGATGTAATTAACCAGTGGAAAGCCGAAAACCTCGATACCGATGCGCTGCTTAAATATTTTAAAAGCATAGGCGCCAAATATTTTATGGTGTTAGCCAATCATCACGACCACTTCGATAATTTTAACTCCACCTATCATCCGTGGAATTCAGTGAATGTTGGTCCGCACAGGGACATTGTTGCCGAGTTCGAAAAATCGACAAGAAAATACGGCTTGCGCTTTGCGGTAAGTTCGCACGACGACCGTTATCTGTCGTGGTGGCTACAGGCTTTTGGTGCCGACACCAGTGGCGCTTACAAAGGAGTTCCTTACGATGGCAACATGACTGTGGCAGACGGTAAAGGCCTTTGGTGGGAAGGAATGGATCCGGCCCGGCTTTATGGTTTGCCTCCTTCGAAACGAACTCCCGAATGGGAACAGCAAGTGAAAGAAAACTGGGTGTTGCGCCACGAAGAACTGGCCACAAAATACGATGTGGATATGCTTTGGTTCGACGGGTACGGTTTCCCCTATGGCGAATACGGAAAAGAAGCTTGCCGTTATTTTTACAATTTCAAGCTGAACAAATACGGGAAGCTGGATGCCATTGTATGTGGAAAAATAGCAAACGAACCTTCAACCATTAAAGATATTGAACGGGGCGGTGCAAATGAAATATTGTCCGAACCTTGGCAGGGAACAACCACATTTGGCAGCTGGTTTTACAAAAAAGATACGGAAAACAGACAGAACGCTCGGACAGTTATTGAAATGCTGATTGACATGAACAGCAAAAACGGGAACATGATGTTGAATGTTGAATTGTTGCCCGATGGAACCATCCCGCCCGATCATAAGGTTATTCTGGATGAAGTAGGCGCGTGGGTGAATCTGAACCAGGAAGCGATTTATGCCAGCAAGCCCTGGAAAATTTATGGCGATAACCTGGATTCCTACCTGAGAGAACTGGATCAAAACAACGCTGGCGAAACTGATCTTGAAGCTTTAAAAGCACAAAAGAAAAGCGCCCATTTTAACGAACGTACCATCAGCAGTCCGGCCTACGGAAAAGACGAAGTCAGGTTTACAACAAAGGGCGATGTGCTTTATATGTTTGTGTTGAATCCTTCGGCGGGCGAAATCGAACTGCCGTCGTTGGGATTGAATTCAAAAGAAAACACAAAAAAGATCAGCTCCATTAAAATGATTGGCAGCAAACAAAAAATTCAGTACAAACAGCAAAACGATAAGCTGGTGCTGAATGTTCCTGCAAAAAGACCAAATAAGCTGGCTACTGTTTTTAAAATTGAAGGTGTGCTTTAACTTTACGGCCGGCAGGCGAACGATATCATACATCAGAACAAAACGCTTTTTTCAAAAAATAGAATATGATCCAAAAAATTTCCAGTACTCAATCAATAAGAAAAAACTTAGTATTATTAATTGGCTTAATTGCCTTGTCGTGGCCGGTTAAAGCGCAGTGGTCGGTGCTTGATACCACCGAAGCAAGACACGAAAAATGGTTCCTTGAACAGCGTTTTTCGCCCGAAGAATGGAACAACAGCAACTTTGCATCCGACGATGAAATGCAGTGGTTTAACGATTCGCGTTACGGCATGTTTATCCACTTTGGGCTTTCAACTTATATCGGGAAGGATTTGAGCTGGGGCATGTGCTACACCCGCAAGGCACCAGATGGAATGGGCGGCGGTCACGGCCCAATTGCCGACAGCGTATGGACCAAATACCCCGAAAAGTTTGTTTTCGAAGATTTTGATGCCCGTAAATGGGTGGATATCGCAAAGCAGGCCGGAATGAAGTACATTGTAACCATTGCAAAACACCACGATGGATTTCATTTGTGGGATACAAAATATTCCGACTTCAAAGTTACCAACACGCCTTTTGGCCGCGATTACCTGAAGGAAATTGCCGATGCCTGCCACGAAGCCGGGATGAAATTCGGAATTTACTACTCGCAGCGCGACTGGTACCATCCCGATTACGAGCCGGTGGACACAAGTTTAATTGAACCGTTAAGAAAGCCTCCGTATTTTCAGGCTCGTCAGGGAGTGGCCGAAGTTAAGCCGGGGCCGAATCATCAGAAATACATCGATTATCAGTTTAATGTGGTGCGTGAATTGTGCACCAACTACGGTAAAGTAGATGTGTTTTGGTTCGATGCCTGCTGGTGGGGCGGCATGTTTACCGCAGATATGTGGCAAGCGGAAAAACTTACCCGGATGATCCGCGAACTGCAACCCGGCATTATCATAAACAACCGGGCAAGTATTCCGGGCGATTTCGATACCCCGGAACAAAAAATTGGCATGTACCAGCAACGCCCCTGGGAAAGTTGCATGACTTTATGCAGTACCTGGTCGTGGTCGGATACTCCTGTAAAAACAAAAAAGGATCTGATTCGCATACTAACCGCAACTGCATCGGGAAACGGGAATATCCTGCTTAGCTGGGGACCGAAATGGGATGGCGCCTTCGACCCAAAACAAGTGGAAAGATTGGAAGAAGTTGGCGACTGGCTCAAAAAATACGGACATACAATTTATAACACAAAAGGCGGCCCCTGGTACCCCGAAAACTGGGGTGGTAGCACGTATAAGGGAAACAAAGCGTATGTGCATATTACCGGTGAAGCCGACGACAGGCTTGTGTTGCCTTCGTTAAATAACAAGGTTATTAAAGCAAATTGTTTAACGGGAGGCGAAATCGGTTACAGGCAAACTCCCGGGGCTGTTATTCTTGAATTGGGGAAAACCCGCGGTGACGAGTCAACGATTATTGAACTAACTTTTGAAAATGAGATTACGAAGATGGCAGCGCAAAAGCATAAACTGTCAAAATTCTCCGACCCCGTTTATGGAGAACTTATTTTTTCAAAAGAAGGTTTAAAGTCGGATAACGGAGCCTTAACCGTTGATTTAGGCCGGAATAGAACGGTTACGGGCATTGGCCTTGAAGAACTTGCACCGCAAAACAAGGGAACTTTTACCGTTGAGGTATCTGCTGACGGCTCGTTGTGGAACCTGGTTGAAAAGAATATAGCTGTAACAGAACAAATAGAGCTTACCGTCTCGGAGTTTAATGCTGGTATTCAGCTTCCCGGTGTTGATTGCCGTTATGTGCGTATATCACAAGAAATTAGAGCAGCCAATTTTCAGGTTAAAAAGCTTTTGGTTTATGGAGAAGCCGCTTATTGACCTGGTTTTATACTGATGGTACTGCTGCCGGTTAAACTGCATGTTCCTTGTTGATTTGGTTTAAATTTTCCACTAAATCCGATGCCAGGTGGAGCATCATCCAGAATATTCTTTATTTTTAGAGCTAATTGACCGGTAAATCATTTAAACCATATTACGATGAAACGAAGAAACTTTATCAGGAACACTGCTGCCAGTAGTATTGCGTTGAGTGGCTTGGGAACCATGCTGGGATCTTCCGCTTTAGCAGCTGAAAGTTCAAATGCAGCAAAATTCAAACTAAAATATGCACCTGGATTGGGAACTTTCCGTGAACATGTAGGAAACGATCCGATTGAAAACATAAAGTTTATTGCCGACCAGGGCTTCCGAGCGGTTTTTGACAATGGGCTAGCTGGAAGAACCCCGGAAATACAGGAAAAAATCGGAAACGAATTGGCCCGGCTAGGCTTGGATTTGGGCCCCTTTATTGTTTACGCCGACCACGGTGCAAAATACATGGTAACCAGCGATCCGGAAGTAAAAAAGATGTTACAGCAAAAAACTACGGAAGCTCTTGAAGTTCAAAAAAGGACCGGAGCAAAAACCGGACTGATCACACCAGGTATTTACGACGAAAAAATGGATTGGGATTACCAAACGCTCAATGTTGTTGAGAATATGCGTGCTTGTTGTGATATTGCCGGGAAAACCGGTTTGGAATTGGTTCTGGAACCTTTGAACCATCAGGTTGACCACCCACGTTTATTCCTGACAAAAATGGCTCAGGCAAAAATGATTTGTGTTGCCGTAAATCATCCAAGCTGTAAAATTGTTGACGATATGTACCACCAGCAAATTACCGAAGGCAACCTGATTATGAACATGGATCTGTGCTGGGATTACATCGGAGCTTTTCATATTGGCGACAATCCCGGGAGAAAAGAACCTACCACCGGAGAAATTAATTACAAGAACATTTTCAAACACATTTACGACAAAGGTTACAACGGAACGCTGTGTTGCGAACATGGTAAAAGTATCGGTGGAAAAGAGGGTGAGATTGCACTTATTGAAGCCTACCGAAAAGTAGATTCTTTTGACGTTTAAACAAATACTATAAAAGGAAAAAGGTGGCTCTTGTCAGAGACCACCTTTTTTTGGGCATTTAGTTTCATTCCTTGGGGTCAGGAACAGTCGTTTTCATCACGCCGTCCCGAATATTTTTAAGAATGTTTCTATGACTCAGGGCACATGAAAGTCACGACACAAATGTGCTCCTTTTCCCTCCAAACCAACCTTTAAATCGTAAAACAATACAACAAATAGTAAAAAAGGGCATAAAAAAGGACGCTCCAAATGAGCGTCCTCAGCTTTAGCACAACTTATACAGGATTATATAATTCCTAATTTTTTTCCCACTTTTACAAAGGCGTCAACAGCCTTGTCAATTTGTTCAAACGAATGTGCAGCAGACAGTTGAACCCTGATCCTGGCTTTCCCGCGTGGAACCACCGGAAAACAAAATCCAATCACGTAAACACCTTCTTTCAGCAGTTCGTCAGCAAATTTAATCGCCAAAGGTTCATCGTAAACCATCACCGGTACAATTGCCGTGTTTCCTTTTACGAGATCGAAACCGGCGGCTTCCATTTTAGAGCGAAAACGATGGGCATTGGCCATTGTTTTCGCCGGAAGATCAGAAGAACCGGAAAGCATTTCAATTACTTTTAAAGTAGCGCCAACGGTTGCAGGCGCAAGTGTATTCGAAAACAAATAAGGGCGCGAACGCTGGCGCAACATGTCGATAATCTCTTTACGGCCCGAGGTACAACCTCCGTTTCCTCCGCCCATTGCTTTTCCAAACGTAGTGGTAATAATGTCAATTTTCCCCAACAAATTGTAATGTTCTGCTGTTCCGCGGCCAGTTTTACCAATGTATCCGGTGGCGTGTGACTCGTCCACCATAACCAGGGCATCGTATTTTTCGGCTAAGGCAACAATTTCAGGTAATTTCGCCAGGTCGCCGTCCATCGAGAAAACTCCGTCGGTAACAATTAAACGGTAGGTTGCTCCGGCAGCATCTTTCAAACACTGCTCCAGTTCCTCCATGTTCGAATGTTTATAGCGAAAGCGCTGGGCTTTACACAAACGTACCCCGTCAATAATTGAAGCGTGGTTCAGTTCGTCGGAAATGATGGCTGAGTCTTCTCCCAAAAGTGGTTCAAAAACTCCGCCGTTGGCGTCAAAACAGGCACAATACAAGATGGTATCTTCGGTTCCCAAAAACTCAGAAACCTTTTGCTCCAGTTGCTTGTGTATATCCTGTGTTCCGCAGATAAAACGTACCGAAGAAAGGCCGAAACCCCAGTCGTTCATGATATCCTGTGCAGCTTTTACCACTTCAGGATTGTTTGCCAACCCCAGATAGTTGTTGGCGCAGAAATTCAAAACTTCTTCTCCGGTAGATACACTAATTTCTGAACTTTGAGAAGATGTAATGATCCTCTCCGATTTATATAAACCCTGCTCCTTCAGCTGTTCAAGTGTTTGCTGAAGGTCTTGTTTCATTTTGCCGTACATACTTTCGGAATTTTTTAAAAATTACTTACTACAAAGTAAAAAAATACAAAAAAAATAAACAGTGATAAAATACAGAAATTAAATTTCCTGTAAATAGTATTTGCAATGCACCTTGATTTCCAAACACGAATAAAGATTCAATCAACGAATCATCCCTAATTTTCTATCTTTGCACCGAATTAAAATCAACACGATGAGCGAGAGAAAAGTGAGGGTACGTTTTGCCCCCAGTCCAACAGGGCCTTTGCACATGGGAGGTGTCCGCACAGCCCTTTTTAATTATTTATTTGCCAAAAAGCACGGAGGCGATTTCATCCTTCGTATTGAAGATACCGATCAGAACCGCTACGTTCCGGGCGCAGAAGAATACATTATTGAAAGCCTGAAATGGTGCGGGTTAAACCCGGTGGAAGGCCCGGGAATTGGAGGTAATTTTGGCCCGTACCGGCAAAGCGAGCGCAAGGAAATTTATAAAAAATACGCCGACCAACTGGTACAAAACGGTTGGGCTTACTATGCTTTTGATACACCAGAAGAAATTGATGTATTACGCAAAGATGCCGAGGCCAATAAAGAAACATTCTCGTACGGAATTGGCGCCCGCGAAAAACTGAATAACTCGCTAAAGCTTTCAGCAAAAGAGGTAGAGGATAAAATTGCAGCCGGTGAAGCGTATGTAATTCGTTTTAAAATGCCCGAAGATACCGATGTAACGGAAGAAGATCTAATTCGTGGAAGCGTAACTTTTAATACCACCAAAAGTCTGGATGACAAGGTACTTTTCAAATCTGACGGGATGCCAACCTACCATTTGGCAAACGTGGTGGATGACCATTTGATGGAGATTACCCATGTCATCCGGGGAGAAGAATGGTTGCCGTCGATGCCGCTGCATGTTTTGTTGTACAAAGCCCTGGGCTGGGAAGCAACAAAACCCCGTTTTGCGCACCTTCCGCTTATTTTGAAACCCGTCGGGAAAGGAAAACTCAGCAAACGCGATGGCGATAAAATGGGCTTCCCGGTATTTCCGTTGCTTTGGACCGATCCTGAAACAGGCGATGTTTCACGCGGTTATCGCGAAGACGGTTATTTCCCCGAGGCATTTATTAATCTGCTGGCTTTGTTAGGCTGGAGCCCGGGCAATGACCAGGAATTCTTTTCATTAGATGAACTATGTGAGTTATTCAGTCTCGACCGGGTGGTAAAATCAGGTTCGCGTTTTGATCCCGAAAAAGCCAAATGGTTCAACAAACATTACTTTCAGTTAAAACCGATAGGAGAATTAGCCCGCCTGTTTAAGCCGGAACTTGAAAAGAGGGGCGTGAAGACAACCGATGAAAAGATTCTTGCAGTAGTTTCGGAAGTAAAAGAACGCTGCGAATTTGTAAGCGATTTGTGGGAACAGAGTTCATATTTTTTCCTGGCTCCTGAAACCTATGACGAAAAAACAATCAGCAAGCGCTGGAAAGAAGATACCCCCGAAAAACTGCTGGCAATTGCCGGTGTTTTTGAATCGGTTTCTGAATGGAAAGCCGATGCGATAAAAGAAGCTTTCTCTGCATTTATGAACGAAAAAGAATGGGGTTTTGGAGTAGTAATGAACCCGCTCCGCCTTTGTTTAGTTGGTGGAAACATGGGCCCCGATTTGTTTGTAATTTGTGAACTACTCGGACAAGAAGAAACCATTGACCGAATAAAAACTACGATTAACAAGATTGGATAATCAAATATAATCCCAACAAAAAACCCGGTCGTAAAGCCGGGTTTTTTATTCCAATCACTTTATAAAGAAATAAATACTTACTTTTTCTTTTTCTTCAACAGGAAAAATGCAACCGCAGCAACAATTACAACTACAACAATTACAATAATTACGGTTGTGTTTGAACCCGACGATTGCTGAACCGGGCTTAATAAATCTTCTTCCATGTACGAACTGTCCTGAGCCCCCAGGTTTTCAATGTATGTTCCCTTATCCTGGGCCATTAATAGCGTGGGCAAACTCATCATAAACAATCCGATTAATGCAATTACTCTTTTCATTTTCAACGTTTTTAATTCTTATTTATATTTAATTTTTCTTTCACTTTTTTTAATAACGAACCGGCATTTGCATACCGCGGATTTATCTCTATCAGCTCTTTCAGTGTTGTCATACTGGCCTCGTATTCTCCCTGGTCGAAATACTTTTGCGCTTCAATCAAATACAACGGTTCGTAAAACGGATGTATTGCCTTTCCCTTTTGAATCCAGTAATCTACCTCGCTAAACTTCCCCTGAGCCAAATTAAGATTGGCCAAATTTACGCAGATCCAAACATTATTGGGCTCATCCTCAAAGGCTTTTTGCAATAAATTTTTGCTTTCATCCCAATGGTCGTTTTTTGCTGCCTCCATTCCCCTAAGATCGGTTTTATCCCCTCTTTCCAACAAAACAACCAGCGGATTTCCTTTGTGGTAAAATGTTTTCCTGATTTTTGCCGACTGCCAGGTGTCGTGTTTCAACTGCCAAGGATGAATGTAATTGACACCAAACAAGGCATAATCCCAGTTGGCAGAACTACGCTCCAGGTAACGTGTATATTGAAACGAAATGTTAGGTATTTTTTCAAAATAATTGGGCAACTGACAATTCATTGCCACTACTGCATTTTTATCCCCAATCTCGCTCAAAAGATAGTCGGTGGCTTCTTTCATCCCGTGAAAATAATAGTCGTATTCGTAATTGCTCCAGGCCTTTTTATTTCCACCATTAACGGCGTTAAAATAAACATAATCAACCGGAAAGGTTTTGGCCTGATGTACAATGGGTAGCACCATCAATCCGAAAAAAAGCAACAAGGACAGCATTTTACGCCCCACGGTTTTTTGTAAGCGGATGATTTCATAAAAACCAAAAGAAGCCAATACAACCAATATTGGCACAACAAACAGCATCTGGCGGATTCCGCTGTAAAGGTTCGACTTAATTGCAATTACATAAACAACCGGAAAAACCAGCGTAAAAAACACGAACAACTCCCAAAAGAGTTGTTCGTTAAATAGCTTAGTAAACTTATAGGTTAAAAAGGCGATAAAAAATATCAAGCCCAGTAGAACAAATTCAGGTGTTGTTATCCAAAACCAGTGCGGAAGATAATCCCGCGGCAATTGCGAACTCCAGGTCACCGATCCTTCAAAAACCTGTTTGATGCTCACTTTGTAATGTTCCATCATTGAGAGACTTTCGAGCGGGTGGTGCCAGACATCCTGCAAGGCAAAGGGCCAGAATAACAGCCCGGCGAAATAACCGAGAACCGCTATTACTAAAACCTGGCCCGCAAGCCTTACAAAACAAGATTTAGTTGAAATAAAATATTTAAGTAAAAAAGGCTTTACAAATACCATTGCGAGCAGTCCCAGCCCCAGATAGGCAAAAAGGATCAGCCCGCCAATACGCACCGAACAGGTAAATGCGATGCTTAAACCCAGCAAAATTGCGGTGCTCCATTTGGGGCGTGGCAACTGTTTCAGAAAACGAATGATAAATAGTATTCCTGTTACATAACCGGCAGCAAACGGAATATCTTTCAGGTTGCCAAACGCCTGGCCAAACAAACGGGGTGTTACCATTAAGGAAAGCACCACCAGCGCCGAAACCCAGTACGAACCGCTTAATTCCTTTCCTAAAAATCCGGCTGCCAAAAGTAATAGCCAAAAGAAAAAAGCGCCCGTAAAATGCCGGGTCAGAAATTCGTTTTCTACTGAAAACATACGGTTAACCAATGCGGTAAAATTATCAACCGATTGCCCGTAGTATTTCAGGTTATGAACCGGTGTATCCAGACACGACGCATCCTCACCGCCTGTATAATACCACTTTACCACTTTTTTTGCGTGCGGATAATGCAACATCTCATCCACATTTACAGCGGCTTTTGGTGCCAGCAATGCCAGTATTGCACCAGCCACGATCAGGCCGGCAATAAACACATTGCGTGCTGTAACTATTTCGGATGTTTTATGCATCAGTATTTTTAATTGAATTGATATTGATCTCAGGATCATTTTCAGCAGTGTCAAAAACCTGTTTCACCAGGTAAACCGGGCGTTTTTGAACTTCTTTGTAAATGCGGTAAATATACTCTCCGATCAATCCCAGGAAAGTAAGCTGTACCGAGCCAAAAAAGCTGATCGCCAAAAAAGTGGAAGACCAGCCAAAAGGAGCCAGCCCTGTAAACTTAGAAATTAGTGTATAAATAATAGCCAGCAGGAAAACGACCACTCCCAGCAAACCCAAATAAAGACAGGCTTTTATCGGCCATTTCGAGAAGGAATAAATGGCATCGGCAGCCAGCGAAAACAATTTTCTGCTGGTCATTTTTGCTTTACCTTCGGCACGGTCGGCACGGTCGTACTCAACAAATTGGTGCTGAAACCCGATAAAATTACGGATACCCGGAAAATACCGGTTACGTTCTGAAAAAGCCAGAATAGAATTCGCAGCCTTACGATTTAACAGACAGAAGTTTCCGCTTTGTTCTACCTGGTTTCCTTCAGAAATATTAGCGAAAATTTTATGAAAAACCCTGATATAAAAACGCTTACCTGCGCTTTCCATTCGTTTATTGCGCACAGCAGAAACAACATCGCAGTTTGTTTCTGCCATTTTCTGAAGAAGCTTTGGAATAAGTTCCGGCGGATCCTGCAAATCACCATCCATCACCACTACCTTCTCTCCTTTGGAAAATTCCAGTCCTGCGGTAATTGCAGCCTGTAATCCAAAGTTTCTGGACAGTGAGATCACTTTCACCTCCGGAACGTCCTTTCTGAATATTAATAATTTGTCAAGTGTTTCATCCGTACTTCCGTCGTCAACACATACCACTTCGAAAGGCTGGTTTAAGGCCTTCATATTTTTGATTACCTCCTTTAAAAGGCGGTCAACCAAAATATTTTCGTTATAAAGTGGAATAACAACAGAAATCATTTTTATCTCTTTTATGCTTTATGTGCCGTTCCGGGAACAGGTACCGGAAATTCCATATCCACAGGCCCCATCTCATATTTTTCAGGGCCAAGTTTCATATTCGATGTCATCATTTCTTCCCAGGTTACTTTCTGACCGGTATAGGCAGCCGTTCTGCCCATAATGGCAGTAAGTGTTGAAATAGCAGTACGCTCAGCTTCCACAACGGGAGTATTGGTTCGAATAGCTGTTACCAGGTGAATATGCTCCTGAATGTATGGCGAAACTTTTACTACACCTGTTGAGCGGCCATCTTTGTCTTTCGGATATTCGTAAGTCCATTTTACCGAACCATCCGGGTTGTAAATCGTATTTTTACAATTGGTATATCCTTCCGTACCCATAATCAGCTCACCAAGCTGGTTGGCACATCCATCAATCTGACGAGAAAAGCTATGTGAAAAAATGCCATTCCCAAAATCAAAATCAATGGAGAAAAAATCGTACTGGTCGCCGGTTAACCGGTGAGCACGGCCCCCAAAACCGACCGCCTCTTCCGGATGTTTTCCCATAAACCAGTTTATGATATCAATATTATGAACATGTGTATCGAGGATGTGGTCGCCACAAAGCCAGCAGAAATTATTCCAGTTGCGTAGCATGTATTCCATGTCGCTCCAGCCTTCTTCGCGGGTACGAAACCAAACGTGCGACTGCATCCAAAATGCTTTGGCAGCTACCAAATCTCCAATAGCGCCTCCGGCTACCTGCTTGTAAGTTTCCAGGTAATCGCGCTGATGGCGCCGCTGTGTTCCTGTTATTACGGTTAAGCCCAGGTTCTCAGCCTTTTTTGCGGTTGCAATAATCTGACGGGCACCCACCGGATCTACACATACGGGCTTTTCCAGAAATACATTCTTTTTTGCCTGAACCGCCGCATCGAAATGCATGGGCCTGAAATGCGGTGGTGTAGCCAGAATTACAACGTCCAAATCCAGGGTCATTAATTCTTTATAAGCATCAAAACCCCAAAAACAATTTTGTTCGGGAATTTCTACGCGTTGCTTCATTAACTTATTCCGGCAATCCCAAACTTTATCTTCAAAAACATCGGCTAATGCAACCAAATGCAAGTCGTGCCCGGCTGCCAGGAAGTTA
Source organism: Draconibacterium sp. (assembly GCA_047975435.1). Taxonomy (GTDB): domain Bacteria; phylum Bacteroidota; class Bacteroidia; order Bacteroidales; family Prolixibacteraceae; genus Draconibacterium. Next base: position 27,352 of record JBKEDN010000173.1, on the reverse strand, counting down.
AGTGCCGCACCGGTTCCACGGTTTCCACATCCCACCAAACCAGCTTTTAACGGTTTTCCGTCGGGTGCCAGGTCCGGCAGGGGCGGAAATGCATAATCAACTGTTTTTGTTTTCCCGGAACAAGAGCTTAGTGCACTCATTCCTATTACACCGGCTGCACCAATTAGTGCCGATTTTCCAAGAAAATTTCTTCGTGATAGTTGATTCTTATCCATGGTTGATCTTTTATTTTTCAGTGTTTTTTATTTCATCTGAGTGATACTCACAAATCACCCTAAAACCTACGCTTTTAACATCGGAGTACCACCAAATGCTTTTAGGTATTTGCGGATCGGTCACCAGCCAGTCGGTAGTTCTTGTAAAATCACGTCGTGCTACCCTCAAATCTTTTGGTGTATTTTTAAACGAACCTCCCCGAACTACATGCTCAGAACCACTGCGCGGCCCTCTTGGATTGTAAACCACACCTTTGGGATACTTCCCATATACCGAAGGATCGTAATAATCGAGACAGAATTCTGCCACGTTGCCCAGCATATTTTTTAAGCCCAAAGGATTTGCTTCCACCCTATCCGGTTGTTGTGTCTTCCCGGGGCTGTTTCCATTCCAAATCACATATTTACTGAATAACTCGGTATTCGCACCCAACAACTTTTTCAGAAATCCATCTGCTTCATAATCTTTTGGTGAACCTTCAAAGAAGTAAGGAGTTTGGGTACCCCCACGTGCGGCATACTCCCATTCGGCTTCGGTGGGTAAACGGTATTTCCTGCCGGTAACCTGGCTTAGCCAGCGGCAATACGTTTCTGCAGCATGATGACTCATCGTAATTGCCGGACGGCTTCCTTTTCCCCAACCCTGGTCTGGTGCACCCCACGGAGGTGTTGCCCCCGACACTCCGTCGGTTTCCTCATCAACCTCAACGGCCTCTTTTCTACCATGCGAACTGGTTGCCGAGAAAAATGCCAGGTACTCGTCCCATGAAACCTCAATTTCAGCCATCCAGAAACTATCAACAGCGACCTCGCGAACGGGGCTTTCGTCTTTTCGGTGGTATGCTTCGTCTTGCGGGCTTCCCATTTTATATTTTCCGCCCGAAACGGCAATCATTTTAAATGAAACATCGGTTCCCGGAATCTTTTCGTCAAAATTTTTAAACGCTGTAACGGTAGTAAGTTCTTTAAAAATTTCCTTTGGAGCTACATTGTCATCTTCCGTTGCAAAACCTCCTTTTTCTCCCCGGTAATGTCCCATTTCGTGATGGCATTGCAAACACGAGCTGCTTTCCGGATTACGAATGTATTTTAAGTGTTGCTGACCACCCTGCACACTCAAAGTTGCCGGGAAAAGGTTTGTGTGGCATTTTTTGCATCCGTCTTCATAAACAAACCGTTTGGCCGCTTCGTTCGACCGCTTTGCTTCCCAATCTATTTCTTCAGCATCTTTTGTAAGATAAACATAAAGGTCGTGAACTCCGTGATAGGCTTTCCGGGTAAGAAAACGTGCTTTTTGATCTTCCGGAGGCAAGTGGCAATCTACGCACTTTACTGAAACCCCGCTTGATGTATTATTATGCACTGACAACCTCCAGCTTGCTTCGGCATGTGTATGAACATGGCAACTATTGCACGATTCGTTGGTAGAAGTATATTCAACCGTTTTGTTGAAAAGCAGAATAAAAAGGATAACGCTTAGTCCTCCCGCAATAAAAATAAGGTAGTGCCTTCGTTTGATTGTTTTATCTGTCATCCTGAATTTAAATTGAGACCACAATTTACATGCACCTTATTAGCACAACCTTAACCACCGTACCATCTCTCAATTAAACAAACATTAATTTACCATTAATTTATGATATAAAATACTGATGTAAAATGATTTATAAATACTAAACTTTTCTTAAAAAATATTAGCCTTTTCTACATTTTTGATATATTTGGAGCGAAAATAATAGCAAATTAAGAGACAATCTTATGCAGAAATGAATAAAACAAACTACCATACAGGCCTTATTTCTTTTTTAGTATTTCTGCTGGTAACACTAAATTCTCAGGCTTCTGACTTTGCAGACAATACCTTTCTCATCGCAAAGATCACACAGAATGACTTCTCAAATAACCGGCTGTGGGATTTTGTTGAAGTAAACGATTGGGTGGGAATTGAGCTCAATATTGACACCACAGAGCATTTTGCATACATCCATAACAGTACCTGGGAAATGACCGATGTTCTGGAAAGAATAAGGTCTATTATCGACAAAAAGGAATCTAAAATAGTGCCTGTTTTTATTCATTTTAACGGAAATATCCATTTTTTGGATTCCATTATCACCACATCTTCCATTTCGGATCGTATTTTCTTTTTACCGCAAGGAGAAACGTGGCCATCTACCAATTACCTGGTACAGGCAAACCGCCGTATAATATTTTTTGTAGATGGCAATACCACCAACGAAAGCAGAATACTTCACCCGATTAAAAATTATGCACTCGAAATATCAGCCAACCAAATCACTCCCAACTCTGTTATTCTCAGTTCTGAATCAAACATTAACAAAGAGCTTTTCAAAATAAACGATTTCCAGAAACTTCCAACAGGAGTTGTTCCTACCAGACTAGGAAAAAATCAGATTCCCGATTACGTTAACTTCCTGCTCGACAGCTGGACAAAATATGGAAAGAAACCCAACTTTATAAGTGTTGGCAACGCAGCAATGAGTTTCGATTTCCTGGTTTCTCAATTAAATTCATTTAACGATGTAAGAGGACAGGTGCGAACGGTTGGGAAAAACCTGGAGCGGGTTTACTGGAAAAATCCTGAGATTCTGATTTCAGGAGGTAAATTTAGTTTTCCAATTCGCGGCGGCGAAGAAATGATCCTTTCCCCCTTTGCCCCCGGATACAATATGACCCCTTCGCAACTGATTGTAACCGCTGAAATGGCACTGCCCGAAGAATATTCTGTTTTAGCCACACCGCTTGGCCTCAATCAAGGACTAACTGCCAATTTTAATTTCGACGATGATTTAACCGACAATGTAAATCCGGATCGCGATTATACCGGATCAAACTACTCATTTAGCGAAGATATTGACAGGGGAATGGTGCTGAAGCTTCCGGAAAATGCCAATATTATGATTGGCAATCCGGGATTGTATGGTTTGCAGAACAGTAGTTTTACAGTAAGTTGTTATGTAAAATTCACAGATATTCTCGAATTCGGAGATAATGCAATTCTGGGAAACAACGAGCAGGGTTATCGTCGTGGAATGCACCTTGTTTTGCGTTCGGGGCACCCTTATTTTGGCTTGTGGTCGAACGATTACATGTCGGAAGAAATATTAAAAAACAATACCTGGTATCATCTCACCTGGCGTTACATAATTGAAACCGGGCAGCAGGCTATTTTTTTAAACGGAAAGTATGTTGGTGGTTCCGATGGCCATCCTCCGTATTCCGGAACAAGTGATTTGCACATTGGCAGCGCCCTTTCCGACGGCGCAAGTATGCGAGGCTATATTGACAACCTGAACATCTGGAACCGGCCACTCGGGAACGACGAAATTAACCGGCTGGCACTGGATGAAGAAATATTGGTACAAGCCAGTGAAAGCCAGGAATCGGAAAAGATCGTCCGACCACTTTACATTGGATTTTCAGCAATGGTTGTGTTAGTTTTTGTTCTTCTCTTCTGGCTGATCATTATTCGTAAAAAAACAAAGAAACAAGCCACCGGTTTTGAGGTGCCAAAGACGGCTTCTGCAAATCACATACGGCTTTTTGGCGAATTTCAGGTGGTAAATACTGAGGGCGAAGATATTACTCCCCTGTTTACGCCAAAGGTAAAGGAGCTTCTTGTTTTTATTTTGATGGGGTCGGTAAAAAATAAGATGGGAGTTCCCATTTCTGAGGTAGATGCTACTTTATGGGAAGGCATTGAAGCACGCAAAATAGCAAACAACCGGGGTGTTACGCTTAATAAACTAAGAAAACTACTGACTCAGCTCAATACAGTAGAAATAGTCTCAAACAACGGTTTTTTACAATTTAAAGGTTCCAACAGTTTTGTTTGTGATTACCTTGATGCTTATAAATTATGTGCAATTCCGGATGGAATGAACCGACAGCAGCTCGAAAGTTTTTACATGCTGGTAGAAAGCGGCAGCTTATTAAAGGGAATTGACTGGCTTTGGCTCGACGACAGCCGAGGATTTATTGGCAACCAGGTAATGGATAATCTGCTGAAACTTGCCAACTACCTCCAAAAAGAGAAGCGAATTAGCGATGTTGAGAAAGTTGCTCAACGCATGCTCGATTACGACGAATTGAGTGAAGAAGCTGTATCTCTGCAAATATGGGCACATCAACAAGCGAACAATAGCTACCTCGCAAAATTTCAGTTCGATTCATTTTGCACCCGGTACAAAAAAAGCATGGGAGAAAGTTATCATTTGAATTTTAATGAATTTACTGAAGAACATGCTGCAAAAAACTAATGTCTGATGATTATTCTTCCCAATTATTATAGACGCCGGGCAAATCGTTAAGCAATCTTCAATTTTAAAGCCGATTATGCATTACGCACATTCATTAAAGAGGAAATAGGCCATCGTCAACCGCTCGCACACTAATCCGGATAAATTCTCGGGTGTAGTAATCGGGGTCAACAATTTTGCCGTTCCAGACAACAATATCCAGATCCATGGTACGGGGGCCAAATTTAGGGCCACTCCGGTCGCGCCCCAGCTGATCTTCAATTTCTTTTAAAGTTTTATTTAGTGATGATCTGTCCTTTTCCGTTTTAATTTTTACGGCGCCGTTGGTATAATCCGGCTGGTTTTCAATACCTACAGCTTTGGTTTTAATCATTGGCGAAACCTTGATCACTTCTACCCTGGTTCGCAGGATTTCAAGCATTTGGGAGATGTTTTTATCGGCATCGATATTTGAGCCGATCCCAATGATACAGGTGTTCATCGCCGGGCCTCCATTTCGAGCGATACCGACTCGGCAAAACGCAAGGCATGTGGTTTATCAACCTCCACTTTTGCACGTATTACACGCTCGTCTTCCATCACCAAATCAAGGATATTTTTGGTAAGTACCTCTAAAAGCTTAAACCGTCCCTCCTGCACCAGTGCGATTACTTTTTTTGTCATTGTCTTGTAATCAAAAATGTCGTCCGGCTCGTCTGCTTCCAGCGCCGACACCGGAATATCGGTTTCAATTTCGATATTGATAAGCACATCCTGTTTGTTTACCAGTTCATCGGGATTAAAGCCGATATAGGTTCTGATCAGTAGGTTTTTTACACGTATTATTGCCATAATTCAGATTTGCATTACTATTAATCATCCAAACTTTAAGTCGGGAGATGACTGTTAAATTAAATTTTCGCCACCATCGGCAAACAAAAGCTGCCCGGTGAGGTGATCGTTTTCCAGGATATAATCGATGCTTTTTAAGATCGGCGCTGTTCCACCCGACTTTTCCATTGGGATACTTTTTGCCAGATTTTGCAGGTATTCGTCGCTTTCGCCTTCCGGGGCAAGTGTTACGCCCGGCGCAATGGCGTTTACACGAATCCCGGGAGCAAACTCCTGTGCAGCCATTTTAGTGCTTTCCCACAATGCTTTTTTCGAAAGCGAATAAGCCGCATAATCCGACTGGTTTTTAGTTATTCGAGTGTCCACAAAGTTGATGATGTTCCCTACTTTACAGTATTTGGCAAAATCGCGCATCAAAAAGAACGGTGCCTTAAAATTAACATTCATCTGGCTGTCGAACAGTTCTTCCGAAGTATCAATAAATTTGCCTTTATCGAATACCGATGCGTTGTTGATCAATAAATCGAAAGGACTTCGCTTTTCAACGATTTCGGGGATCAAGCCCAGCACCTCGTGACGGTTGGCCAGGTTGGCAGTAACAGAAGAAAAAAGCTGTTGGGGATATTTTGAGCTCAGTTCCTGAACCAGCGCAATAGCAGTTTCGGACGAATGATTATAATGAATAATCACATTCCAGCCTTTCTTTGCCAGATGGCAGGCAATGGCCTTTCCTATCCGCTTTGATCCGCCTGTAATGAGTGCTGTCTGATTCATTGCATTAAAATAATCAATCTACCCGAAATAACGATCATGATACTTAAGTGTTCAGACTTTGTTTTTAAGTGTTTTGCTACAAAAGCACAATTCCATTATTTTTTAAGATATTTTGCAATCAATATTAAGATATTTTGTAATGCTAATGCAATTTGTCTTATATTTATAATTGTGTAAATTTGCTTTATGTGGATTGAAAGGGAAAATACAGACAAAATTCTTACGGCTGTAAATAGCCGGCCGGTTGTACTGTTAACCGGTATTCGCCAGGTTGGGAAAAGTTCTCTATTGCAGAAACTCTTCCCCAGCGCTGAATACATTACCTTAGATAAAATAATTATGGCACAGGAAGCAGAAGAAAATCCGACAATTTTCCTGAATAAATTCAAAAGCCAGGTAATTATTGATGAGATTCAGTATGCCCCGTCACTTTTTCGCGAGCTGAAGATTAAAGTAGATGAAGAACGTACTTTAAAAGGAAAATGGATTTTAACAGGCAGCCAGCAATTTACGTTAATGCAACAAATCAGCGAGTCACTTGCAGGCCGCATAAGTATAATTCATCTGGGATCGTTAAGCGCTACCGAATTAAACAATTCAGGACTGATACAAAACCAACCCGATTTGCTTTGGCAGGGTGGATTTCCTGAATTATGGTCGGAGAAACTGGATGCCCGACAATTTTATGAAGATTATATTCAAACCTATTTAGAACGCGACCTGCGACAAATCCTGAACGTTTCAAATCTTCGCGATTTCAGAAGGTTCCTGGCAATCCTGGCAATACGGACCGGTCAATTACTGAATTATTCAGAAATATCGAAAGACATTGGCGTTTCGGTGAATACCATTAAATCCTGGGTTAATGCGTTGGAAACTTCCGGGATTATCATACTTCTGGCACCATATTATAATAACTTAGGTAAACGATTAATCAAAGCACCAAAAGTATATTTCTGCGACAACGGACTTGTTGCATCTTTGCTGAATATTAACTCACTGGAATCCTTATTCAACTCAATTCACCTGGGAAATCTTTGGGAAAATTTTGTTTTCACTGAATTTCTAAAAAACGGTTTCACCACAGGAAAAAATATTTTCTATTTCCGCGATCAAAATGGTGTTGAAATTGATTTCATCGTAGAAAAAGATGGTAAAACATTCTTAATTGAGGTCAAAAGCAATGAACGGCCTGATTCCCGTAAATTCAATTTTAAGAAAATAGCTCCAAAATTTAAACAGGAAGTACATGCTGTAGTTGCCTGTAATATTGATGAGTCCCGGTTGATATCGCTTAAAGATTATTCACTCTATAATCCTTTACGAAATTTCCTGTTCGACTGTCTGTAAGTTACGCGCTGTACGAATTCAGCTTGCTCAGGTATTTCCCGATGATGTCGAACTCAATATTGATTACCGAGCCTGCCTTAAAGGTGTGGAAATTGGTTACCTCGTGCGTAAACGGAATAATTGCTACCTGGAACGAATTGTCTTTCGAATTCACCACGGTTAAACTTACACCGTTAACAGTTACCGAGCCTTTTTCCACGGTCATGTAACCTTGTTTGGCTTTTTCGATATCGAAATCGTACTCAAAAGTATAGTACCAGCTTCCGTCGGCTTCTTCCACCTTTTTACAAACGGCTGTCTGATCAACATGCCCCTGAACAATGTGCCCATCCAAACGGCCGTTCATCATCATGCTACGCTCAAGGTTTACTTTCGAGCCTACTTCCAGCAAACCCAGGTTCGACTTCAGCAGCGTTTCTTTTATCGCCGTAACTTTGTACAGCTTCTTTTCTTTATCCAGCCACACTACGGTTAAACACACGCCGTTGTGGGCTAAACTCTGATCAATCTTTAATTCATCGGCAAACGAGCAGTTGAGCGTAAAATGCACATTCTCCTGGTCTTTTTCTATTGCCGTAACTGTTCCGTATTCTTCTACTATTCCTGAAAACATATTAAGCCCCCTCTAACTCCCCCACGGGGGAGGATTTTAGCCCCCTCCAACTCTCCGAATGGAGAGAGTAAGGAACCGTATTTAGTTAATATTCAATTTGTCAAAGTTCATTTTTCTAACTCCCTCTCCTTTGGAGAGGGTTGGGGAGAGGCCGCTATTTAAGGCTCCACTCCACGCCGTCTTTTGTATCTTTTAATTCGATTCCGATCTCATTAAGTTCATCGCGGATTTTATCGGCAGTAGCCCAGTCCTTATTTGCTTTTGCATCGCGTCGTAAATTGATAAGCAACTCAATGGTTTCAGCCAAAACATGGTTATCGCCACCAGCCGAAGCCTGTTCTTCCTTTAAGCCCAGCACATCAAAAACAATGGTATGATAAAACTTACGCAAATCTTCAAGATCTGTTGCCGAAATGCTTTCGCTGCCCGCCTTTATCGAGTTGATCATCTTTACCCCGTCGAAAAGATGGGCAATGGCAATCGGACTGTTTAAATCGTCGCTTAAAGCGGCATAGCACTTCTCTTTCAATCCGGCCATATCAACAGTGGATTGTTCTGAAGCTTTTAATTCTTCCAGCGTTTTGATGGCAGTCATCAGGCGTTCCAAACCTTTTTCGGAGGCTTGCAGCGCTTCGTTCGAGAAATCGATGGTGCTGCGGTAATGTGCCTGAAGAATAAAAAAGCGGATGGTCATTGGCGAGTAAGCCTGCTCCAGCATTTCGTGCTTCCCGGAAAACAGTTCATCGAGCGTAATAAAATTACCCAGCGAGCGCGCCATTTTCTGGCCGTTAATGGTAATCATGTTATTGTGCATCCAGTAACGAACTGCTTCTTTGCCACAACATGCCGTGTTTTGCGCAATCTCGCACTCGTGATGCGGGAAAGTAAGGTCCATACCTCCGCCGTGAATATCAAATTGCTCGCCCAGGTATTTTGTGCTCATGGCCGAACACTCAAGGTGCCAGCCCGGAAAACCGTTGCTCCAAGGCGATGGCCAGCGCATAATATGCTCCGGCGAAGCTTTTTTCCACAGTGCAAAGTCAAAAGAGTTTTTCTTCTCGCTTTGCCCGTCGAGCTGGCGTGTGTTGGTTTTTATGTCTTCCAGGTTTCTGCCCGAAAGCTTTCCGTATTTGTATTGTTCGTTGTATTTCTCAACATCAAAATAAACCGAGCCGTTTACCTCGTAGGCAAAACCATTTTTCAGAATCTCTTTTATCAGCTGAATTTGCTCTATAATATGACCAGATGCACGTGGTTCAATACTTGGCGGCAATACATTTAAATCGTTCATGTTCCGGTGGAAAGTATTCATGTATTTCTGTACCACCTCCATTGGCTCCAACTGTTCAAGCCGTGCCTTTTTGGTAATCCGGTCTTCGCCAACGCCTTCTACTTCATCTTCCAAATGGCCAACATCGGTAATGTTGCGTACATACCGAACTTTGTAACCCAGAAATGTAAGGTAGCGGAACAAGAGGTCGAAAGTAATAAACGGCCTTGCATGCCCCAGGTGCGAATTACTGTAAACCGTAGGGCCGCAAACGTAAAGTCCTGCCTTTCCTTTTACCAGCGGTGTAAATTCTTCTTTTTTACGGGTTAGTGTATTGTAAATAAACAGTTGATTTCCCATACTTTTTTATGAAATCGAATAATGGTGCAAAGGTAAGATAAATGAGGGATTTTCCGGTTAAATAAGCAAGTCTTGGGGTGTTAATCCCCGGCTGTTTCCTCTGGAGATGTATTTACGTCCTCTTTCCGATCGGCTTTATTGAAATACTTTCGGTAAAATAATAAAATCGAAAAAATTCCTACGGTTATCGACGAGTCGGCAACATTAAACACCGGGCGGAAAAAGATAAAAGGATTACCTCCGACTCCCGGCACCCATTCGGGATAACGCCCTTCAATCAGCGGAAAGTAAAACATATCTACCACTCTTCCGTGCAGGAAACTTGAATACCCGCCTTCGGCAGGGAAAAGCGTTGCCACCTGCCCGTAACTATGATTGAAAATGATACCATAAAACAGACTGTCAATAATATTACCGATGGCGCCCGCAAAAATCAGCGAAATACAAACAATAAAACCAAAGGGTATTTCTTTGTGTTTGGCAAGCCTGAACAAATACCAGCCAATAGCAACCACCGCCAAAATACGGAAAACACTTAGAAACATCTTTCCATATTCCCCGGCAAACTCAAAGCCGAATGCCATTCCGTTGTTTTCCACAAAATGCAGGATGAACCAGTCTTTAAAAACAACAATCTCATCGCCAATGGCCAAATGTGTTTTGATCCAGATTTTCAGAACCTGGTCAACAATCAAAATTAAGAATATAATGAGCAGCGATTTTTTTGTCCTCGACATATCTCTATCATTAAAATAAAAAGCTCTCCGAATGTCAGGTCATACTGGTTTCGAAGAGCAAATTAAAAATCTTTGTTTCACCTACTCAGGCTTGCCCTTTCTTTGCATCGATACAAAGCGTTGCATGTGGTACAGCCCGTAATCTTTCTTTTGAAATCAGTTTGCCGGTTTCGCGGCAAATACCGTATGTTTTGTTTTCGATACGTACCAGGGCAGCCTGCAAATGCTGTATGAATTTCTGCTGACGTTGTGCCAGTTTCCCAGCTTCTTCTTTCGACAGGGTAGCTGCACCTTCTTCCAGTACCTTAAACGTTGGCGAAGTATCCGAGATATCATTCCCGTCGCCCTGAGTAATTGAATTCTTATACATTACATAGTCAGCCTGAGCTTTCTCAAGCTTTTTTAGTATAAGGTTTTTGAATTCAACCAACTCCTCATCCGAATATCTGTTTTTAACTCCCATAACTATTGGGTTTTTAGTTCATTTCCTTTTTTCAAGAAGCCCCTAAAATAATAAAAAAAACCTATCAAATCCGGCGCTTCTGTGCAATTATTTCTACAACCTTTCGATTTCAATTTTTGCGTTTACATCTTTGTCAATTTCCACCTCTTTTGCAAGTGTCTGATCCACTTCTTCAAGCAGTGTTAAAGAGTCGGCAAGAGTCTGTGTACAAATGTACTCGCGGTGACTTTCCAAAGCTTTGTTAAACGCTTCATTTTTTTCTATCGAAAGCCTTATCCTATCGGTAACTTCATAGTTACTTTCTTTCCTCAAATTCTGAATTTTGTTGATAAATTCACGCGCAATACCTTCCTCTTTCAGCGCCTCTGTCACGTTAATATCAAGCGCAATGGTCATCTGACCCTCCGTTGCAACCGTCCAACCCGGAATATCCTCCGTTTGTATTTCCACATCGTCTAACGTTAGCTTCACAATATCGTTGCCTACGGTAAGTTCATATTCACCGCTGCTTTCGATGTCTGAAATCGTTGCCTGGTCGAACTGATTTACAGCGGCTGCAATCTGCTTCATAATCTTGCCGTATTTAGGCCCCAGTGTTTTAAAGTTGGGTTTTATCTTTTTCTTGATTACCCCTTCGGTATCGGTTAAAAACTCAACTTCTTTTACGTTCACCTCGGCCAGAATGATGCTTGAAACCGCTTCGAATTGTTCTTTGAAATGCGGATTCAGCACCGGCACCATAATTTTAGCCAGTGGCTGACGCACTTTTAGTTTTTCTTTGCGGCGCAGTGCCAAAATCATTGACGAAGCACGCTGTGCAATGTCCATTTTCTCTTCCAGGTCTTTGTCGATCAATGCTGCATCAAAAGCAGGGAAATTGGCCAGGTGTACACTCTGGTCGCCTTCTTCTCCGGTAACTTTGTTCAGGTCGCTGAAAAGTTGATCAGCATAGAAAGGAGCGATCGGCGCCATCAGTTTAGCCACAGTTACCAAACTGGTATAAAGCGTTTGATAGGCCGAAATTTTATCCTGTGAGTATTCACCACCCCAGTAACGTTTGCGGCTCAAACGCACAAACCAGTTACTCAGGTTCTCGTTAACAAATTCAGAAATGGCACGGCCGGCACGTGTTGGCTCGTAATTTTCGTAGCTCTCGCCTACTTCTTTTACCAGCGAGTTAAGCAGCGAAATTACCCAGCGGTCAATTTCCGGGCGTTCTGCCACCGGAATTTCTTCTTCGGCATATTTAAAGCCGTCAACGTTGGCATAAAGTGCAAAGAAATTGTAGGTATTGTAAAGCGTTCCGAAGAACTTGCGTCTTACTTCTTCCACACCGGCAATATCGAATTTCAGGTTGTCCCAGGGTTGCGCATTGGTGATCATATACCAGCGCAGCGGATCGGAACCGTATGTTTCGATGGTCTCAAACGGATCAACGGCATTGCCCAGACGTTTCGACATTTTCACGCCGTTTTTGTCGAGCACCAGCCCGTTCGAAATAATATTTTTGAAAGCTACCGATTCATCAATCATGGTAGCAATGGCATGTAGTGTAAAGAACCAGCCACGTGTCTGGTCAACACCTTCGGCAATAAAATCGGCCGGGAAAACATCCTTGAAGTTTTCCTTCCATTCGAAAGGATAGTGACGTTGTGCATAAGGCATGGCACCCGAATCGAACCAAACATCGATAAGGTCGGTTTCACGGAACATTTTCTGCCCCTTTGGCGAAACCAGAATGATCGGATCAACATGCGATTTATGCAGGTCGATCTTATCGTAGTTTTCCAGCGTGTTATCTCCCACTTCAAATCCTTCAAACGGGTTCTTTGCCATGAATCCGGCATCAACTGATTTTTGTATTTCGTTCATCAGCTCTTCCACCGAACCGATACACAATTCTTCAGCGGCGTCTTCGGTGCGCCAGATCGGCAGCGGAGTTCCCCAAAAACGCGAACGACTCAGGTTCCAGTCCACCAGGTTTTCGAGCCAGTTGCCAAAACGGCCGGTTCCGGTTGATACCGGTTTCCAGTTGATGGTTTTGTTCAGCTCCACCATTTTGTCTTTTACCGCAGTCGATTTTATAAACCACGAGTCGAGCGGGTAGTAAAGCACCGGTTTATCGGTACGCCAGCAGTGCGGGTAACTGTGTACGTGTTTTTCAATTTTGAAAGCTTTGTTCTGACCCTTGAGCATCACAGAAATATCTACATCAACCGTCGGGGCATCCTCCGGAAGTTTGTCGTCGTATTCGTTTTTCACAGAACGACCGGCAAATTCGTGGTAGCTTTCAACATTCACATATTTTTCAACAAACTCCGGATCGAGGTCGATGGTCGGGTAAAAGCGACCTTTTCTATCAACCAGTGCCTGTTTTTTACCATCAGTATCCACTACAATAAGTGGGGCGATACCGTTTTGTTTGGCCACGCGATCATCGTCGGCACCAAAAGTTGGCGCAATATGAACGATTCCGGTACCATCCTCGATGGTTACAAAATCGCCGGTGATTACCTCAAAAGCTTTGCCTTCAGGTTTCACCCAGTCGATCAGTTGTTCATACTGAACGCCTTTCAGTTCGTCACCACCGTATTCAGCAAGAACTTTGTAAGGAATATTTTTATCACCCGGCTTGTAATCTTCCAGTGCCAGTTCAGCATTTTTTGTACTGAAATAAACGGGGAACAGGTCTTTCGCCAAAATCAGGGTAACCGGATCGCCGGTGTAGGGATTAAACGAACGCACTTTTACATAGCGGATATTTGGTCCCACACAAAGTGCTGTGTTCGATGGCAAGGTCCACGGTGTAGTGGTCCAGGCCAGGAAATACAGATCGGTTTCAAGGCCTTCAAACAAAAACTCCGAACGCTCGTTGCGGATGGCCTTGAACTGCGCGATGGCCGTTGTGTCTTTTAAGTCGCGGTAGCAACCCGGCTGATTCAGCTCGTGCGAACTTAAACCGGTTCCGGCAGCCGGCGAATAGGGTTGGATGGTGTAGCCTTTGTACAGCAGTCCTTTGTTGTAGATCTGTTTCAGCAACCACCAAACCGACTCGATGTAACGGTTATCGTAGGTAATGTACGGATCGTCCATATTCACCCAGTAACCCATTTTACGGGTGAGTTCTTCCCACTCGCGGGTATATTTCATCACCTCGGTTTTACAGGCCTGGCTGTATTCTTCAACGGTAATTTTTTTGCCGATATCGTCTTTGGTAATACCCAGTGCTTTCTCAACACTTAGTTCCACCGGCAAACCATGTGTGTCCCAACCGGCTTTGCGGTGCACACGAAAACCCTGCATGGTTTTGTACCGGCAGAAAATATCTTTGATAGCCCGCGCCATTACGTGGTGGATGCCGGGCATTCCGTTGGCCGATGGTGGACCTTCATAAAATACAAATGTTTCGTGCCCTTCGCGCGTTGTAATACTCTTGTGAAAAGTATCATCATTTTCCCAACGCTCCAGCACATCTTTGTTGATCTGCGATAAATCTAATTGTTTGTATTCCTTGAACTTATTACTCATAAGATTTCTTTCCTAATCTGCTGATTTTAAAAAATATGCAAATATAGAAATTTTTTCAGGGGTGGAACTCAAAAATGAGCTTAATGGCAGAATGTTACTTTATCCCGATTTTTTAACAGATAAGGATGTTGTCATTTAGCTTCAACAAATAGAGGCCCGGTTTTCCGAGCCTCTATTTAGCTTTACAAAAACTTTAATACTCAAAGCGAAATACTTTTATTCATTATGTGAAGCTTTCTGCTTTCGCTGATATTCAATTAATGCGTAAGTAATTAGCGTAAGTGGTACCGCTTGATCATAACTCTTTCCAATTATTTCCAATATGTCTATCGGTAAACTACGCATCAGGTAAAAACATAACCAAAAAAAACATTCTATAACCCAAATAAATAAAAATGTAAGAATAACATTTTTTGTTGCGTATTTGATTACTTTTTTCATGCTTGTAAGCTTTATTATTAGAATTGATCAAAAGCAGAATTTAAATATAGCCTAATTTTATTTAGGCTCTACTTTTACTTGATTGCATTTGTCCAAGTTGTTTATTAGAATCGAGCTATTTTCGCGGGTTAAATGACAAACTATTTCGCTCCTGGAAAGCGATCACTTTATCTACCAGATTAATTGTGAAATTATAATTCGCAATAAATTTTATACCTAACGACCCGGATTCTTTCATATTCCAGTTTCCCTTTCCGTTGGAGGCCTGTAAAGTTACTGGCATTTGCTTTTTCAGAACAACTCCATCGCCCATCGAAAATGTAGTAGCTTTTCCATTATATATCGCAGTGTTATGGCCAATACCTGCCATACTTCCCACACTCTCGTATTTAAATCCGCTTAATAGCAGTCGGTTCTTACGAACAAAATCCTCAAAACAGACAAGGTTAAAACCTGCACCTGTATCGAATATAAAATTCCCATCAACTTCGCTCTCTCCGGTAAGATTTAACCTGCCGGGAATAAGCGCAACACCCGATGATTTAATGGGAACAATTTTAGCATCCTTTTCGTAGTGAAAATCACCAAAAGAATACAGACCAATTACCGATCTATCGAAATCAACATTAACGATATAGTTATTCGCTAGAGTCAGGCCAAGTATTCCGTCTAGCCCCCCATGATCATATTCAAACACCCCTATGTTCCGGTTTTTCAAAATGGCTTTATCACCAACGTGTACGGTATTTCCTGAAGAAATGGAAATATTGAGATTTCCTCCCACCATTGAGGCAGACTGCTGCCGGGTAATTACGAGCCCAAGCGAATCGGCAAGCAATTTATCAACAGCCATACCATCCGACCCGGTATCGAACAAAAGACGAAGAACACGAGAATTTTCATTAAGTTGAATGGAAAGTATAATTTTGTTATCCACAAATTCAAAAGGAATCTCATCAACAAGTACAGAAGTACGGTACCGATCTAAGCCATATAGTTTGTCAAAATAATCAAGGTACAGGATCTTTCCGTCGGAATCCAATACTACCGAACTTTCTTCAGCTGTGTCACGATCTGCAAAATAATACCTTAGCTGAAGCGATTGTTTTCCACCCTCCATATTGTTAATAATGCTATCACACCGTTCAATTTTGCTGATTTCGGATGAATGAGAAAACACGGTTTCCAACATATGTGCAGAAGCTGGCCATGTAGAAGTAGAAATCGAGAATGCAGGTGACAAATCTCTAATTATTAAGGATGTGTCGCGTTGAATAAGAGCAGTCTCAAGTCGGTTTATTACTTTTTTATCGAGGTGGCTTTCCGTTTCAGGCGCAACACATGAATAAATAAAGCCAGATAATATCAAAAGGGATACGGAGAAATATCGCCACATAGGAAAAGAGTTATTTTTAGAAATATCGTAACTAAAACAAGGAGTGTTAGAGTCTCCTGACCCTAATCTTTAAGAGTGAGGCCAAGAAACTCTAATACTTAAATGATTCTACAAACCACTGGAGATTTATGAGTGAGAAATTTAGAAGTTACTTTTTCAATTCCACATCAATCATTTTCTTTAAATCAGGAGTTGACGGCCGTGGAGCATCAATTGAAACCAGGTTACCGTCTTTGCCAACTACCATAAAACGAGGAATGCCTCTAATTCCATAGTATTTAGCAATATCGCTACCCCAACCGCCTGCAAAAAGCTGAACTCCTTTTAACTCTTCCTTTTTTACAAAGTCTGTCCACTTTTGCTTGTCCTTTTCTTCGTCAATTGAAACACTCAGGAATACTACATCTTTATTGTGATAATCAACCTCAAGTTTTTTCAATGCGGGAATTTGCGCTTTGCACGGTCCACACCAGGTTGCCCATACATCAATTACTACGACTTTTCCCTGCATGCCTGACAAAGAGACATTTTTACCATTAATATCGGGGTAAGTAAAATCAATTGCAGGTTGCCCTTCTTTATTACCCTGGGCCAATTTTAGTTTTACGCCTTCGAGTCTTGCTTTCTGATCTTCAGTTAAAATGTATTTTCCCCTTTCCTTTTCAAAATCAACATAAGAACGGTATGATTTTAAGCGCCCTACATCGCGTAAATAAAGTTCTCCAATTAAGGTATCGTTTTTCACAAACTTTGTAAAATCCCTATCCGGTACTTCCGTTGTAAGTTTTTGTACCGTAAATACCAATTGCGAGAGCAGCGATGTTCCAAAAGGATAATTAAACAGCTGGGTATCCGAAGAGAGTGCATCTAAATTTATATTTCTGTAATAATCAATGAAATCCTCTTTCTCCGGATGAGCTGTATGCGGCATATAAAGATATGCAACAGCAATCGACAACAGATCGATTTGACGGTATTCATTAAAAGCTTTCTCAAAAACGGGATTTTGTGTACCACCAAATTTTGTACTTTTTAGCTCTTCTAACTTCTCGTTTAATAAAGGGAAAAAATCAACATAAGTAGTTAAACCTAAACCCCTTCGAAGCATTGAATAATATGACTTAGCCTCTATTGGATATACAAAGTTATGCCACTTTTCTAGTGCAGTATTTTCGGAGCTGTTTTCACCGGTTAAAACATAGGTTGTATCATTTACTTCAATATTCACTTCATCTCCAGCCTTTAAATAAACGGCATATTTATTTTGCCGAGCTGCAGGATTTCCACTTCCCAAAACATAAAAGCTTTCCTTTGTTACCGGAACTGCCAGTGCAAATGAACCATCATCTTCTAAATTATAAGAAGTTACTTCGTCGATACGTCCATGAGTAATTTTAAGCAAAGATACTTTATCGTCTTTCCCTCTTATCCATTTCCCCTGTACAACAGCATAACTCTTATCTGAGGATTGAGTACACGCAGTAACCAGGCATATTATAAACCCAGCCAGTGTAGCAAATAATGCTTTTGATTTTAATTTCATCTTCTAAAAATTGTTTGTTTTTTAATGGATTAGATAAAACTTGTCCTGGATTTTCAGGACAAGTTTTATTCAATATTTCAAAATATTATTCTGTCGTATAATTATCAATATCCACCGATGTATGTATAGTCACTTACTTTTGGCGATATATAGATGACATCTCCTACCTGTCCTTCTCCTTCAAGTACAAAATCCGGTTCTGAAGCCAGGTTACCTGACGATTTTTGGAAGAAATAAACCTTATAATGCCCGCCATTAGTAGTAGCAATCATCACATAGTTAAAGTTGAAAGGAGCATCGCTTGCAGTGGTATATTTCAGGTGACGAATAAACGTGATTTCTTCTCCTGCAGGTGCCGTAAACTGTTTTTGCTCGTTTCTATTGGCCCGGTTTCGCGACCAGATTTCACCATTTGTTTCAAAATATAGCATGGATTCATCCTGATTTATTGTTACCCGTGTTGCGTTATGTATTTTTTCAGTAGGAGCAATAGTGTCATTTGTAAATGACAATGAGTTGTAATTACCATCTAATTCAGACAGAATAACCAAATCAGGATCCGTCAGGTCTTGAAATAAAGCAACTCCAGGTTTCCCTGACCCCTGAGTCCCCATATATAGTAATTTTTTGTTCGTGTTAATTGCCGACATCTCGGTAGTAGCTGCATCTTTGGCTTCCACCATTGTAGTACCAGCCATAGGATGTGATACAAATGTTGTTGACACCTCATCAAAATACAGGTGCTGCTTGCCATGGCCAATAGCATATTGAGAGAGATGATAATCGTCGTTTGTATTGTTTCTTAAAACAGGAGCACCGAAAACTCCGGAATTCAATGACATAATATAAATATAATGCAGCTTGCCATTATTTATAAAATAATTAGAAGCAGTACTTGAGTTATAACTTACCAGCGAAGGAGCTTCCACTGTTGGCGCATCATAAAAAAGTTCGTTAAGCGGCCTGATTTGGTTAAAGTTATCGATATAAATGGCTGAAGCATCTTTATCGCTAAGCGCAAATAAGGTTCGGGTGTTACTGGCTCTTGATGGATTGGTCATAAATGATTTATAAGAGGAGAAAAAGACCAACTGTTTTGCTTTTCCATTTAGTTTCCTTCCATTAACAACACTAAACACGTCTTCTGCCATCCTTTCCGGAATAATAGTATCGGGTGTAAGAAACTGATCAATATCTGTTTCTGTCCCATTATCTTTTAGTACATACCATCCTCTTGTAAATTCAGTTGTTACATTAATATCGGCATTTACCAGTTTGGTTAAACCGGTATGTATGTTTTTAGCACCAAAAACCAACACCCATAATTTTGCATCTTGAGTAACCAAATAATCTATGCTTTTTGTATATGCAATGGTATCCAGTTTTGGGGCATATCCTTGAGCATTAGTTTCGTAAATGCCCCAGAAATATTCAAATTCAGCATCAGGATCGTTTGAAGATACTTCGGGATCAAGCGTTATTCTGTCTATCGCAGAAACTTTATCGTAAGATGTTTCAATACCCTCAACGGTAATGACTTCGGCTTCAATGTAATCATAATTTCCTAAGTCTTCATAACACGAAGGGAAAACGGCCAGAACCACCAGGCTTATATATAAAATTAACTTCTTCATTTATTTTAATTTTTATTGATAAAAAATAAGTAGTGTTATGGAAAAACGACTAATTCTCCATCTTCATCCCGCAATGGATCATCAGGATGCTCATTATTATAATCGCTAAGTGCTGTCTTTGCTTTTGTTTTCCAATAATACATATAGCCAGAATCAGCACGCAAAGCAGTAAAGAATTCATCGTCCCACTTTTCACCGGTTTGTTCAATAAGAAAGCGGTGCTTTACTTTGCTGTATTTCCCGAAATAATATTTTTCCATGGTACTATTCCAGAGATTTGGTCGTGTAACCTGATCGGATGAGTAAAGCTTTCGCCACAACAAGTCAGGATCGCCAAGCGAAAAATAATCATTGCCTTCAAGCTCTATCTTTAAAACATAAGTTGCATTTTTAAGTGACTCGTCTCTTAAAAGAACAATTGGAACCCTTAAATGTACTTGCCCGGTTTTAATAACGTATAAACCCGAAACCGAAGGGTCATTAAACGGAATATAATGTACTCCAGGTTCGGCATTTAACGTATCATCAACTATAACCTGTTTAATAGCAAAAGGCCGGTCGGTATCAGTTGGGCCGCCAATGGCATACAAATCAAGAAATGCCGTATCCTGCATTACAGATGGATCTTCGTAAACAAACGTAAATGATTTAGCCGTATCAGCAAGATTATAGTTCGAGTTGTATATCCGCTCTAATTCGGGGCCAAATTGCAATATTGCATTGTTGGTGTCGTAATAAAAATAGTCGTCCTCGCAGGAAACCATGAAAGTTACAATTACTGACAACGCAATTAATTTTGCTTTTGGAGTGATTTTATTCTTAAGCAGGTATTTCACAATTACCTGCACGATATTTATTATTTGTTTCATTTTCATTTCCATTTTAGTTGTACGAAATTTCACTATCAGGCAAAGGCACTACATAGTTAATGGCTGTACCGGCAGGAAGCCAGAGAAAATCATCTTCGCCTACATTTAATCTTTTATAGGTGTAAAAGGCTTGTCCTTCGCCAAAAAATTCCTTTCGGTATTCTTTTACAATTTCTTTTACAAAAGTATCATGATCTTCAGGCACTTGAATGCTTGCAAGATTTCTGCTTTCCTTAAATGCCTTCCAATACTCTTGTGCAACAGAAGCTGATGGTGCAGTTTCTGCGGCAATCAGATAAATTTCACTCAGACGAATCAGAGGTATCCTTCTGTAATCTTTAGCAAAAGATTGAGGCGTTTGACTGGAAACTTTATACTTTTTCAGAACATATCCCTGTGCCCCGTTATCTGCTGTAATTTGTTCCCACAAATTGGCTTCGCGGATATCTGTCCCGGTATTTTCATAAAGTTCGGTGTTAACCAAAACCGATGATGTTCCTTTTCTCAGTGTTCTATTACCAAAATTATTGGTGTAGCGGTCGTATAAATTAAATTCGTGTAAGCCAAAAATATGTTCTCCTGTAAGCGAATAATTCTCATTTGTCATATCGGCCGATGTGCCTAGTACCAGGTTTGTTGAATCAATAATCATTTTAGCCTGTGTATAAGCCTCGGTTGTTTCGCCAAACCAAAGATGAGCCCTTGCCTTTAAAGCCTTTATGGCTTGTTGATTCATACGAATACTTCTATAACCTCCGTAATTGCCGTATTTTTCAGCAATCTCCAAAAGATTATCGGCCTCATTCATGTCCATCTCGAGTTTTTCTTTAAACGCTGCAAACGTTATGTGAGGATTTATCTCTTTACCAAGATGTGTAACATAAGGAAGGATATTGTCTCCGTTGGCCTGTGATGGTACAGGACCAAAAATCCTTAATATATCGAAATGTATATAGGCCCTTAATCCTAAACACTCTCCTTTAACCTGTTCAAACATACCATCGCTCTCAAAAATTTGTTGTTGCTCGTCAATAACATCAAGGATGGTATTAATACTGGCTATTGTTGAATATTGCTGGGCATATATTTGTTCGAATCTTGTCTTAACATCTGCATTTTCATAGTCAAATTGCCCGATATAACTTTCAACAGACTGGGCATCAACATCCCACGATGATACAACTTCCTCCAGTGTTGTCATGGTAAGTGCTAATCCATAAGCCTTTGTATCCTTCATCTTTATGTAAATTCCTGTTGAAGCATCTGTAAAGCCGGCTTCATCAGTTAACAATTCGTTTCGAGGAACTTCGGTTTGAGGATATACCGTTAGCCAGTCGCTACAGGCACTAAACAGGATTATCATTAGAAATCCTAAGATATATGTTGTTATTTTTTTCATCTTTAAAGTCATTTAATTGAGTAAGATTATCCTGGATTAAAAAATAATGGAAAGCCCCAAAGAAAAATTTCTTGTAAATGGATAACTGGTACCTCTTTCCCGTTTTACTGAAGAAACATAGAACAAGTTAGACGCATTTCCCGTCAGCGAAAAAGTCTCAATTCCTTTCTCTTTCAGATACTTCCAAGACTTAAAATCATAACGCAGGTTAAGGTTCTGGAAAGTCAGGGTATTTTCGTCCTGAACAAAGCGAGTTGACTTATAGGTTGACGTCGTAACAAGTAAACCTTTAAATGCGGCTTCGTCCCCAGGCTCCTGCCACCTGTCGTCGTAAACACGCGAATCGACATTATACTTGTAATCAGCATTCTCCACCTTTCCGATAAGTGTACTATTATAAACCTGGCCTCCTAAACGGTAGCCAAACGATAGGTTCAAGGTAAGGTCTTTATATCGTAATGTGGAATTTATATTTCCCTGGTATTTGGGTTGGTTGTTACCACCATCAATTAAATCAGCCGAATCCCATACAAAAGTTGTTTCACCATTTTTGCGCAAATAAATTTCTTTCCCTGTACTTGGATCAATTCCCAAAGAACGTACAACCCAGATGGAGTTAATAGAGTGTCCCTCGCGATAGATCTTATCAGGATTAATCAACGAACTATTGCTCTGAGCCTCAGCAGTCTCCTGCGCCTTTTTTAATGCTTCTGATAATTTAATGATTTTATTTTTATTGTGAATGCTGGAGACAGATACGTTCCAGGAAATTCCTTTTTGATAGTTTCTCAGAATAAACGTATTTAACAAAAGCTCAAAACCTTTATTTTCAACCTCTCCAATATTGGCTACGTAGCTTGCAAAACCATTTGAAGCAGGTAAATCAACGGAAGAAATAAGATCTTTCGTAACGTCTTTGTAAACATCTAAGTTTATGTTTAAGATACCGTCAAAGAAACCCGATTCAATACCGATATTTTTATTCAATTTTTGCTGCCATTTCAAATCTTCATTTCCAAGGGCAATCAGGTCGGTACCGGTCCAGGAATAATATTGGTCGCTTGAATAATAACGATAAGTCGAAAGGGCCTGATAGGCATAAAAATTTTGAGAGCCGTTGGTTCCTATCGATCCCCTAATTTTTAAACGGTTAACCAGTGAGCCTTCCATAAATTCCTCTTCATGCATATTCCACGCCATCCCAAGTGCCCAGAATGTACCAAAACGTTTATTGGATCCAAACTGTGATGAACCATCAGAACGAACCGACGCGTCCAAGATGTACCGGTTATTGTACATATAGTTGGCATTGGCTGTAAAACCAATGGAGCGAACAATACTTTCACTTCCGTGAGGAGCTCCTCCCTCTTTGTATTGCAATGCAGCTCCCAGAAAATCAATTCTCTCGCTTGAAAATCCCTCTGCATTAAATGTATAGTATGTTGACTCGTTGGTTCGAATATTATAATCCATCCCGCCAAAAACATAGTGCTTTTCTTTTATCAGTTTATTAAAACTCAAATTCAAGCTCCCATCATAGCGCATAGTATTTCCTGTCCCATAATCATAAGAACCTTTCCTAAAAACGTCAGCTTCTGAGTAATTGGCAAAATCAGTATGATCGGCCGGTTTAAAAGCATCAGAAGTATTACCTGTTTTGGAAACTCCCAGATTTCCTCTCAATTTAATGTAGTCGGTAAGGTTCCATTCTATTGAAGTATTATTGGTTATACTTGTTGATTCTTGTTTATCGAACGTATTCAATGTCGCATTATACAGCGGATTTGTTGGTAATGTAGTCCAACGGTAGTAGTAGTCACTATTACCGTAATAGCCAAGTTGTTTTAATACATTACCTTCTTCGTCGTAACCTGTCCAGTATGGGTTCATTTTAACGTAGTTCGAAAACGTACCATAAGGGCTGTTTTCTGATTTAGTAACTCCAACTATGAGGTTGTTCGAAAAACGAATATTTTCGTAAATATAAGCCAGCTTAATACTTCCGTTCATAAGATTACGCGAAGAACCTTTCATTGCCCCTTCAATGTTGTTGTACTGAACAGAACCTGCGTATCTGAACTTTTGGTCTCCCCCTTCAAGCCTGATATTGTGTTTTTGACCAATGCCAGTGCGTAAAGGTTTTGACAACCAATAAGTATCTACACCCCGGTTTACATCAGAAAGAACCTGATTGTAATAACGCTTGAGCCGCAGGTCTTCCTCGGCACGAGCTCTATCAAATAAGCCAACCATTACTTCGAGGTCAAGTTTTTCACGGGCATTTAGCAAATCATATTGAGTTAAGTCAGGAGCTTCAATTGTCAGGTCGCTTCGCAAAGTAACTCTGAGATCTCCGGCTTGAGGTTGTTTTGTAGTAATTACCACAACTCCGTTAGCGCCACGCGAGCCATAAATCGCTGTGGCAGAAGCATCTTTCAAGATAGTTATCGATTCAATGTCGTTTTCATTCATATCCTGTAAAACATGCATACTCGATTCAAAACCATCCAAAATTACCAACGGGGTATTCAGGTTACTATTAGCTTCGTCGTACAGTTCATTCACATTCGGCACACTTGATGTTCCCCTTATCTGAATATCCGGCAAACGATTAGGGTCAGAACCCCATGCATTATTGTCAATAATATTAAATGAAGGTTCGATATTCCGCAGGGTAGTTAGTACGCTACGATTTCCAAATTGCTGTAATTCTTCGGCTTTAACTGTTGTTGATGCACCGGTAAACGATTCGGTTTTTCGGGTAAAAATACCTGTAACCACCACTTCGTCGATGCCTTTTACATCTTGTTCCATCGATATGTTGAACAAAAATTTATCCGAAATATCGGTCTCTTGTGTTTTGTACCCGATAAACGAGAAAACCAGCTTACCGGCTTCCCCCGAAACCACAAGACTAAATAATCCATCAGAACTGGTAGTAGTACCTGAGGTGAAAGTTGTTTCTCCTTCTTTCTGAAACCTGATTGTAACGCCAGGCATTGGATTACCATTTTCATCGGTAACCCGGCCCTTTAATGTTCTATTTTGATCAGGTTGAACGGTTCTTTGTACAGGTTTTAATACGATTGTTTCGTCTTCGATTACATAACCAATATTGGTTCCTGTAAAACAACTGTCGAGCACTTGGTTTAACAGCGCTTCCTGAACACTAAAACTAACCTTTGGGGCACCTTTCAGTAGTCCTTCATCAGCAACAAAGGATAATCCTCCTTCTTTTTTCAGAACCTGTAACACTTCCTTAATTGTCGCATTTTCAAAATGCAACGAAAAACGGTTTTGGGCAAATGCCGATGAGAAAAAATAGAAAAAGACTAAAAAGAGCGTTAACACGCTTTTCCTTCGAACGAAGGAAAGACCAGTCATCCCTTTCTTGAAAAAGAGAATCGAGATAGCATTTTTTTTCATAGTTTTACACAATAATTAAATTCTAAAAACAAGGTTATTTGTTCCGGAGAAAGCTGAATCCTTTTTCCGGTTTTTTTTGTTTGCATACAGTACTGAGACTTCTGTTTATTTTCATATATATAATTTAGTTAATGGTTCATCAATCCTTAGTTGATTTGGGAGAAAACTCTGATTTCGTCTATAGTTTAAGCAACTTGACTATCTGCCAATACTGTAAACAATTAACCCCTGGCCCTTCTGTTCAAACCGAACACTCTCAGTAGATTCGAGAAGACTGATAAGTGCAGAAAGATTTTTGTGTCTGGGTGTATCAATTGAAAAATGTATATTTCGCACGTCATCATCACCATAAACCAGTTTTATACCGTACCAACGTGATATGTTCGTAATAATGTATTCGAGCGGTTTATCATCGAAAATAAACCGGCCGTTTTTCCAGGCAGTTATTTCTTCAATATTAACCGGTTTTTTGCTAAAGGTGTTATCATCAGAATAAAAGCTAATTCCATAGCCGGGCGTTAAGTCTATTTGCTCGTGCTCTTTGGTCTGAAAAACTACTGCACCCTCAACCAGTGCAACTAGCGATATAGATTCGTCGGGGTATGCCTTAACATCAAAACTGGTTCCTTTAACCTCCACCTGGTTTCCATAAACATCAACCACCCGAAAAGGGCGTTCTGAATCGTGGGTGACTTCAAAAAACGCCTCTCCACTAATCTCTACCCTTCTCTCGTGTTTGCTAAACTGCACCGGATATTTTAATGTTGAATTTGCATTTAGAGCGACTTTAGTCCCGTCGCTAAGTACCAGCCTGTATTCGGCTTTCGAAGGTACTTCAAGCACATTAAATGCTGGCTTTTCCTCATCTACACTTGTAAGAGTCGAATCAGAAAAGACAATGTTTTGCATGTACGATAATTGCCTGTTGGAAACAATTGCAGTATTAATTGCACCTTCTGAAACAAGAATTGAATCTTCAGACAGTTCATCCAACGCGAGCTTTTCACCAGTCGCAAGTGTAAGTATAGCACTTGATTTACCTGGAGGAACAGAAATCACTGTTGCATCGGCAATATCATCGATATTTTCATTGGGCCACAGAAATAATATGCCTGAAAAAACGACAATTGCAAGTACTGCTGCTGCTGCTGTTATTCGAATAAAAGATCGACGTAACTTAACTATTTTTCCCTGCTGCCATACCATTCGCCTATTTTTCGGGCTGTGGCCAAATCTCTCAAATAACAGAAATGCTTTTTCCTTCGACTGTTCATTGGAAAACTCATTGTATAATTCTCGGTTTCCCGAAGAAGAATTCAGCCATTCCTCAAGTTCCTCCTGCTCTTTTGGCAAAAGCGCTTCTTCCAGCGACTTTGCAATTATTTTTGATATTTTGAAATATTTATCCACTTTTATTATCTGTAAATAGGCAAATTACTAGGTACTCTCCCTACCATCATTTATACAAAATGTTGTCTATTGACTTCTCATTTGTATAGTCTTTTGAATCAAAACCATTAAAAAGACATTTAACTTTTATCTCGGAATAATAAATTTTCCTTTTTAAGAGCATATATCACAATCGCACTCAATAATAACATTATGAAAAATACAATATTGACAATGGTGGCAGACAGGTTAAGTGAACTGAAAAGCTTTAGCAGCAATAGTACTGAGAACAAAATAAATAATAGCGTCCATAACCAACCTATTGTCTTACATTTTAAACTTTTGCAACGTCTCTTCAAATCACGAACAACAAGAAAAAAGGTCAATATCAATAACACAGAAAGAGTAATCCCTGCATAAATATTACCACTTTCAATTCTATTAAACAGTACTCTCGAAAAACCGAAAACTAATCCAAATACTAAAAACAATAAAAAATTTTTCATTAATCTATTGAGTATAAATCTTTAAAACCTGATTGTAATGTTTAAAAACTTACTAAACTGACATCTATAATATTCCTTTCTATATTGTTGGCAGCAGCCATTTATATAAAGACACACTAAGTATCAAAAAGAACCAAAAAGAAGTGAAAAAAAATAATCTATAAATTAAAACCCCGGATTGGTGTCAATTGTAAAGACATAACTGAACTAAAGGTAACCTCTAAAAATTAGTTTTATGAAGCATGTCTATTCTTCTGTTAATGAAGTTGCCATCCATTTTCAATCATCATTTTCCTTTTCGTTCAATTTTCAGCCATAATTTCATTGG